>JBJXEI010000169.1:0-4141 GCA_046154065.1 Polaromonas sp. | reverse complement strand
AGATTCCTCGCAGCACTTCAATCACTTACGCCACCGACCAGTACCCCTGCTACAACCACATCTTTCGCAGAGCCCAGCACATCAAAGGCAAGGCGTACACGCACACCATCGAAAGCATGAACAACAGACTGCGCTGCTACCTGGCCAGGCTGCACCGCAAGACGCACTGTAACTCCAAAAGCGCCAACAACCTGCGCGATTCGTTGCTGTTCATCTTTCAGCGAAGGATCAAGTGCCCTCTGGCTGATCAGACCGGCTGCATCACCTGTCCACGGCTTTGGGATGAGACGGTCTCAATACCTATTTGGCAATCCCTCAAACCAGCCACCGGCCCAGGTGTTTAAATCCTGACTAGCTCCTGATTTGATAGCAGTATCAACTCCGAACCCCCGCTGCTGCCACGCCAATGTCAGGCCTGCAGACAGCAGAGCAAGCACACCTTCACCGCCGCGCGCGGGCAGCACCGCTTTCAGTATTTGCAGCCATGCCGGATAGAAACAGCGCCATCACCAAAGCGTACGCCACAGGCAGAGACAGCCAACAGGAGATTGCTCAAGCCTTTAATCTTCACTACGCTACGGTCAGTCGAATCGTCAAACCCAAAGTCCTAATACCTGCCCATGATCGAGCCTAAAACTATGATGAATGTTGCTTTGCAAGACCGGACCCCGAGGCTGTGTGCTATTCGCACCTTCAATGAATTACTGCAAACTCTTGGCAAGGAATTCTCTGGTGATGTGCTGTACAAGAAAGTGATTGAGAAAGCCAAAGCGATGGTCGGGCAACCCATACTCACACCCCGCACGATCACTGAGGCAGGAGCTTGCTTCGTAGCTGGTACGCTGGTTCATACAAAAGACGGCTTGAAGCCGATTGAGCAAATCCAGGTGGGTGATTGGGTGCTATCTAAACCAGAAAGCGGCGAAGGGGAGCAGGCCTACAAGCGTGTGGTGAATACGTTTAGTTTTGAAGATAAGGCTGTTGTTCGTATTAAATATTCTTGGCGCAAAAGTGGTGAATGGCTTAACGACCGCTTTGGTGGATGGCAGCATGACGTCTTAATAGTCACGGGCAACCATCCTTTCTGGGTGCCCGAAATAGATAAATCCGGATATCCAGAAGGATTTTTAGATCATCTAAAAATCGGCTGGACTCGTGCCGACGAACTCTTCCCTGGCGCACTGATCGAACTAAAAACGGGCGAACAGGCAAGAGTAACGTCAAGTAGGGTAGATTGTCTTTGGAAAACCAATCAACCCGATCTCGCATTGGAATCAAAAATAGATAGCGAGGAAGGCTACATCGTAAACATCAAGGACGGTTCGAATATTTTGTATTGGACTGAATCAGGGTTCAGTCAATATTTGCCTGAGGACGATACTTTTACTTACCGTGGGGATGACCCTGCGCAGACAGAAGAGTGGACATATCGCACCAAAGTCTATAACTTCGAAGTAGAAGATTTTCACACCTACTATGTAGGCAGTTTAGGCGCTTGGGTTCACAACACCAATTGCTATGGAACGACGGTTGATTATTTGAAGACGAATGGCGTTCTACCCAGCATTGAAGAAAGCCTGGGGTCAGGTCTTGTAAGAAAGCCTGGGGTCAGGTCTTGCAAAGCAACAGAATAAGCCCTGGCGCTGCTGCGCCGGGAATGTCAGATGAAGTGAGGGCACCGTTAAAATTTAACCTGCATGTTAAATTTTGAAGCTGCAGGGGCTGGGCAAGTGCCCCAAAAGGCTTGTGGGGCCGTTCCGGGGCTTTTTTTGAGCGTTTTCATGCATCAAATCGGCGTCTAAGCCAATCAAAACAAGCGGTAGCAGGTACTGATTTAATAGCGGTGTCAACTCAAAAAATCCACTGGTGACAGGCCTGCAGACAGCAGAGCAAACACGCCTTCACCGCCGCGCACGGGTAGCACCGCTTTCATTATTTGCAGCCATGCCGGATAGAAACAGCGCCATCACCAAGGCCTACGCCACAAGCAGAGCCGGGTGAAGTAAGGGCATGGCCTCAGCGTGCGTTGAAATTTAACTTGCTGCTTAAATTTTGATGCTGTAGACGCTGGTGAGGGGCGCCAATACGCTCGGCGGACGTTTCGGTTTGTTTTTGAGGTTTTTGACACATCAAATCAGCCTCTGGCCGACGAGCGTAATCAGGTCAAAACACCCGCTGGTGCCAAGCCAATGACAGGCCTGCAGACAGCAGGGCGAACGCAGCGGCCAGCAGCGCGGCGAGGGCGGAGACTTCAGTTTCTTTTTTCACCACGGTCAGGCGGGTGCTAAGGGTCTCGTAGACCTTTTTCAGGTCCGCGGCGGTGCCGGCGTAGAAGTACTCGGCCTGGGTGTTTTTGGCGATGCCTTTGAGGGTTTCTTCGTCGAGCTTGACGCGCATGGACCAGCCTTCGAAGCCGATGGTTTCGCCGTCCACCGTGCCGACGCCGACGGTGTAGATGCGCACGCCGCGGTCGGCGGCGAGTTTGGCGGCTTCCAGGGAGTCCACGCCGGTGGTGCGTTGGCCGTCGGTCAGCAAAATGATGGCGGCTGACGTGTAGGAGCCGGGGGCGACGGGCACAAAAGCCTCTTTTTTCTTGCCGTCCTGGGCGTCTTTCAGCGCCTGGTCAATCGAGGTGCCGCGCAGCCGCTCGCGCCCGGATTGCAGGGCGTTCAGGTCAATGCCAGCGTCGGGAAACAGCTCGCTGAGGGACACCACAATGCCGTTGCCAATGGCGGTGCCGCGCTGCAGCTGGAACTTGTCGATGGCGGCGACCAGGTCTTCGCGGCTGAGCGTGGGGGGCTGCACCACGGCGGCGGTGCCTGCAAACGCGACGATGCCCACGCGCACATTGCGGGGCAAATCGGCCAGGAAAGCCTTGGCGGCGTTTTGTGACGCGACCAGGCGGTTGGGCAGCACGTCGGTGGCGCGCATGCTGCCGGACACGTCCATGGCCAGCATGATGGTTTCCTGGTTGGACGGCAGGCTGATGACCGCTGTGGGTCGGCTGGACGCCAGCAGCATCAGGGCGATGGCGCCCAAAAACAGCAGCGGCGGGATGTGGCGGCGAAAGGTCTGGCCGGGCCCCATGGCTTCACGGATGATCGACAGCCCGCTGTACTGCAGCGCGGTTTTCTTTTTGCGCCGCAGCAGCCACAGGTACAGCAGCACCAGCAGGGGCAACAGCAGCAGCAGCCAGAGGAACTGCGGCCACAAAAAGTTCGGTGACACAGCGAAGAAGGAGGCGGGGGTGGAGGCCATGGGCGTCGTCCTTGAGGGGGTCAGGCAGCCGCGCGGCTGCGGCGTTTGCGCAGGTCGGTGAAGCGCATCAGCGCCGTGACCAGGTCTTCGTCGGTGGACAGCTCCAGCGTGTCCACTCCGGCGCGTGCCAGTGCCTGGGCCAGTTGCTGGTCACGCTCGGCCGCGATGCGGGCAAAACGCTGGCGAAAGCCCTTGTCGTGGGTGTCCACCATCACTTGTTCGCCGGTTTCGCTGTCCTGGATGGGGATCATGCCCAGGTCGGGCAGCTCGCGCTCCAGCGGGTCGGTCAGGCGCACGGCGGTGACTTCATGGCGCTGGGCCAGCTGGCCCAGCGCTTTTTCCCAGCCGGTTTCGCTGATGAAGTCAGACACCACAAACAACGTGGACCGGCGGCGCACCACATTGCCGGCCGACCGCAGCAGCTCGTTCAGCCGGGTCGGGCCCTGGGTTGGGGTCTGCGCCAAGTGCGGGCGCGGGCGGCTGCGCTGCAGGGTGTGCATCAGCTGCAGCACCTGCTGGCGGCCGCCCCGGGCGGGCAGCACCGTGTCGGCACCCGAGCCATACAGCAGCGCGCCCACGCGGTTGCCGTGGCCGGTCAGCAGCCGCGCCAGAATCGCCACGAAGCGGGCCGACACATCCCGTTTGCGCTGTTCCTTGGAGCCAAAGTCCATCGACGGGCTGAGGTCCAGCAAAAACCAGGCGGTCATTTCCCGGTCTTCGGTGAACACACGCACGTGCGGCTGCTGCAGCCGGGCCGTCACGTTCCAGTCGATGTGGCGCACGTCGTCATGGAACTGGTATTCCCGCAGGTCGGCCAGGTCCATGCCGGTACCGCGCAGCAGCGTGCGGTAGTCGCCCTGCAGCAGGCCGTCGAGGCGGCGCA
>JBJXEI010000168.1:0-13135 GCA_046154065.1 Polaromonas sp. | reverse complement strand
ATGCTGACGCGGTTGTACTTCAGCAGAATCGTCCACAGGGAAAACGCGGCCGACGATAGCAGCACCAAATAGGCCAGCAGCGCAGTGGACTGGCGCGTGAAACCGGTCAGTTGGCCGCCGGTCGCCCACCCGACCAGCAGCAGCGCCAACCCGCCAATGGCCAGCTGCCAGCCGGTCAGCACGACGGAGTCCACATGCTGCGAGACCTTTTTGCCGTAAATGCTGGCCGCTGACAGCACAAACGCCGCGATCACCACAAACCCCTCGCCCAACAGCGTGACGTCCAGGTTCAGCAGGCTGTCGCTGAAGTTCACCACCATCACCCCCACAAACCCGACGGCACAACCCATCGCCTTGTTGAAGCTGAGCCGGTCGTTCTTGTAGATGAAGTGCGCCAGCAGCACACTGAAAAAGGTGCCGGTGGCGTTCATGATGGCGCTTTTCACGCCCGTCGCGTAGGCCAGCCCAATGTAGAAAAACACATACTGCAGGCTGGTCTGCGTCAGCCCCAGCAGCGTGACCTGGCCCAGCGTGCGCCGGTCCATGCGGAACACCGGTTTGCGGCCCAGGCCCGCAATCACCAGCAACACCAGCCCCGCAAAGGCAAACCGGTAGCCCGCAAACACCAGCTTGGACGGGACGTCGTTGGCGGCGATATGAAACAGCGCGTAGCCGTTTTTGATGGCCGGGTAGGCACTGCCCCAGAGCAGGCAGCACAGGGTTGCCACCAGGAAGACCACCTTGCGTTGGGTGAAGATGGACGCCCCCTTCGACGCCATGGCCCACTTCACAACAGACGCGCCAGGTACCGCCCGGTATGACTCTCAGGGTTTGCAGCGATGTCTTCCGGCGTGCCCACCCCCACCACAGTGCCACCGCCGGAGCCGCCTTCGGGGCCCATGTCGATCAGCCAGTCGGCGGTTTTGATGACGTCCAGGTTGTGCTCGATCACCACGATCGTGTTGCCTGCGTCGCGCAGCTGGTGCAGCACCTTGAGCAGCAGGTCGATGTCGGCAAAGTGCAGGCCGGTGGTCGGCTCGTCCAGGATGTAGAGCGTGCGGCCGGTGTCGCGTTTGCTCAATTCGAGGGCCAGCTTGACCCGCTGCGCCTCCCCGCCTGACAGCGTGGTGGCGGCCTGGCCCAACTTGATGTAACTCAGGCCCACGTCCAGCAGCGTGTGCAGCTTGCGGGCAATCGTCGGCACGGCCTTGAAGAACTCGGCAGCGGCTTCCACTGTCAGGTCCAGGATCTGCGCGATGTTTTTGCCGCGGTACTGCACTTCCAGGGTTTCGCGGTTGTAGCGCATGCCTTTGCAGACGTCGCAGGGCACGTACACATCGGGCAAAAAGTGCATTTCAACCTTCACCAGCCCGTCGCCCTGGCAGGCTTCACAGCGGCCCCCGGCGACGTTGAAGCTGAAACGGCCCGCCCCATAACCCCGCTCCCGCGCGGTGTTCATTTCGGCCAGCAGCTCGCGGATGGGGGTGAACAGGCCGGTGTAGGTGGCCGGGTTGCTGCGCGGGGTGCGGCCAATCGGCGACTGGTCGACGTTGATGACCTTGTCGAAATGCTCGATGCCTTCAATCGCCTCGTGCTCGGCCGGCTCTTCATGCGCGCGGTACAGCGTGCGGGCCACGGCGGTGTACAGCGTGTCGTTCACCAGCGTGGACTTGCCCGAGCCCGACACACCGGTCACGCAGGTCAGCAGACCGACCGGGAATTCGACACTGACGCCCTTGAGGTTGTGGCCGGTGGCGTTGATGACGCGCAGCGCCTGCATGTCGCCCAGCGTGGCGCGGTGGTGCGCCTCGCGGGCGGCGCGGCGCTCGGCGGCGGGGCTGGGGGCAAAGCGCGACGGCTTGCGGTCGGCAAACGGGTCGGCCTTGAGGACGGTGGGCAGCCAGGCCGTGCGGTGCGTGGGCACGGCGATCTTCAAGGTGCCCGCCAGGTACTTGCCCGTGAGGGAGTTCGGGTTGGCTTGCACCTGCGCAAACGTACCCTGCGCCATCACGCGGCCGCCGTGCACCCCCGCGCCTGGCCCCATGTCGATGACGTGGTCGGCGGCGCGGATCATGTCTTCGTCGTGCTCCACCACCAGTACGCTGTTGCCAATGTCGCGCAGGTGCTGCAGGGTGCTGATGAGGCGGTCGTTGTCGCGCTGATGCAGGCCAATGCTAGGCTCGTCGAGCACGTACATCACACCGGTCAGGCCCGAGCCGATCTGGGAGGCCAGGCGAATGCGCTGCGACTCACCGCCCGACAGCGTTTCCGCGCTGCGGTCCAGGCTCAGGTAGTTCAGGCCGACGTCGTTCAAAAACTTCAGCCGCAGGCCGATTTCACGCACCACCTTGTCGGCAATCTCACCTTTGGCCCCGGCCATTTTGAGCTGGCTGAAATAGGCAAAACTCTCCCGCAGCGTGGTGCGGCTGATCTCAAAAATCGCCTGCCGGTTTTCACGCGCCAGCGGGTTGAACGACGCATCGGCATCGGCAGGCGGCGCGCCCACCAGGTAGACATGCCGCGCCTCTTGCCGCAGCCGCGTGCCGCCGCAGTCCGGGCAGGGCTGAATGCTGCGGTAGCGGCCAAGCTCTTCACGCACCACCGGGGAGTCGGTTTCCAGGTAACGGCGCTGAAAGTTGGTGATCACGCCTTCAAACGGGTGCTTTTTGGTGACTTTTTTGCCCGCTGACGCGCCCGAATCCATGATGTAGCTGAACTTGATGTCTTCCTCACCGGAGCCAAACAGCACCACCTGGCGCACCGCTTCGGGCAGGTTTTCAAACGCGGTGTCGATGTCAAACGCATAGTGTTTGGCCAGGCTTTCCAGCATTGAGAAGTAATACCCGTTGCGCCGGTCCCAGCCCTTGACGGCGCCACTGGCCAAGCTGAGCGACGGGAAGGCCACCACCCGCGCCGGGTCAAACACCTCGCTGTGGCCCAGGCCGTCACAGGTCGGGCAGGCGCCCACGGGCGAGTTGAAGGAAAACAGGCGCGGCTCCATCTCACTGAGGGAGTAGCTGCAGACCGGGCACGAGAACTTGGCACTGAACAGGTGCTCCTTGCCCGTGTCCATCTCCAGCGCAATCGCCTTGCCGTCGGCCAGGCGCAGCGCGGCTTCAAAACTCTCGGCCAGGCGCTGGCGGGTGTTGTCGAACTCGCTGCGCACCGGGTTGGCCACGTCCACCGGTTCATCAGGCACGGCGGGTGCCACGGTGGAGGCATGGCGCACCTTGATGCGGTCGATCACCACGTCGATGTCGTGTTTTTCGGTTTTTTTGAGTTTGGGCAGGTCGTCAAACTCGTAAGCCACACCCTGAACCCGAAAGCGCACATAGCCCTGGGCCTGCATTTCGGCAAAGACGTTTTCAAACTCGCCCTTGCGGTCCCGCGCCACCGGCGCCAGGATCATCAGCTTGGTGTCTTCGGGCAGCGCCAACACCGTGTCCACCATTTCGCTGACGCTTTGCGCCTGCAGCGGCAGGTCGTGCTCGGGACAAAACGGCGTGCCCGCGCGGGCGTACAGCAGGCGCAGGTAGTCGTGGATCTCGGTCACCGTGCCCACGGTCGAGCGCGGGTTGTGGCTGGTGGCCTTTTGCTCGATGGAAATCGCTGGCGACAGGCCTTCGATCATGTCCACGTCGGGCTTGTCCATCAGCTGCAAAAACTGCCGCGCGTAAGTGCTCAGGCTTTCGACATAACGGCGCTGGCCTTCGGCGTACAGCGTGTCAAACGCCAGGCTGGACTTGCCCGAGCCGCTCAGCCCCGTGATGACCACCAGCTGGTTGCGCGGGATGTCGAGGTCGATGTTTTTGAGGTTGTGCGTGCGTGCGCCGCGAATGCTGATCTTTTGTGCGGCCATTGCCTGGGCCAAGTAAGCACCAGAGCGTTCAGGATCGATGGAGGAATTCACGGCGGGTGCCCAAAAGGAAACCTTCAATCATACCGACGCCCCGCGTCAGCGGCGCAGCGCGGCTTAACACCTTTGTCACACGGCCCGCATTCAATGGAAGGCTTGTTCGACCCACAACCCGGCCTTTCCATGTTCAAAAAAACAACCCCCTCCACGCAGCACACCGCCGCAGACCCCCGCGAAGCCATCAACAGCCGCCGCCGCGACTTCCTGGACTTTCTGGTCAAGTCCTCGTCCAGCGCCATGGCGGTGGCCGTGACGGGCTCACTGGCCGCTTGCGGTGGCGGTGACGACCTTGCGGCCACGCCGACCGTCACCGCGCCGCCCAGCCCCGCCGTGTTCGCCTTCGGGGTGGCCAGCGGGGACCCGCTGGCCGACCGCGTGATCTTGTGGACCCACGCCAAAGTCCCCGCCAGCACGGCCGACGTGGCCCTGACATGGCAGGTCGCGCTGGACGCGGCCTTCACCAGCGTCGTGCGTTCGGGCAGCCTGACGGCCACCGAAGCCGCCTCCTTCACCGCCAAGGTGGACGTGACCGGGCTGACCGCCGGGGCCAGCTACTTCTACCGATTCCGTGATGCGGCGGGGGTCACGTCCCCCGTGGGTAGCACCCGCACCCTGCCCGCCAGCACGGCGGCATCGGTCAAATTCGCCGTGTTTTCGTGCGCGTTGTACTCCGAAGGCTACTTCCACACCTATGACGCGGCGGCCAAATCGGACGCGCAGTACGCCCTGCACCTGGGCGACTACATCTATGAGTACGGCTCGGACCCGGTCAAGTTTGGCAACAGCAGCATCCCCGGCGGGCGCGTGGCCAGCCCGGCCAACGACATCGTGACGCTCAACGACTACCGCACCCGCCATGCGCTGTACAAGTCGGACCTGAACCTGCAGGCGCTGCACGCCAAGATGCCGTGGATCACCGTCTGGGACGACCACGAATTTGCCAACAACGCCTACGTGCAGGGCGCTGAAAACCACAACCCGGCCACCCAGGGCGACTGGACCACCCGCAAAAACATCGCCGCCCGCGCTTATCACGAGTGGATGCCCATCCGCACGCCAGACGCGACCAACCTGCTGAAGATCTACCGCAGCTTTGACTTTGGCACGCTGTTGTCCCTGCACATGCTGGACACCCGCATCGAAGGCCGCGACCGCCAGTACGACGGCTTTGGCGATGCCGACGGCGGCACCAGCCGCTACTTGGCCGGGCTGACCCCCAATGCCGCCGGGGTGGTGCCTGATGCCGCGCGCCGCATGATCAGCGCCGAGCAGCAAAGCTGGCTGACCAGCACGCTGGCCGCGTCACGCGCCACGTGGCAGGTGGTGGGCAACCAGGACATCATGGCGCGCATGTGGTTCCCGGCGTCCGTGCTGCAGGCACAGGCTGCGGCCGCCACCAACCCGGCCGGGGTGCAGGCCGCCATTTCCGCCTACCTCACGGCCAAAGCCACACGCGCCGCAGGCCAGCCCCTGACGGCCACCCAGTCGGCCCTGCTGAACCCGGCCACCAACCCCGGCATTCCCTACAACCTGGACGCCTGGGACGGCTACCCGAGCCAGCGCGAAGCCATTTTGCAAACCGTCAAGTCGCAGGGCAAAAAGCTGGTCACGCTCTCGGGTGACTCCCACAACGGCTGGTTCACCCACCTGACCACCCTGGCGGGCGAAAAAATCGGTGTGGAGTTCGCGGGCACCTCCGTGTCTGCCCCCGGTTTTGAGTCAGCTGGCTTGGGCGCTCTGGCCAGCTCAATTGACGGCAGCGCGCTGGTGCCGCAGCTGGGCAACGCCGCCATCGGTGCAGGCCTGGGCCTGATCAACGACGTCGCCTACTGCGACACCACCCAGCGCGGCTACCTGCTGATGACGATCACCGCCGCCCAGGTCAAGGGCGAGTACGTGTTTGTCAGCAGCGTCAAGCAGCCCACCTACACCGCCGCCGTCGGCCGCACCATCACCGTGGCCGCCACCAGCACAGGCACGGCCGCCCCGGTGATCGCGTAAATCCACGGGGGGCTGCAACGGGTTTTTTCAGGGGCGCAGAGGTGTGCCCGTCACCCCCCGTAAATTCAGTGAAAATCGCGGGTTACGCCTGACCTGCACATGCCCTCCATCACATCCCCGCATTCCTTGGGCAGCCCCGCCCCCTCCACCGCCATGACGCCCACGGAACGGCGCGCCAGCTTCTCGCTCGCGTCGATTTTTGCGCTGCGCATGCTGGGCCTGTTCCTGGTGTTGCCGGTGTTTGCGCTGGAGGCAGCGCGCCTGCCCGGTGGGGACGATGCGGCGCGGGTCGGCCTGGCCATGGGCATTTACGGGCTGACGCAGGGCCTGCTGCAGATCCCGTTTGGCATGGCGTCCGACGTGTGGGGCCGCAAACGGGTGATTTGTGCCGGGCTGGTGGTGTTCGCGCTGGGCAGCTTCATGGCCGCCGCAGCGACTGACCTGACGTGGCTCATCGTGGGCCGATCGGTGCAGGGCGCGGGCGCGATTTCCGCCGCCGTGACGGCGCTGCTGGCCGACACCACCCGCGACGTGGTGCGCACCAAGGCGATGGCGCTGGTGGGCGGCTCGATTGCACTGATGTTTGCGCTGTCGCTGGTGGTGGCCCCGCTGCTGGCCAGCGCCATCGGCCTGCACGGCCTGTTTGCGCTGACGGGCACGTTGGCACTGATGGGTATTGCGGCGGTCATCTGGTGGGTGCCGCCCGAGCCGGTAGAGCACGTCAGTCGCCCGCGTGGCAGTTTGCGGGACGTGCTCAAAAACCCCGCGCTGCTGCGGCTGGACTTCGGTGTGTTTGTGCTGCACGCGGTGCAGCTGGCCATGTGGGTGGCCATCCCCGCCCTGCTGGTGAATGCCGGGCTGGGCCGCGCCCAGCACTGGCAGGTGTATTTGCCCGCCGTGCTGGCGTCGTTTCTGGTGATGGGCGCGACCTTGTTCCCGCTGGAAAAACGCGGTTACCTGCGGGCCGTGTTTCTGGCGGCAGTGGCGGTGATTGCGTTGGTGCAACTGGGCCTGCTGTGGCTGGTTCAGGCACCCGCGCCACACAGCCTGGCGGTGCTGGGCGGGCTGCTGTTTTTGTTTTTTTGCGGCTTCAATGTGCTCGAAGCCAGCCAGCCCAGCCTGGCCTCCCGCGTGGCCCCGGCCCATGCCCGGGGTGCGGCGCTGGGGGTCTACAACACGCTGCAGTCGCTCGGCTTTTTTGCGGGTGGCGCGGTGGGCGGCTGGCTGACCCAACGGCATGGCCCGCAAGGCCTGTTCATCGCCTGCGCAGCCCTGATGGTGCTGTGGCTGGTCATCGCATGGCCCATGAAGGCCCCCGGCCACGCGGCAGTTAAACTCTGAAAATTAGTTCTGGAGTATCCCCATGGCATCCGTCAACAAAGTCATCATCGTCGGCAATCTGGGCAAAGACCCCGAAATGCGCAGCTTCCCCAATGGCGACCAGATCGCCAACGTCACCATTGCCACCACCGACAAGTGGAAAGACAAACAAACCGGTGAGGCCAAGGAAGCCACCGAATGGCACCGCGTCGCTTTCGGCGGCCGCCTGGCCGAGATCGCCGGACAGTACCTGCGCAAGGGCTCGCAGGTCTACATCGAAGGCAGCTTGCGCACCCGCAAGTGGACCGACAAGGACGGCATCGAAAAATACACCACCGAAATCCGCGCCGACCAGATGCAGATGCTGGGCAGCCGCCAAGGCATGGGCGGCGGTGGTGGTGATGAAGGTGGTGGCGGCGGCTACGAGCCCCGCCGCGCCCCGGCCGCTGCAGCCCCCCGCGCCCCCGCGCCGATGGCCCCGCGCCCACCCGCCCCAGCGGCTGCAGCCCGCGCCCCCAGCGGCTTTGACGACATGGACGACGACATCCCGTTTTGATGGGCTCACGGCTTCATTCAAACCCCGCTTCGAGCGGGTTTTTTAATGCTGAAAATTTAACTTGCGCGTTAACCCTCAGCGTCAGGAACAGCCAAAGCGCCCCCTGAAGGCCTCCCACGGGGCCCAACGCTTCAAAATCGATGGTTTTCAAACGTCAAACGGGCTATGGCCTTTGCTTTTATTGCACAGGCAGCTACTGAATCAATAGCATTCATAACACCACAAAACAACAACCCACAGACATGGTGAAACCTATGACCCCCCTCAAAACCCCTCTACAGCGGGTCTTGACCAGTGCCACTTGGCTGGTGGCTGGCTGGTTCGCGGCGCTGCCGGCGCATGCCAGCGGCAACATCGAACCCTACGCCGTGCCCACCGACCCGGGCAGCGTCGGGCTGGGTGCGGTCACGCGGTTTGAACAGTCACCCTACCTGGGTGCGGGCACCCGCTACGACGTGTTGCCGCTGTACCTGTACGAAGGCCAGCGCTTCTTTCTGGACGCTGGCCGTGCAGGGACCAAGCTGATGGACAGCGGTGACCAGCGGCTGGACCTGTTCCTGACGCAGCGGCTGGAGGGCTTTCCGTCCGACCGACTGCCCGCCAGCCTGGCTGGCATGGCGGCACGGGGGGCCGGGGTGGACCTGGGTGTGGCCTGGCAATCACGCCAGCACTGGGGCACGCTGCAAGCCGAGGTGCGGCATGACGTGGGCAGCCACTCCCGGGGCAGCGAAGTGAGCCTGGGTTACAGCTATGACTGGCGCTCAGGCCCATGGCGGCTGCGCCCCAGCGTGCGTGTGGCGATGCGCAACGCCGAGCTCAACAACTACTACTACGGCGTGCTGCCGTCCGAGGCCAGCCCCACGCGCGCAGCCTACGCGCCGGGCGCGGGCATCAACACCACACTCGGCCTGTACGGCTCGTATGAGCTGACGCAGCGCTGGCGGCTGCTGGCAGGCGTGTCGGCCACACTGCTGGACAGCAAGATCAAGGACAGCCCGATTGTTCAAAAAAGCGTGCTGCCAGGCATGTACGTGGGCGCCACCTACGACTTTGGCAGCCAACGCACGGCCGGGGACGCGACGGCGTCGCCGACCTGGGTCAAGGCCCTGTACGGCCAAGCCACCGAAGACGGCTGCCATTTGCTGAAAATCGCCACCGCGCAGTGTCTGTCCACGGCCAGCGTCAACGCCACCAGCATCAGCGGTATTCAGCTCGGTAAAACCTTTCTTGAAAACGTCAATGGCTGGCCGGTGGACTACGTCGGCTATGTCGGCCTGACGCACCACAACGACCATGGCCTGCAGGCCAACGGCTTGCAGGTGGACCTGTTCATGAAAGCGTTTTATTCAGGCTTCCCCTGGCGCCATCGCGTCAAGACGCGGCTGGGCCTGGGCGCAGGCGTGTCGCTGGCGCAACGCGCGCCCTACATTGAAGCCAGCACCCAGGCGGCACTGGGTCAGCCGACGTCGCGCATGTTGCAGTACCTGGACCCGACGCTGGACGTGAGCCTGGGCGACCTGATCGGCTCACGGGCCCTGAAAAACACCTACATCGGCCTGGGCGTGTCTCACCGCTCCGGGATTTTCGGCGCGTCGCGGTTGCTGGGCAATGTCAACGGAGGCTCCAACTACATCTACGCCTACGTGGAGTCGGCGCTGTAGCCCGACGGTGCATCAAGCACCCTGCGACAGCGACATCTTTCGCCAACCCCGGCATATGCCCAGGCGTTCATTGCCGGGGCAGCTATCAACTTAATAGCATCTGAATCTCGCCATCCCCCTCGTCGGTCGGCGGTCAGCGGTCAGACCTCAGCGCCAAACCCTGTAGCACAGCGGCACAAGACGAGAGGCTGGCCGTGAAGGCCCTTGCGGCCTTCCTGCAAGCCATCCCCGGGTAAATAAACAGCCAAAACCCCTGCCAGCCTTGGTTTTGATTGCCCGGATAGCTATGGAATATATAGCAAATTCAACATGGAACAACAGCGAGTAAAACCGTGTACTCAGCTGTTCTGCACGTTGCTCGACGCGATCACACCGCCACCCAGGCACACGTCGCCGTCGTACAGCACGGCAGACTGGCCGGGGGTCACGGCCCACTGCGCATCGGCAAAACTCAGCGCGGCGTGGTCGCCGCTGGCTTCAACGGTGCACGCCGCGTCCGTCTGGCGGTAGCGAGTTTTGGCGGCCAGTGCGCCGTTGGCGGGGGCGTGGCCGGCCACCCAGCTGCAGTCTTGCGCCACCAGCGTGGTGGACTGCAACCACGGGTGGCCATGGCCCTGCACGGCCCACAGGGTGTTGCTGGCCATGTCCTTGCGGGCGACAAACCACGGCTCGTGTTCGCCCACACCGCGCTGGCCCTTGGCTTGCACGGCTTTCAGGTCGGCCCCACGCGCCTTCACACCGCCAATGCCCAGGCCCTGGCGCTGGCCCAGGGTGTAGAAGCTCAGTCCCACGTGCTCGCCAATCACGCGGCCGGTGTCGCTGCGGATGGGGCCGGGGATCTTGGCGATGTAGCGGTTCAAAAACTCGCGGAACGGCCGCTCACCGATGAAACAAATGCCGGTCGAGTCCTTCTTTTTGGCGTTCGGCAGGCCGATCTCGTCGGCGATGCGGCGCACCTCGGTTTTGTGCAGCTCACCCACAGGGAACAGCGTTTTGGCCAGCTGCGCCTGGTTCAGGCGGTGCAAAAAGTAGCTCTGGTCCTTGGCCGGGTCCAGGCCCTTGAGCAGCTCGTGCAGGCCGGTGGCGGGGTTGTGCCGCACGCGGCAGTAGTGGCCGGTGGCGATCTTTTCGGCACCCAGGCGCATGGCGTGGTCCAAAAAGGCCTTGAACTTGATCTCGGCGTTGCACAGGATGTCGGGGTTGGGGGTGCGGCCGGCCTGGTACTCGCGCAGGAACTCGGCAAACACGCGGTCTTTGTAGTCCGCAGCGAAGTTGACGTGCTCGATCTCGATGCCCAGCACGTCGGCCACGGCGGCGGCGTCGACAAAGTCGATGTTGGACGAGCAAAACTCAGAGTCGTCATCGTCCTCCCAGTTTTTCATGAAGATGCCGACCACCTCATGGCCCTGCTGCTTGAGCAGGTGCGCCGTCACGGCCGAGTCCACCCCGCCACTCAAACCCACCACGACCCGCTGTTTTTTGGAAGATACATCACGCATGTGCGGGATTATCCCAGCGGGTACCCAGGGGCTGCCAGCCAGCGGCGGGTGCCCTCATGGGTTTTGGGGCTCGTCACCCAGCCCTGCGCGCCGCCAGCACGCGGTCAACCATGACCCCGGCCTGGCCCAGGTGGTTCATGGGGTCGCAAAAGGACGCCAGTTGTTCGCGCGTGACGTGCTGGTTGATGTCCGGGTGCTCGGCCAGCAGGTCGATCAGCGGGCGCTGTTGCTGCAGCGCGGCGCGGCAGATGTCGTAGACCAGGTCATGGGCGACTTCACGGCCGATGTAGGGGCCCAGGCCCATCATCACGGCCTCGGACATCACCAGTCCGTGCGTCATGTCGATGTTGCGGCGCATCTGGGCCGCGTCCACTTCCAGCCCGGCCAGGATGAATTTGGTCTGCTTGAGCGCGCCGGACATCAGGCAAAAAATCTCGGGCAGGGCCACCCATTCGATCTCCCAGGGGCCGGTGGAGCGTTCGTGGTCGGCCACCATCGCGTCCATCAACGACGCGGCCAGCTGGCGCACCACCGAGATGTTGGCGTGGATGTAGAGGCAGGAAATCGGGTTGCGCTTTTGCGGCATGGTGGACGACGAGCCGCGGCCCGGCGCGAAGGGTTCGAACACCTCGGCCACCTCGGTTTGCATGAGCAGCTTGATGTCCATGGCGATCTTGCCCAACGAGCCGCCGACGATGCCCAAAAACGCGCCGACCTCGGCGAAGTTGTCGCGCACGGTGTGCCATGAAATCAGCGGCTGGCCCAGGCCCAGCTCGGCCATCAGGCCAGCCTGGGTTTCCATCGCGCCTTTTTCAAGCGACGACAGCGTGCCCGACGCGCCGCCAAATTCACCGACCAGCACACGCGGCTTGAGCTGCGCCAGCCGTTCGCGGTGGCGCTCGATGCCCGCCAGGATGCTGGCCATCTTGTAGCCGAAGGTGATGGGCGTGGCCTGCTGCAGGTTGCTGCGGCCGATGATGGGGGTGTCGCGGTGCTCCTTGGCCAGTTTGGCCAGCGAATCGGAAATGTCCTTCAGGTCTTCTTCCACCAGCGCCAGCCCTTCGCGGATTTGCAGCACAGCGGCGGTGTCGGTGATGTCCTGGGTGGTGGCGCCCCAGTGGCAGTATTCGCCCAGCTTGTCCCGGCAAGCGGCGTTGATCTGGTTGACCACGGCAATGATGGGGTAGCCGATCTGTTCGGTTTTGGCCTTGAGCTGGACCCAGTCGATCTGGCTCAGTTCGCAGTGCTGGACGATTTCATCGGCGGCTTCCTGCGGGATGATGCCCAGCGCGCCCTGCACCTTGGCCAGGGCGCGCTCGATGTCCAGGTACTTGGCGGTGCGGTTTTCGTCCGACCAGACCTGGCGCATGGCCGCGTCGCTGAAGATGTCGCTGAAGATGCGGGAGTCGATGATGGAGGCTGACATGGGGGGTTCCGTGTGGTGTTGAAAGGGTTGGTCGATGAACGGCGGGCCGGCTCACTCGGCCTTGATCCGGGCGGTGGTGACCACGGACTTCCAGTGCAGGACTTCCTTCTGGACCAGGGCCTTGAGCTGTTCGGGGGTGCCGGTTTCCACCTCGGCCCCCTGGTCCTCGATTTTTTTGACCACCGCCTTGTCGGCCAGCACGGCGTTCATTTCGCGGTTCAGGCGCTCGATCACGGCCTTGGGCGTTTTGGCGGGCGCAAACATGGCGTACCACTGGGACATGTTGACGTTGGCCACGCCCTGCTCAGCCAGCGTGGGCACGTCTGGCAACACGGCCGAGCGTTTTTCGCCCGCAATGCCCAGCGCCTTGAGCTTGCCGCCCTTGATCTGCGGGTAGGCCGTGAACAGGCTGGGGAACATGAACTGCGTGTTGCCCGCGATGGTGTCCACCACCGCCGGGGCCGAGCCCTTGTACGGCACGCTCACCACGTCCAGCCCGGCCGACAGCTTGAACAGCTCCCCGGCAATGTGCGGGGCGGTGCCATTGCCGGCCGAGGCGTAGCTGAAGCTGCCCGGTTTGGCCTTGATCAGTGCCACCAGCTCCCGCACGTTTTTGGCAGGCACGGCGTTGTGGGCCACCAGCACCGTGGGCGAGGCGGCCACCATGCCGATGGCTTCAAAGTCGGTAACCGGGTCGTACTTGAGTTTTTGCAGCGCCGGGTTGATGCCGTGAGTGGCGATGTAGCCAAACATCAG
>JBJXEI010000167.1:0-11716 GCA_046154065.1 Polaromonas sp. | reverse complement strand
TGCGCCGCTGCCCGACTTGGCGCTGGTGCAAGGCCAACTTGCCAGCCTGGCGCTGGCGTTCACCCCCCGTGTGGCGCTGCTGGACGAAGCCGTGGTGATGGACGTCACCGCCAGTTTGCGGCTGTTTGGCGGCCTGCAGCGGCTTTTGCAGCTGCTGACACAGCATCTCACCTCATTTTTTGATTCAAACCACACGCTAGCCCACGTAAATCATGCATGTGGCGCTACATCTTTAATAGCACTTGGCAAGCTGCGCCTGGCCACCCACAGCCGCGCTGGGGAGCTGCCCATGCACACCCTGAGCGCCGCGCGCCCGCACCTGAGCGTGCTGGAGCGCACCGGCTGCCGCACCTGGAACGACTTGCTTGAGCTGCCGCGTGATGGGGTGGCCCGGCGCTTTGGGGCCAGCCTGCTGGCCGCGCTGGACCGGGCGCGGGGCGCCGTACCTGACGTCTATGACTGGCGGGTGCTGCCCGAGCAGTTCGAGGAAAAACTGGAGCTGGGCGCGCTCGTCATCCATGGCCCCGCGCTGATGGCCGGTGTTGAGCGCCTGCTGCCCAGCCTGCAAGCCTGGCTGGTGGGGCGCCAGCACGGGCTATGCGCACTTGAACTCACCTGGCACATGGACCCGCGCCGCGACACGCCAACCACCGGCCACCTGGTGGTGCGCACCGACCAGCCCGCCCAGGATTTGCGCCACATCACCACGCTGGTGGCCGAGCACCTGGCCCAGCAAACGCTGGCGGCACCCGTGCATTCGCTGACCCTGCAGTCCCTGGTGACTGAGCCGCTGGTCAACGCCGCAGCCGCCACGCCCAGCTTGCTGATCGAAGACCGCCAAACGGGCGGCAGCGCACTGGCCCTGGTCGAGCGGCTCAGTGCGCGCCTGGGCAACGACCATGTCCGCGTGTGGCAGCCCTGCGCAGACCACCGGCCCGAGCAAATGCAGCACTGGGTGCCGGCCCAATCTGCGCTTGAATCCATGGCCACTTCGGCCCTCCACACCCGGGCCAAGCCGCCCGCCCGCATGGTGTCTGACGCGCTGTACCCCAGCTGGCTGCTGCCCGAGCCGCTGGCCCTGCGCAGCGTGGGCAACAACCCGGTCTACCAGGGGCGCTTGCAGCGGCTGGCCGGGCCCCAGCGGCTGGAGTCATGTGGCTGGCTGATGGCCAACGAAGGCCCGGCCAGGCCGCTGGCCCAACGCGCCCGGCCCCCGGCCATCCGGGACTATTTCATCTACCGCAGCGAACAAGCCGGGCTGCTGTGGATTTACAGCGAGCGTTTAGCCGCCGACGACACCCTGGCCCACGCACCGCCGCAGCGCGCCTGGTTTTTGCACGGCTTTTTTGCCTGACCATGGCTGAATCTGGTTTGCCTGCCTTACCTGGTCTGCCCGACTACGCCGAACTGCACGCGCTGAGCAACTTCAGCTTTCAGCGCGGGGCCTCCCACGCGCAAGAGCTGGTCGAGCGTGCCGCCCAGCTGGGCTACCGCGCGCTGGCCATCACCGACGAGTGCTCCGTATCGGGTGTGGTGCGGGCGCATGTGGCCGCCAAAGCCGTGGGTTTGCAGCTGCTGCCGGGGGCCGAGTTTCATGTGCAGGCCAGCGCCCCAGGGACGGACTTCCGCCTGGTTGTGCTGCCGCACAACGCCGAAGGCTGGGGCAACCTGTGCGAGTTCATCACCGCCGTGCGCGCGGCAGGCGATGTGCTGGACAAAGGCAGCTACCGCGTGGCCTGGGGCGAGACGGATTTTGACGGCCTGCGCCACTGTGAAGTCATCGTGTGTCCGCTGCCGGGTGCTATCGATTGTGAAGCGCTGCAGGCCATCAGCACCTGGGCTGTGACACGGTTCGGTGGTCATTCCTGGCTGGCCGTCGAGTTGTTGCAAGGCCTGGACGATGCACTGCGCCTGCACCAACTGCAGCAAGTGGCGCAGCAATGCGGCATGGCGCTGGTGGCTGCGGGCAGTGTGCTGACGCATGTGCGCTCCCGCAAGCCGCTGCACGACGTGCTGACCGCCATCCGGCTCGGCTGCACCGTGCATGACGGCGGACTTGAACTTCAAGCCAATGCCGAAGCTCATCTGCGGCCCCGCATGCGGCTGGCCAGCATCTACCCGCCCGAGCTGCTGGCCGCCACCTTGCACGTTGCCGCGCGGTGCCGCTTCAATCTGGACGAGATCCGTGACCTGTACCGCTACCCGCTGGGCGCGCTGGCTGCCACGGCTGAAACACCTGCCCAGTGCCTGCGGCGGCTGACGGCCGAGGGTGCGGCAAAGCGCTACCCGCAGGGCGTGCCCGGCAAAATCCGCACCCAGCTGGCGCATGAGCTGGACCTGATCGTCGAGCTGAACTACGAGATGTACTTCATCACCGTCTACGACATCGTGCGTTTTGCCAACGAGCAAGGCATTTTGTGCCAGGGGCGCGGCTCAGCCGCCAACTCCGCCGTGTGTTTTTGCCTGGGCGTGACGGCGGTGGACCCGACCGAAAGCAACTTGCTGTTCGAGCGCTTCATCAGCCGTGAACGCAGCGAGCCGCCCGACATTGACGTGGACTTCGAGCACCAGCGCCGCGAAGAAGTCATCCAGTACATCTACCGCCAATACGGCCACGACCGGGCCGCCATTGCCGCCACCGTCATCAGCTACCGCACCCGCAGCGCCGTGCGTGACGTCGGCAAGGCCCTGGGCATTGACGCAGCGCTGGTCGAGCAGCTGGCCACCGACCACTTCTGGTTTGACGGCAGCGGCGTACTGCAGCAAAAACTGCTGGACGCCGGGCTGCAAGACAACAACGGGCCCGTGCTGCAGTGGCTGGAAATAACCGTGCTGCTGCTGGCGCACTACGCCAGCCCGGCCGACGAGCTGCTGGACGCCGACGAAGGCAGCCACCGCCGCAAAGACCGGCCCGCATTCCCCCGCCATTTGAGCCAGCATGTCGGCGGTTTTGTGCTGACGCAAGGCAAGCTGACCCGTTTGGTGCCGATCCAGCCCGCCAGCATGGACCACCGCCGCATCATTCAGTGGGACAAAGACGACTTGGACGCTGTGGGCCTGCTCAAGGTGGACGTGCTGGCGCTGGGCATGCTGTCGGCCATTCGGCGCGGCTTGCAGCTGGTCAACCAGTGGCGAGGCAGCACGCTTGAAATGCACACCGTGCCCCTGGCCGATGCCCAAACCTACGACATGATTTGCCAGGCCGACACGGTGGGCGTGTTCCAGATCGAAAGCCGCGCGCAAATGTCCATGCTGCCGCGTCTGCAGCCGCGCTGTTACTACGATTTGGTGGTGGAAGTCGCCATCGTGCGGCCCGGGCCGATTCAGGGCGGCATGGTCCACCCGTATTTGAAAAACCGCGAGATTGTGCGGGGCGGTGGCCAGATCGTGCTGGAGCACCCGGACCTGAACCCCGCATTGGAACGCACACTCGGCGTGCCGATTTTTCAGGAGCAAGTCATGCAGATCGCCATGATTGCGGCCAATTTCACGGCGGGGGAGGCCGACGACCTGCGCCGCTCCATGGCCGCCTGGAAGCGCAAAGGCGGGGTTGAGCGCTTTCATGACCGGCTGGTGCAGGCGATGGTTAAAAACGGCTATGCGCCCGAGTTTTCCGAGCGCATCTTCAGCCAGATCCGCGGCTTTGGCGAGTACGGTTTTCCGGAAAGCCACGCCGCCAGTTTTGCCAAGCTGGTCTACATCAGCTGCTGGCTCAAATGCCATGAACCCGCGTGTTTCATGGCCGCCCTCATCAATTCCCAGCCCATGGGGTTCTATTCGCCGTCGCAGCTGGTGCAAGACGCGCAGCGCCACGGCATTGAGGTGCGGGCCGTGGACGTGACACAGAGCGCGTGGGACTGCACGCTGGAAGACAGGAGGGAGGAGGGTGGTCAGGCCAGCGATCACACCGCATACCCAGGCATCCGCGCAGGTCAGCCGGCTGTGCGCCTGGGCTTGCGGCTGGTGGCTGGCTTGTCGCCGCAAGCGGTGACCCGCATCCTGGCCGCCCGCCAGCAAGCCCCGTTGGCCAGCACCCAGGACCTGGTGCTGCGCGCCCAGCTGGACCGACTCGAAATCAACGCCCTGGCTGCCGCCGACGCACTGAGCCCATTGGCCGGCCACCGTCGACAGCAAGTCTGGGAAGCCGCCGCCGTGCAGCCCACACCGCAGCTGATGAAAGCCGTACCCACGCACGAAGCACCTTTGGCGTTGAGCGACACGCCCGAAGGCGAAAACATCCTGTTCGACTACCGCGCCACCGGCCTCACGCTACGCCGCCACCCGCTGGCACTGCTGCGGCCCCGGCTGACAGCGCGCGGCCTGCTGACCGCACAAGACCTGAACGCACTGCCCGACGGGCAAGAAGTCTCAGCCTGCGGCATCGTCACCCTGCGCCAACAACCCGGCACCGCCAAAGGTGTGGTCTTCATCACGCTGGAAGACGAAACCGGCACGCTCAACGTCATCGTCTGGAAATCACTGCGCGAAACCCTGCGTACCGAAGTGCTGCACGCCCAGCTGCTGGCGGTGCACGGCGTGTGGCAACGCAGCGAAGAAAGCAACAGCCAGGCTGGCTACGGCGCGGTGCGCAACCTGGTCGCCCATGAACTGCAAGACCTGAGCCCTTGGTTGGGGCGGCTGGGCACCACCAGCCGGGACTTTCATTGAGCGAGTTGAAAACGCAATGCGTTAGTTAACATAATATACATCGTGGAATATTAATGAGGTAGCCAAACTGACCGTTTTAAAGCCAACCCATCGCCATCATTTGCCCGATGCTGGGCTGGAACGTGCCTTGGCTGCAATAGCTGACAAGGTTCGGATGGCATCTGGGCGCTCGCCAGCTTCGGCGAACTGCAGTGCCGTCATGCCTTGCTGGTTTTTCAGTCGAGTGTCCGCACCTTCAGCGACCAGCAGGTCCACGGCTTCGCCTGTGCCGTACATGGCGGCCATCATCAGGGGTGTGGTGCCGTTGGGGGATTCGGCGTCGATGTAGGCGTGCTGGTCCAACAGCAGGCTGATGATGGCGATCTGGCCGCTGCTGGCGGCGTAGTGCAACGGGGTCCAGCCGGTTTTGTTGATGTCTGCGCCTTTTTTAATGAGTTGCTCCGCGATGTCTTTGTGGCCTTTGAGGACCGCCAGCATCAAGGGGCTTTCACCTTTGCTGTTCAGGGCGTTGACGTCGGTTTTGGGCCATTTCATCAAGACCTGGACGGCTTTCATGGACTCGGCGGCCAGTGCCATCGACAGGCCGGTTTGGCCTTCAGGGCTGGGCGTGTTGGCGTCCATGCCGCGCGCCAGCAATGCCTGTAAGTTGCCGGGGTTGTCACGCAGGACAGCGGCAAAAAACTCGTCGTAAGCGCCGGCATTGGCCGCAGTGCTCAGCACAGAAAAACCAGCAAATACAACAGCCAGAACCGTTTTATTCAAGTGACTTCTCAAGTTTTTCATGTCGTCAAACCTCAATGCGCAACGGCTGTGAAGAGTGTGTCGAAATTGCGGCTGGTGGCTTCGGCCACGGCTTCCACTGGCAGCTGCCGAAGGGTTGCGATTTGCTGTGCAACGAACGGCACGTACGACGGGTTGTTGGTTTTTCCGCGGTAAGGCACGGGCGCCAGGTAGGGGCTGTCGGTTTCGATCAGCATGCGGTCCAGCGGCACAAACTGCGCCACCTCCCGCAAGTCTGCGGCTGTTTTGAAGGTCAAGATGCCGGAAAAAGAAATGTAGAAGCCCAAGTCCAGCGCGGCGCGGGCCACGGCCTGGCTTTCGGTGAAGCAATGGAACACGCCGCGTGCAGGGTGTTGGCCCGCGCCCTCGCCTGCCTGGGCTTCTTCTTTCAGAATGGCCAGTGTGTCGTCCGAAGCATTGCGGGTGTGAATGACCAATGGCAAGCCCGTTTGCCGGGCAGCGCGAATATGCACCCGAAAACGCTCCCGCTGCCAGGCCATGTCGGCCACCGTGCGCTCACCCAGCCGGAAATAGTCCAGACCGGTTTCACCGATACCGACCACACGGGGCAGCGCCGCGCGCTGGACCAGATCGTCCAGCGTCGGTTCCTGAACGTCTTCGTTGTCGGGGTGCACGCCCACGGTGGACCAGAAGTTGTCATGTGCGGTGGCCAGCGCATGGACCGATTCAAACTCTTCAAGCGTGGTGCAGATGCACAGGGCCCGGCTGACCTGAGCGGCTTGCATGGCGTCACGGATGGCGGGCAGTTGCGAGACCAGTTCAGGCGCGCTCAGGTGGCAATGGGAGTCGGTGAACATGAAATGAAGGCAGTTTTTAAATCAAAAGCCGCACCAGCCTAGGCATATATTGCCTGTTGTGCTATTTATTTTATAGCAGTCGAGCGCTGGGTCAACGCCGGCCAGTGCAGTCGTCAGATGGTTTGGGTCGGGCGGTCAGACGCCAGATGGGCGCCGAGGATCTCTTCGATCTTGATCTTCAGCAGGCGGGATTTTTCGTCAGACGGAAAACGAATACCGACGCCTTGCGTGCGGCTGCCAGCGGCGCGGGCCGGGGTGATCCACGCCACCTTACCCGCCACCGGGTAGCGCTGGGTGTCGTCCGGCAGCGTCATCAGCACATAGACGTCGTCGCCCAGCTTGTAGTCACGTGACGTGGGAATGAACACGCCGCCTTCGGCAAACAGCGGAATGTAGGCAGCGTACAGCGCGGCTTTTTCCTTGATGGCCAGCTGCACCACGCTGGGCCGCGTGGTACTTGATGCGGGACTGGCCCCCATGGGTTTTGGCGCGGCGGGTGCGGGGGGCGTAGAGCTCATGGCGCGAGTTTATCGGGTTGACAGCCAGAACTGTGCACCCGGCCCTGATGCCGGGGCCAAATTTGTGACGAAATCACTTGGCAGCCAGCGCTTGTCGGGCCCGGCTGGCCAGGGCTTCAAGCATCAAACCCGGGTTGTAAGGGTGCTCCACGGTACGCGCGGTGGCCGTCAATTCGCGTGACCACTGCGTCAGCGCATACAGGCCGGCGCTGCTGGGGGCTTTGGGCGTGGCGGGCAGGTCGTCCGCGCTGAAAAACCGGGGCGCCGCACTGGCGCGCGTGGCCAGCACATCGTGGCAGAGCTTTTGAAGTGCCTCTACGGCGGCGGCGGGGGTCAGATCGGTCAACGCATGGGCGTCGCCGTGGGCCATGGCTTGCGGCAAAGCCTGCCACTGGCGCGCTGTGTCGGTGGGCGATGCGCTGTGCGCCCAGGCCAGCGCATCGGCTGGGCGGCCACCCGCCGCACGCAGCAGGACCCGCAGCGCGGCAGGGTCTGCAGCAGGCGTGGCGCGGGCAGGTTTTTTACCGGTGGTTTCACCAGGGGGTGGTGCCGCCAGTGCGTCCTGCAGCCACGCCAGGGACGCTTCAAAATCAGGCCAGACCATGGTGTGGCCGATGCAGCGGCTGCGGATGGTGGGCAGCAACTGGTGCGCGGCTTCAGTGGCCAGGATGAATTTGACCGCGCCTGGCGGTTCTTCGAGGGTCTTGAGCAGCGTGTTGGCCGTGATGGTGTTCATGCGCTCGGCCGGGAACACCAGCACCACCTTGGTGTTGCCGCGTGAGCGCGTGACCTGGGTGAAGGTGACGGCCTGCCGGGCGGCGTCCACCTTGATTTCCTTGCTGGGTTTGCGCTTTTTGGCGTCCAGCTCGTCCTGGGTTTTTTCGTCCAGCGGCCAGCCCAGTGACATGGACAGGGCTTCAGGCATCAGCACACACAAATCAGCGTGGGTGTGCACCGCGACCGAATGGCAGCTGCTGCAGTGGCCGCAGGCGCCCTGCGGCGTGGGCTGGTCACACAGCCAGGTGGTGGCCAGCGCCAGCGCTAGGTCAAACTGACCCAACCCGGACGGCCCGGCCAGCAGCCAGGCGTGGCCGTTTTGGGCCAACAAGCCTTCAAGTTGACGCTGCAACCAGGGCGCCAGCGGCGCGGCGTTGCCGTGCGTATCAGGGGCCTCAGTCGTCATGCCAGCCAACCTTTGTCAATGAACACCTGTCGCACGGCTTGCCAGACCACGTCGGGGGAGCCAGAGGCGTCCACCCGGGCGAAACGCTGCGGCTGCGCGGCCAGCCGGTCGGCATACCCTTGGGCCACACGCTGAAAAAACGCTACCGGCTGCGCTTCAAACTTGTCCGGGGTGCGGGCGTCCATCAGGCGTGCAGCAGCCTGCGCGGGGGGCAGGTCAAACCAGACGGTGAGCTGTGGTTCGATGAAGAACGCTGGCGTGGCGGCCTCGGCGGGCAGCGACTGCACCCACTGCTCCAGCGTGCCCAGCACCGCCAGATCAAACCCGCGCCCTGCCCCTTGGTAGGCAAAGGTGGCGTCCGTGAAGCGGTCACACAACACCACATCGCCCCGCGCCAGGGCCGGTGCAATCGTCTGGCGGAGGTGGTCGCGGCGGGCGGCAAACATCAGCAGGGCCTCGGTCAGCGGGTCCATGGCGTCTTTCAACACCAGTGCCCGCAGCGTTTCAGCCAACGGCGTGCCGCCGGGTTCGCGCGTCAGCGTGACCCGTCGGCCGCTGGCTTTAAACGCTTTGGCCAGTGCGGTGATGTGGGTGGACTTGCCCGCGCCGTCGATGCCTTCGAAACTGATGAAAAGACCGGTTTGCAACTATTGCCCCCTGATGTATTTGTTGACCGCGCGGTTGTGCTCTTCCAGGCTGCTGCTGAACTGGCTGCTGCCGTCGCCACGCGCCACGAAGTACAGCGCCTTGGTGGGCGCTGGCTGCACAGCGGCCAGCAGCGCGGCGCGGCCGGGCATGGCGATTGGCGTGGGCGGCAGGCCAGCGCGGGTGTAGGTGTTGTAAGGCGTGTCGGTTTGCAGGTCCCGGCGGCGCAGGTTGCCGTCAAAACTGCTGCCAAGCCCGTAAATCACGGTGGGGTCGGTTTGCAGCAGCATGCCGATGCGCAGCCGGTTGGTGAACACGCCGCCAATTTGTGGACGGTCAGCACTCTGGCCGGTTTCTTTTTCAACGATGCTGGCCAATATCAAGGCTTCAGCCGGGGTTTTGAGGGGGGTGTCCGGGCTGCGCAGCGCCCAGGCCGAGTCCAGGCGTTTGTCCATGGCGCGAGCGGCGCGTTTGAGCACCGCGACATCGCTGGAGCCTTTGGCGTAGGTGTAGGTGTCGGGGAAAAACCGCCCTTCGGGGTGAACACCGGGTTTATCGATCAGTTGCATGATGTTTTCAGGCGCCAGCCCAGCAGTTTCTTGCTTGAGCTGCTCTGCTTTTTGTAGCGCTGCGCGGACCTGGGTGAAGGTCCAGCCTTCGACCAGCGTCACGCTGCGCAAAGTCTGGTCGCCGCGCACCAGCATGTTGAGCACCGAGCGCGGCGTGCTGCCGGGTACCACTTCATAGCTGCCCGCCTTGATGAGCCGCGCTTGCCCCGACAGGCGAAACCACAGCTGCAGGGCTTGCAGCGGCACGTCCACCCCGCTGGCCACCACCGCCGCTGCGGCCTGGTTGGCGTTGCCGGGCTCGATCTCCAGATCCAGCGCGGCAGCACCTGCCGGCAGCCGCAAGGCCAAAGGTTGGTGCACCCACCAGAAGGCTGCGCCACCGGCCAGCACAGCCAGCGTCAACAGCAGCAATAAAAAACTTGTAAAAGTACGGCGCACGACCCAGCTACCTCATTCAAACCGACCACAGCAAAAGCACAAAAACCGGGGGCTATGATAAGTCAGCGCCCTGCCGCCACCCTGGATCGAACGGGGCACCAACCTGGCCAACACGGCCCTAGAAACGCCATGAACCTCACAAATACCTCCCCTCTTCCTGATGCCGCTCTGCCCCAACTTTCAGGCGTGGTGGCGCTGACGCACCTGGGCGTGATCCGGGCAACCGGCGCGGACGCCGCCACCTTTTTGCAGGGCCAGCTGACACAGGATGTGGTGACGTTGGGCCTGGATGAAGCCCGGCTGGCTGCTTTTTGCAGTGCCAAGGGGCGCATGCAGGCCAGTTTTGTGGTGTTCAAACGCAGCGCGGACGAGATCTTGCTGGTCTGCAGCCTGGACCTTCTGGCGGCCACGCTGAAACGCTTGTCGATGTTTGTGATGCGTGCCCAAGCCAAACTGACCGACGCCACGGCGGAATTCGCGCTCTATGGCCTGGCAGGAAGTGCTATTGAATCAGTAGCTAACCAGGCAATCAAACCGTGGGCCAAGGCCGATGTCGATGCTCAAAACATCATTTTTCTACCCCCAGCGGCCGGTGTGGCGCGTGCGGTGTGGTGTTCGCCTGTTGGCACGCCTGCCCCGGCAGACCCAGCGCTGGACCTGGCCGTGTGGCGCTGGCTGGCGGTGCAGTCTGGCCTGGCGATGGTGACGCAGCCCATTTTTGAGGCGTTCGTGCCGCAGATGCTCAATTACGAGTCGATCGGTGGCGTGAACTTCAAAAAAGGCTGCTACCCCGGCCAGGAGGTGGTGGCCCGCAGCCAGTTCCGCGGCACGCTGAAGCGACGGGCCTACCTGATGCACACCGACAGCGCGCCCGCCATCGGGCAAGAGGTGTTCCATGCGTCTGACAGTTCGCAGCCGTGCGGTTTGGTGGCAGCTTGCGCGGCCAACCCGTCGGGCGGTTTTGATGCGCTGGTGTCCATGCAGACGTCGGCAGCAGCGGATAGCGCTTACGGCAAGCTCACGCTGGGCGCGGCCGATGGCCCCGTGCTGTCATTGCTCAGCCTGCCCTACGCGCTGCTGGAAGACATTTAACCCGTAGCGCGGCCATGTGCCTGATCGTGTGGGCTGTGGGGGTGTCCAGCCGCTGGCCGCTGGTGATTGCGGCCAACCGGGACGAGTACTGGGCGCGTCCCACCCTGCCGATGGCCCAGTGGCAGACCGGAGGCGGGCAACCCGTCACCTCGGGCCGTGACCTGCGGGCGGGCGGCACGTGGATGGGCATGACCCCGGCCGGGCGCGTCGCTTTTCTGACCAATGTGCGTGAACCCGGGGTGGCCGATGCGTCCTGGCGCTCGCGCGGCGCGCTGGTCACCCGCTGGCTGGAAGGCCGGGATGCCAACGCCGATGACCTGGTCAGCGCGCTGCAGACCCAGGCAGCGGGCGGTGCTGAATTTGGCGGCTTCAATCTGGTGCTGGGGGATGTGGCCACTGGGGTTTGGCATTGGGTGAGCAACCGGCTGGACGGCGTGCGTGTGCCGCCCGAACGGTGGCCGTCACGCCGCCTGGCCCGTGGGATTTATGGGGTGTCCAACGCGGGGTTGAACACCCCGTGGCCCAAAACCGTGCAGCTCACCACGGCATTGACCGATGCATTGGCGCAAAGCAACACCCAGGCGCAGCTGGAAGCCACGCTGTGGTCCGCCCTGGCCAGCCGCGTGCGCTGCCCCCCGCAGCAGTTGCCCGCCACCGGTGTACCGCAGGCGGTGGAGCTGGCGTTGTCGTCGGTGTGTGTGGATTTCCCCGAGATGGCCTACGGCACGCGCAGCAGCACGCTGGTGGTGGCCACCGCGCCAGAAGGCGGGGCCAGCGCGTTCAAGCCGTGGGACGTGTCCATTCAGGAACATACCCATGCAGCTGGCGCGCCGCCTTCGGTGCAGCGCGTGGTTATGCAGTGGTCAGGCGTTCATCCAGGCGTTTGACCATCTCGACGTGCGGGATGCCGACCTCCTCAAACACCGGCCCGCGCACCGCATAACCCATGCGTTCATAAAAGCCCTGCGCGCTGTGCTGGGCGTGCAGCATCACCTCCGTGTCACC
>JBJXEI010000166.1:0-3407 GCA_046154065.1 Polaromonas sp. | reverse complement strand
TAGCCCAAATCCCCGGCCAGAAGCTGTTTGACCGCATGGCCGCTTCGGCAGAGTCGCTGGCGCAGGAAGCCCTGGCGTTCGCGCAGTCGATTGCTGACACCCGGCCGCTGCCGCTGGTGCGCACTTTTCCTTGCAAGCACCCCAACGGTGACGCGTACTTCCAGTTTGCCCGCAACATGGTCAAGGGCATGGCCAAAAACTTCCCGGCGCCCGCCAAGTGCGTGGACGCTGTTGAAGCCGCCACCAAGCTCAAGTTTGACGACGGTATGGTGTTTGAGCGCGACATTTTCATCGCGCTGATGTGGAGCCCCGAAGGCAAAGCGCTGCGCCACATTTTTGTGGCCGAACGCGCTGCGTCCAAGATCCCGGACGTGCCGGCCGACACCCCGAAACGCGACATCAAGTCCATTGCCGTGATTGGCGCGGGCACCATGGGCGGCGGTATCGCCATGAACTTCCTGAACGCGGGCATTCCGGTCAAGATGCTGGAGATGAAACAAGAAGCGCTGGACCGTGGCCTGGCTACCATCCGTAAAAACTACGAAGCGCAGGTCAAAAAAGGCAAACTCAAACAGCCCAAGTACGAAGAGCGCATGGCGCTGCTGAGCACCACCCTGAGCTATGACGACCTGGGTGATGCCGACATGGTGATCGAGGCCGTTTTCGAAGAGATGGGTGTCAAGGAAAAAGTCTTCACAGAACTGGACCGTGTGATGAAACCCGGTGCCATCCTCGCGTCCAACACCTCCACGCTGGACATGAACCAGATCGCCGCCTTCACCAAGCGCCCGCAAGACGTGGTCGGCACCCACTTCTTCAGCCCGGCCAACATCATGAAGCTGCTGGAAGTTGTGCGCGGTGAAAAAACCGGCAAGGACGTGCTGGCCACCGTGATGGCCCTGGGCAAAAAGATCAAGAAAACCGCCGTGGTGTCCGGTGTGTGTGATGGCTTCATCGGCAACCGCATGATCGAGCAGTACGGCCGTCAGGGAGGCTTTTTGCTCGACGAAGGCTGCACCCCTGCGCAGGTGGACAAAGCGATTGAGAAATTCGGCTTTGCCATGGGACCGTTCCGCATGGGTGACCTGGCGGGCAATGACATCGGTTTTGCGATTCGCAAGCGCCGGTACCTTGAAAAGCCAGACATGAAGTACAGCAAGACCGCAGACTTGCTGTGTGAAAAGGGCCGTTTTGGCCAAAAAACCGGTGCCGGCTGGTACGACTACATCGCCGGCAAGCGCGACGCTGTGCCGAACCAGGAAGTGGTGCAGATGATCGAGGCGCACCGTGCTTCGCTGGGCATCACCCCGCGCAAGATCTCGGACGAGGAAATCGTTCAGCGTCTGGTGTATTCGCTGGTCAATGAGGCCGCGCACATTCTGGAAGAAGGCATTGCCTCCAAGGCCAGCGACATCGACATGGTCTACCTGATGGGTTATGGCTTCCCGATCTACCGCGGTGGCCCCATGAACTACGCCGACCAGGTCGGTTTGTTCAATGTGGTGCAAGCCATGAACCGTTTTGCCAAGAACCCGCTCGACGACGCGAAATTCTGGCAGCCCGCCCCGCTGTTGGCCCGTTTGGTCGCCGAAGGCAAGACCTTCAACTAATTGAACCCTTTCATTCAAGAATTCCGGAGATCTTCATGACTTCAGCACTCATCGTTTCGACTGCCCGCACCCCTCTGGCCAAAAGCTGGAAGGGCTCCTTCAACATGACGCACGGCGCCACGCTGGGCGGTCATGCCGTTCAGCACGCGGTGGCCCGCGCGGGCATTGACCCGGCCGAGGTGGACGACGTCATCATGGGTTGCGCCACGCCCGAAGGGGCCACCGGCTCCAACATCGCCCGCCAGATCGCCCTGCGCGCTGGCCTGCCGATCACCGTGTCCGGCATGACGATCAACCGTTTTTGCTCGTCTGGCCTGCAGACCATCGCCACGGCCGCCCAGCGCATCATTGCCGGTGAAGCCGACGTGTACGTGGCCGGTGGTGTTGAAAGCATTTCCTGCGTGCAGCAGGAAGCCAACACCCACATGCTGCGTGATGACTGGCTGGCCAAAAACAAGCCCGAGATTTACTGGAACATGCTGCAGACGGCCGAGCAGGTCGCCAAACGCTACAGCATCAGCCGCGACCGCATGGACGAGTACGGTGCCATGAGCCAGCAAAAAGCCACCGCCGCGCTGGAAGCCGGTTTGTACGCCGCTGAGATCGCCCCCATCACCGTGACCATGGGCGTGGCCGATCCGGTCATGGGCCTGACGACCAAACAGGTTACCGTGAGCAACGACGAAGGCATTCGCCCCGGCACCACCAAGGAAGGCATCAGCGGCATCAAGCCTGCCATTCCCGGCGGTGTGGTGTCGGCCGGCAATGCCAGCCAGTTTTCGGACGGCGGCGGTGCGGTGGTCATGATGAACGAAAAGCTGGTGTCCACCCGCGGCCTGAAGCCGATTGGCCGCTTCCTGGGTTTTGCCGTGGCTGGTTGCGAGCCCGACGAAATGGGCATCGGCCCCGTGTTCGCCATCCCCAAGGTGCTGGCCAAACTGGGCTTGAAGATCGACGACATCGACTTGTGGGAACTCAACGAAGCGTTTGCCGTGCAGGTGCTGTACTGCGCCGACAAGCTGGGCATTCCGATGGACAAACTCAACGTCAACGGCGGTGCCATTGCTGTGGGCCACCCCTACGGCGTCACCGGCCAGCGCCTGACGGGCCACGCCCTGATCGAAGGCAAACGCCGCGGTGCCAAACGTGTCTGCGTGACGATGTGCATCGGTGGCGGCATGGGTGCTGCGGGCGTATTTGAGGTTTTGTAATGCGCTTCAAAGCGCTGCTTGCCCTTGCCCGCTCAGTTCCATTTTTTTGGGTTGCTTGGGGCAGTCAGGCGAACGCAGCGCTGCCGGTCGATCACAAAGCGTTTGCTGCGCGTTGTGATCTTTTCATTCCCGAAGGGCCGCAGGTTAAAAGCCACCTGCAGCTTTTGATCGCCGAATCACGCAAGTTGCGCAGCGCAAAAGTCCCGATTGCCCTGAACGTTGAGCAATGCAAAGCTGTTGTGCATGTGATCAGCCTGACTGACGGGACATCAGTCAGGCTTGAGTCCGGATACCCGACCAATGCTGATCCAGATTACAAAACAACGGCCTACCAGTTTGTACCTGGGTACAAGTCCAAACGCTACTGGATGTTTGAAGGTCAAGGCTGGGAGTCGCACACCTGGCTATTGGTCGACAAACACAGCGGCCGGATGATTGAAACAACCACTGAATGCGGGCCTGAAAGCGTTTCTGAACATGGTGCGTGGATTGTTTCAGTCTGCACTGGTGCTTACGAGAACACGCGTCCTACCGTTTATGCGACGCATGTGGGTGAAGCGCTTCGTTGGACTGAGGGCTTATCAAT
>JBJXEI010000165.1:0-20221 GCA_046154065.1 Polaromonas sp. | reverse complement strand
AGGCGAACAACTCCGCCACACGGGCGCGCTCCTGAATCAGCTTTTTGGCGTCGTCGTCGGCGATCATCAGCTCATGCAGCCCGATCCGGCCTTTGTAGCCGGTTTGGTTGCATTTGTCGCAACCAGCTGCTTTGTAGAACATGAGCTGGCCGTCCTGGCCATAGCGCTCGCTCCACTCGTCCAGCAATTGCTGGGACTCACCGCCGGCGTCGAGCTTCCAGGCTTGGGTGGTCTGCAGTTCGTGCGCGTATTCCTTGATGAAGTCTTTGAGTTCTTGCTGACTGGGCAGGTACGCTACTTTGCAGTCGCAGAGTTTTTTCGCCAGCCGTTGCGCCAGGATGCCGAGCAAAGCGTCCGCGAAGTTGAAAGGGTCCATGCCCATGTCAAGCAGACGGGTGATGGACTCAGGCGCGGAGTTGGTGTGCAGGGTTGAAAAAACCATGTGGCCGGTCAACGAGGCCTCGACACCCATGGAGACGGTTTCCTTGTCGCGGGATTCACCGACCATGATGATGTCAGGGTCGGCCCGTAGAAATGCGCGCATGACCAGGGCAAAGTCGATCCCGGCTTTTTTGTTGATCTGAACCTGACGCAAGCCTTTTTGGGTGATCTCAACAGGGTCCTCAGCCGTCCAGATTTTGGTGTCTGGTGTGTTGAGAAACTTCAGGATGGAGTGCAGGGTGGTCGTCTTGCCAGACCCGGTCGGGCCGCAGACATAGAAGAGGCCATAGGGTTTGACTACGGTTTTCTCAAGCCGCTGCCTGTTGTGCGCGGTCAGGCCCAGTTTTTCGAGTGGAATGGGCTCACCTGCGGCCAGAATTCGCATCACCACGTCTTCCACGCCGCCGGATGAGGGGATGGTGGCAACCCGCAACTCGATGTCGAGGGGGCCATATTTCTTGAATTTGATCTTGCCGTCTTGCGGCTTGCGTTTTTCGGAGATGTCCAGGTCGCACATGATCTTGAGCCGGGTGACCATGGCCTGGCGAAACTGCGCCGGTACTTCGATGTAAGGCTGCAGGGTGCCGTCGATGCGAAATCGAATGCCGGTCTTGGCTTTGCCGGGCATCGGCTCGATGTGGATGTCTGAGACCTTCTGGTTGTAGGCGTCGATGATGACCTTGTTGACGAACTTGACCAGTTCGTTGTCTGCAGCGGCTGACTCCAGGGCCGAATCGTCCCGGCTGTCATGCTCCAAAGGGGAATCCATGTCGGCGAGCATCTGGTCAATGGAGCCGCCGCCAGCGCCGTTGGTGCCAAACAGCTGGGCCAGGGTTTCGTCGAACTCGGTCTGTGTGGTGACCCGGTAGGCCAGCCGGGTTGTGCGAGGAAAAACTTGCGGTACCACACGTGCGGCGCGTACGGCTTCAGGGTCCAGGCACATGATGAGCAGCCCATCTGGCGACTCTTCCAGCGGCATCCACCCCTGTGTTTCCACAAAATCGCGTTTGAGCAGGCCGTGCAACATTTCGGACCGAATCCGGCCGGCGTTGTAAGGCTCATAGCTGACGCCAAAAAACCGGGCCAACGCAGGCCCTATCTGTGCAGGGCGGATGTGAAAGTCTGCCATAAGCAAATGCTCGACCGACTCCGCGCGCTCGCGCGCCTTCTGAATACAAGCCGTCAGCTCATCCTGCGTCAGCACACCCTGCAGAACCAGTCCGTCGTATTTCGTCGGTTTTTTACGTTGCAGCTCTTCGACCTTCTGAAGACGCTGGCGCAGGGCGATGCCCAAGGTCTGACAAAGCTGGCGGGCACCATCTTCTTCCAGTGCACCGAACGGCAGGTCGCTGTGGTTGTTGATCACCTGCAGCACGCCATAGAGCGTGTCACCAGCCATGACCGGTGCAACCAACAGTTGTTTGGTGCGATAACCGGAGCGTTTATCGACTTCGTTGAGAAAACTGAGCTGTGGGTGAAGTTTCTGCAGCGCGGTAGCGTCGTACACATCAGCGATGTTGAGCAACTGACGGCTCAAGGCCACGTAACCCGCAATGCTTTGCACGCTGACAGCGAGCTTCAAATCCTTGCTGGTGTTCAGACCCGTTTTGACTTTGGCCACAATCGCACTGCGGTCTTCGTTAACCGCGTACAGCGTGAGCCGGTCGGCATTGAACAGTCGGCAAATGTCACCACTGGACTCCAGCATGATCTGCTCGACATTTTCTGTGTCGTGAATCCGTGTGGTCACGCGCTGGAGCTGTCGGAAAAACAGGGTTTCAAAGGCCGCACCTCGCTGCGCCGGCGGCAAGCGCTGCAGATCAAAAAACTCGTGCTCAGGGTCTGGCGCCTGGTGTGATAAAAGCGTTTCTTCGTACGTTGCAGAACTGGACGATGGGGTCGCAGGACGACCTGAAGTGCTCATAACTCAAACTCCTGCCCGGCTCGCAGCCAGCGGATGTCGCGAAGGCAATGCATTCCGGTGGGATGCGTCTGATCAAAGCGCTGGATTTCGTCCATGATGAGTTCGGTTTCAGCCGGCTTGGTATGGGTGATGTAGATGGGGTACGTTCTGCCCTGGCCGATGCAGTTCAACTCATCGGCCAGCGAGTCAGGCGACAGATGCAGGCTTTTTTTGGCCAAGTCACGCTCACGGTTGCTGAATGCGGTTTCGATCACCAACATGGCCACGTTCAGCTGGTTGATCCGCGCCCAAAGCGCAGGGTTGCGCTCGGTGTCACCCGTGAACACCCAGCTTTGGGAGCCTTCAGTTGCACTGACGGCATACCCGACGGCAGGTACTGTGTGAACCGCAGGCAAAACTTCAATATGCTTGTCGGCGAGCGCCAGTTTCTCACCCAGCACCAACGGGTGAAAACTGATGAAGGGCGCTTCACGCGATGGGATCTTCGAAAAATCAGGCCAGATGACGTTGTTGAAAATATGCAGTTTCAACGCATCAATCGTTGCCTGCAGCGCATGGATCCTGATCGGTGACTTCCGGTGGGAAGCGATGGCATCCACCATCAACGGCAGGGCAGCAACGTGATCCAGATGTGAGTGGGTCAGCAACACATGGTTGATGCCGCGCATCTCCTGCAACGACAGATCGCCCACACCAGTGCCGGCATCGACCAAGACGTCTGCGTCGATCAGAAACGACGTGGTCCGGCAATCTTTGGCGATGGCTCCTGAACAGCCCAGTACCCGTACTTTCATGAACTTTCTCTAGCCTCACCTTGAAGATGCGCACAACCGCTAGCAAGAGGATGGTTCATCCAATGCAGCAGAGTTATTTTGTTTGAAAATTGGTTGCGCCATCCCAGTCTGGATCAAAAGGCAGCGAACGCATTGACAGTATCCGCTCTGCATACAGCCGGTAAAGGTATTTTTGGGCATTTATGCCCTGAAGCTTCAACAATTGAGACTCGCATCGTGCCCATTGCTGGTCGCGGTAGGCGCTCAGCAACGCCGCCCAGGCGGCCAACTCTTCTGTCAGCAGATCGTGTTTGTCAAGCGGTCCCGTGCGCGCATCCAAGGGCAAAAAAATCGCCACAGCGCGGTCCTTGCCTTTGACGCGAACTTTGTCAAGTTCTTGCCACACGAAGCCCGGTGCCAGGTCACGTGTGAACTCACTCACCACAATGTCACACCCATAGGTTTTAGACAAACCTTCCAATCGCGACCCGAGGTTGACGGCATCGCCAATGACGGTATAGCTGCGCCGCAGAGCCGATCCCATGTCGCCGACACACATCTTTCCGGTGTTCACGCCGATACCGATGCCAATTTCTGGCAAGCCCGCCGCGCGGTGTTCCACATTGAGTTGTTGAACAGCTTTGGTCATTTCCAGCGCTGTTTTCACGGCCAAGTTGGCGTGGTCTGGCGTGTCTACCGGCGCCCCCCAAAATGCCATTACGCAGTCACCCATGTATTTGTCAATCGTGCCCCGGTTGTGTCGAATGACGTCCGTCAATCGGCTGAACACTGTATTCAACAGCGCCTGCAACTGGGTCGGCTCCATGGTTTCCGACATGTTGGTGAAGCCGCGCATGTCACAAAACAGCACGGTCAACTCACGGGTCGTGGCCATCATGCTGTAGCTGTCGGGGTTCTTGACCATCTCGTCCACCAGTTCAGGCGGGACATAGGTGCCAAACAGATCCGCCAATTGACGTTTGGACCTGCTTTCTACCAAGTAGCCATAACTCATGTTCAATGCAAAGGCGGTCATACCCATGACCAGCACACTGGCCAGTGGCAATACCAATCCGCTGCTCAGATACAGCCAGAAGTTGGCAGCCCCCATCAAACCAATCACCAGGGTACTCAACACAAGGGCTCGGGTCGCAGACAGCAAAGGCAGGGCAAAAGCCAGAGTCAAACCAGTGACAACCAGCGCCAGCGCCTCAAACCCGCTGGCATAGTCTGGCTTGACTGGAACACGGCCATCCATGAGCCCAGCCATCACATTGGCGTGCGTTTCGACCCCGGGGTAGGTCTGCCCGACCGGCGTCACCCGCAGATCCAGCAGACCAGGGGCTGTGGTGCCCAACAACACAATCTTGCCTGACAGTGAACCGACAGGTAGCGTTCCAGCCAGTAAGTCCGCAGCTGAGATGTAGCGAAAAGAACCCCCACGCGGGCCGCCTGGACCCCGAAAAGGAATCAGCGTCGCGGCACGTTCATCCACCGGGATCGCCAGTTGACTGGACGCCTGCCGGAGCACAACACTTTCCAGGCGCTGATGGCTTGCGTCCAACAACATCTCGCTTGAAAACCCGGGTCGCACCTGAGGCATGCCGACCAAACGCCTGAACATGCCCAAGGCCAGCGATTCGTAGTAGTTCCCGCGGTATTGAGCCAACAAGGGCAAGGACCGAACGACCCCGTCTTCCTCGGTGATGGCATTGAAGAACCCGCCCAGCGGCGCTGCTTTGGCCAAATTTTCCAGATTGGCGCCGTAACCGGTCCAGCCAATAACTCCGGCTTTTTTCCCCTGAAAAACCTCAGGGCCTATCACTGGGTTCGGGATTACGCCATGGGTTCGACCATCACCCTCGCTGGTGAAATAGTAACCCATCACCACCGGACGATCTTGAAGGGATTTGGCAAAAAGCGCGTCGTAATCCAGGCGGTCACGCACACGCTCCAGTCGTTCAACAAACCCCGGTTGGTCGCGCAGTTCACCCTGTGCAAGCTGCGTCAGGTGCTTGAGCCCGGAGCTGTCGTCGGCCTCGGCAAACACCACGTCAAACCCCAACAGTGCAACTTGTTGCCGATCCATGAGTTCATCGACCAGATGGGCCATCTCGTGGCGGTTCCATGGCCAGCGACCCACCTCCGCGAGGCTTTTTTCATCAATGTCTACGATGACGATGCGCTCATCCAGCGTACGCGGCATGGTGGCTCGCAGACGTGCGTCATAGATGATGTTGTCCAGCCGATTCAACACCCCCAAAGGCAACACGCCGCTGATATGCATCAGTGCAAACAGCAACGGAATCAGGGTGACAAGAATGCGAGGCCAGTGTCTTGAGAAACGGTGCATGAATCGTCGTAAAAACTGGCCCACCCAGACGGCCTAAAGTTGCACCCTCGAGATCAGCACCATCACCCAATCATTGCTGCACAAATTGCATTTGTGTGCCCGCCAACTCCAGCAAATCCCCGTTTTTGAGCGGTAGCGGGTCCGACCCGATTGGCGAGCCGTTGAGAGTCGGTTTCTCCGCTCCTTCGACATGTGCCACCACAAAGCCCTGAGGCCTTTTCGTGATGGCGGCAACCGCGACGCCAGGTTTTCCGATTGTGGTCACCACCTTGACCAGCGCCACTTCACGTCCAGCCGCAGCGCCGGACATCACCCGGATGGCCGCACTGACCGCCGCGATGGCAGGGGACAGCGGAGCCATACCCGAATTGCCGGCACTGACCACCTGAGTCTTGTCAAAGGCAGGAGCGAGCGTTTCATTCACGTAGCTGATCTTGTACTTGCCAATCTCAACCGTATCGCTGTGCTGGAGCAACTGTTTTTTGACAGCTTTCCCGTTGACGTAGGTTCCATTGGTACTGTTCAGATCTTCTACATAGACCTCGTTACCCGACATTTGCAACACCGCGTGTTCACCACTCACGGCCAGATTGTCAATCACGATATCGTTGTAAGGACGCCGACCCAACGACGTACGGTCCTTGCTCAACTGCACTTCCTTGATGACGACACCGTCAATAGAGACGATCATTTTCGGCATGGCCGGCTCCTGATTATTTTTGGTAACTTGAACAACACTTTATTTTCCCAGCATTCTCGATAGAAGGCTTTTTTTACCTGCATCCTCAGATGCAAGCGCCAGCAGGACAGAGATATTATCGCGGCCGCCATTTTCATTGGCAGCAACAACCAAACGCTCGGCTTTCTCACCCAAGGACCCAGGGCTGGCCAGAATTGAGGCAATACCGGCATCCAGCACCATGTCGCTCAATCCGTCAGAACACATCAAGTAGACGTCACCTGCCTCAACACGATGTTCGTTGACTTCCAGCAGCACAGTATCTTCCACGCCGAGCGCGCGCGTCACGAGATTTTTATGAACAGAGGTCAGCGCCTGCTGGGGGGTGATCAGTCCGGCGTCCAGTTGCTCTTGCAGCAAAGAATGGTCTTTCGTGATCTGCTGGAAAACTTGTCCTCGCAGACGGTAACAGCGTGAATCCCCGATGTGCCCGAGCACCAGACGGTCAGCCTGAAACACGCCCACCACCAGCGTGGTGCCCATACCAGCATACTGAGGATTGGAGTTAGCCGCATTAAAAACCGAGTGGTTGGCGTTGTCCACGCAGATGTCCATCGCGCGGCGCACCTCACGTGCGTTGGCGTCTCCGCCAGCCTGCGCAAGCCAGCGACCCAATTCAGAACGAATGAAAGCCACCGCCATGCCACTGGCGACCTCCCCAGCGTTGTAACCACCCATGCCGTCGGCCAGGATGCAAAGGCGCGTGGAGGGGTCGAACGCGACAGCATCCTCGTTGTTGTCACGTGCCAGACCCGGGTCTGTTTGTGTGCAGATCTCGTAAATCATTCTTGTGTGCGTCAAAGCGCCTTGTCAGTTTCAGCGTTGCCAGGTCGGCTGGGAGCGGCACCGCGATGCCCAACTGCAATGGCAGAAACCGCATCTGTGTGGTCCATTGGCAACGTTGCATCATAGGTCATGGGCCAAGCACCAGGCGGCGCCACAGACGCTGAGAGGCCATTGGCTGGTGCGGCAAGGTTGCCGGCATCCCGGATCAGCGCATACAGATCGGCCGCAAAACGGTTACCGTCCTGGTAGCGGTCTTCCGGTCCTTTAACAAGAGAAAGGGCCACCACGCGAGCAAGCTCCTGGGGGAGTTCAGCGCGCAAAGCCCTGACATCAGGCGCCGACTCATTGGCGATCTTGAACATCAACTGAGCCATGGAGTCACCACGAAACGGCAGCCTCCCCGTCAACAGCTGAAAAAGCATCACCCCCAAAGAGTACAGATCGGAGCGACCATCCACCTTGTGACCCGCAATTTGCTCGGGCGACATGAAGCTGGGCGTACCTAGCACCACGCCCGTCTTGGTCCGGCTGGAATCCGTGATGCGTGCAATGCCAAAGTCGGTGACTTTAACGACCTCGGTCGCGGGGTCGTACATGATGTTGGCCGGTTTGATGTCACGGTGAACCACATGCTGTCCATGCGCGTAGGCCAAAGCCTCGGCCACCTTGGCAACGATAGACAGGACTTCGGGCACAGGCAGCAAGCTGCTTTCAGAAGTAGCCCTCGCCAGATCCGTCCCCTTCAGAAATTCCATCGCGATGTAAGCCAGATCCTGCTCTTCCCCCGCGTCAAAAATGGTCACGATATTTTGGTGTTGCAAGCGACCCGCCGTTTCGGCTTCACGAAAAAACCGCTGCCGTGCATCATCGAGTGCATCACCCTCAAACTCTTGGCTGAGCGCCAGCGTTTTGATGGCCACCACACGCCCGATTTTTGGGTCTTTTCCGAGATACACCACACCCATTGCACCCTTGGCCAATTCCTTGTCGATCTGATAGCGGCCCAGCATGGGTTTTTCAACACCCCCATCTGCCATCAGCAGCGACCCGCCCGCATGCGACCGCCCACCCAGAATCACCGTATCGGACAGGTTTTTGACCCGGTTGATTTTCGACTGCAGGTCTTTGTGACCTTTGTCGTGGCGAGCCATGTGTTCATACACAGCTTGCGCCTTGTTGAACTGGCGTTTGCGCTCAAAATCAAGCGCCAGATTGTTGAGGTTGTCCATGAGCGCATCGCTGAATGGGACCCGGCAAAAACGATCAAAAGCCATGTCCAGTTGACCTTGCCCCTGATAGGCAAGGCCCATCATCCGGCTCGTTTCGGCTGACTCTTCATCCGCGCGGTGCCAGCCGGCCTCGGTCATGAGGAAGCGTTTGGTTGTCAGCGCCAGATGGCCAATGGCCAACAAGGCTGCAGGGAACACCAATTGCAGCCAGACAGATGCGCCGGAAAGCAGTACAAACTCCATACCCAACAACAGCACAAACAATGCCAGCGTTGCCAGGGCCGATTTGCCCGCTGAAAGACGCGGCAACCCCGCCAGCAAGTAGGCGCACACCACGAGCAAGGCAGCCAGCAGGGCCCAACGGCCCCAGGCAGGCTCCACGATGAAATGTTCACTCAGGATGCTGGAAGTGATGTGCGCAATGGTTTGTGCCGGCGACAGCGCGCCACCGGCCGGGGTTGCAAACTGCGTGCCGACGCCTGCTGCGGTGGCACCGATGATGACAATCTTGCCGGCATATTTCGACGAATCGATCTTGCCCGACAAGACATCGTAGAACGAGTCCACCGCAAAAGCGGACTGTCCGTCGCGGCCCTTGTAGAACTGCGGAAGCATCAATGCAGCGTTGTCGGTTTTGATGACCAGCTTGCCAAGCTGCACCGACTCGCCTGCGTGGAGGGTCATGTCCGCTGCAGTCAAATTCAGGCTCTTGGCAGCGATCAACAGACTCATTGAGGGGATAGCCCGACCGAAATAATTCACCAGCAGTGGCTCCCGCCGCACCGATCCATCAGCGTCCGACCACTGGTTGAGGTGTCCAACACCCGCTGCAGCCATTCCGATGCTCGCCCAGGGTTGCTGGCCGCGCAAAGCTGGCGTCGAAAAATTATCGGGGTCATCCATCGCACTGGCTGCAGCAAACGGAGGAAGCTCGGTGTCAGAGCGGCCTCGCGGTACGCCCAAGGTGTAGAGAGAGGGAATCAGCACATTGCCAGCGCGGCGCATGCTGTCAGTCAATTTGGCATCTGAATCCAGTGCCAGCTCCGCCTCGGCAATCACCTGTTCAAGCTCCGCTGCATTCGTTTGGGTGCTGGCCTGGGGTTTTTCCAGTACCGCCTTCAGCTGGCGGATGAAGACCAGACCCCGGTCGATCTGCGGCTCAAAGAAAAAAACGGTGTGCGCGATGGTTTTGACTTTGGCAGCGGCCAGCTGGTCAATCAGCTGGGCATGCACATCACGCGGCCACGGCCAGCGGCCGATGTTGGCGACGCTTTCGTTGTCGATCGCGATGATGGCGATCTGGTCCGAAGGCTGCCGGTGTGTACTGGTACTGGCGAAGTCGTAGAAACGACGCTCGAACAGCCCAAAAAAATCGGTGGTGCTGTGAATGGTGACCAACAGGACGATCAGGACAGCGCCCAAAAACCAGTCGGTTCGCCAAAGTGGTTGTTCACTGCGCCGCTGTTGCGTTGGGTTGCCCACGTACCGATCCTTATGGCCAATAGGGTGCAGGCAAATCAGACCACGCTGCCCGCACAAGGGTGAAGCAGCAGCACATCAAACACATTCAGAGATGTAGCGGCACCGCGTGGTGTTAACCGCGGTGCGTACTCATACGCTGCCACATCACGGGCGCCTCAAGCGTTGCTCCTGCATTTGAAGCATACAGGACAGATGCGGTGCAAATGCGGCATTTGTACTGAAAACTACACTTCAATCACTCAAGGTGTCCCGAGATCCCGCCATCTCAGTGCGCCGAAGAAGCCTTTGCGTTGCGACGTGTCAAGTAGGTACCCAAGGCCACCACCAACACCGCGCCCAGCACTCCCCCAAAGGTCACTGTCTGCTCGGACATCGCGCCAAAATGACTGGTCACTGCAGGGTCCGTCAGCAACATTTCGCCAGCCAGAAAGCCCAGCAGTGCTGCGCCAATAGTGATGATGATGGGGAACCGCTCCATGACTTTTGTCAGCAGAGTTGCACCAAAAATAATCAAAGGAATACTGACCAGCAGGCCCAACACCAGCAGCGGAAGATTGCCCTTGGCTGCGGCGGCCACCGCCAGCACGTTGTCCAGGCTCATGACCAGGTCGGCGATCAGGATAGTCCGGATGGCAGCGGCCATGCCATTGATTTCCTTGCCTTCATCGCCACCATCGTCTTCACCCTTGAGCAAATCCACACCGATGTACACCAACAGGATGGCACCCACAATTTTCAGGTACGGCAGGCCCAGCAACTGGATAGCAACGATCGTGAGCAAAATTCTCATCACGATCGCAGCCGCACTGCCCCAAAAAATAGCCTTGCTGCGCTGATCCGGTTTCAACGTGCGCGCCGCCATGGCGATCACCACCGCGTTGTCGCCCGACAAAACAATGTTGGCCAACACGATGGAGCCAAAAGCGCTCCAGAACAAAGGTGAGGAAAGATCAAGTCCGAAAAACATGGCAGCTCCGTTGTTATGAATTGTTGTGCATTAAAAAAAGCGCCTGAGAGCGCTTTTTATTTTGGTGCAGTTTAGACCGGCTTTGCAACCGGTGATGTTCGTAGTACTGCTTACAACAACGCCTTGAGCAACTTGGCCATCTCGGACGGGTTGCGCGTCACGGTGAAGCCGCAGGCTTCCATGATGGCGAGCTTGGCATCCGCCGTGTCAGCACCGCCGGAAATCAGCGCGCCAGCATGGCCCATGCGTTTGCCGGCCGGAGCCGTCACGCCAGCGATGAAGCCGACGATCGGTTTTTTCATGTTGGCTTTGCACCACTCGGCGGCTTCAGCTTCGTCAGGTCCGCCGATTTCGCCAATCATGATGACGGCGTCGGTGTCCGGGTCGTCATTGAAGGCACGCATCACGTCGATGTGCTTCAGGCCATTGATGGGGTCGCCACCAATACCGACCGCGCTGGACTGGCCCAGACCGATTTCGGTCAGCTGCGCCACGGCTTCGTAGGTCAGCGTGCCGGAGCGGCTGACCACACCGATGCGGCCCTTGCGGTGAATGTGACCGGGCATGATGCCGATCTTGATTTCTTCAGGCGTGATCAAACCCGGGCAGTTGGGGCCCAGCAGCAGCGTGCGTTTGCCGCCAGCGGCTTCCTTGGCCTTCATGCGGTTGCGCACTTCCAGCATGTCCCGCACAGGGATGCCTTCGGTGATGCAGATGGCCAAGTCCAGGTTGGCTTCCACAGCTTCCCAGATAGCAGCCGCAGCGCCAGCAGGCGGCACGTAAATCACCGACACCGTGGCGCCAGTGGCCGCAGCGGCTTCCGTCACGTTGGCAAAAATCGGGATGCCTTCAAAGTCTTCGCCAGCTTTCTTGGGGTTCACGCCCGCCACAAAGGCTTCCTTGCCGTTCGCGTAGTCGCGGCACATGCGGGTGTGGAACTGACCGGTCTTGCCGGTGATGCCCTGGGTGATGACTTTGGTGTTTTTGTTGATGTAGATGGACATGGTGTGAGTTCCGCCTTATTTGACTGCTGCAACGATTTTCATGGCCGCATCGGCCATGGTGTCTGCGGCGATGATCGGCAGACCGGAGTCGGCCAGCATCTTCTTGCCCAGGTCTTCGTTGGTGCCCTTCATGCGCACCACCAGCGGCACGGACAGGTTCACGGCCTTGCAGGCGGTGATCACGCCTTCGGCGATCGTGTCGCACTTCATGATGCCGCCGAAGATGTTGACCAAAATACCCTTGACTTCCGGGTTCTTGAGCATGATCTTGAAAGCTTCCGTGACTTTCTCGGCCGTGGCGCCGCCGCCAACGTCCAGGAAGTTGGCAGGCTCGCCGCCGAACAGCTTGATGGTGTCCATGGTCGCCATGGCCAGGCCAGCGCCATTGACCAGGCAGCCGATGTTGCCGTCCAGGCTGATGTAGGCCAGGTCAAATTTGCTGGCTTCGACTTCGGCTGCGTCTTCTTCGTCGAGGTCGCGGTAAGCGACGATGTCGGCGTGACGGAACAGGGCATTGGGGTCAAAGTTGAACTTGGCGTCCAGCGCCATCAACTCGTTTTTGCTGTTGCGGTTCAGGGGGTTGATTTCAACCAGCGAAGCGTCGGTGTCCATGTAGCACTGGTAGAGCTTCTGGAAAATGTCGACAGCTTGGGCGGTGGACTCAGCCGGCAGGCCGATAGCGGTGGCGATTTTTGCCGCCTGCTCTTGGCCCAGACCCGTCAGCGGGTCGATGAACTCGGTGATGATTTTCTCGGGGGTGGAGTGGGCCACTTCCTCGATGTCCATGCCGCCTTCGCTTGAGGCGATGAAGGCGAGTTTTTGCGTGGCGCGGTCGGTCACCAACGAGACGTAGTATTCCTTCTGGATGTCAGCGCCGTCTTCAATGTAGAGGCGGCGAACCTTTTGGCCTTCGGGGCCCGTCTGGTGGGTAACCAACTGCATGCCGAGGATCTCGCCAGCGATGCGCTTGACGTCTTCAATCGTCTTGGCAACCTTGACGCCGCCGCCCTTGCCACGGCCACCCGCGTGAATCTGGGCTTTCACGACCCACACCGGGCCGCCGAGTTTTTGGGCAGCTTCAACGGCTTCTTGCACCGTGAAAGCAGGGATGCCGCGCGGCACCGGGACACCAAAATTGCGCAAGATTTCCTTGCCTTGGTACTCGTGAATTTTCATGAGAAAGCCTTCAGAATTCAGTTATGTTTGAAGTGGAGTGTGTTGCAACCGGGTCCTGAGCAGGACTGGACATCGCGTCATTGCGATGGGCACCTCCTCAAAAACCCTTGTCTAGGGCAGCTGGGATGAGCAACAGTGAACTGTATCATGCTGCAACGCACCATCCGTCTACCCTGTCGCCCACGTCCTTGACGGGGCTTACCCAGTGAGTTTTTTATGACCAGCCAGATCCACACAGTTTTTATCGACGGCGAAGCCGGCACCACCGGCCTGCAAATCCGCGAGCGCTTGCAAACCATGCCGCAGATTGAGGTGGTCAGCATTGCCCCCGAGCTGCGCAAGGACCTGGCCGCCAAAAAAGCGCTGATGGCACAGGTGGACCTGGTGATCCTGTGTCTGCACGATGACGCCGCGCGTGAATCGGTGGCCATGATCGACAGCCTGCCCGGCAAAAAACCCAAGATCATCGACGCGTCCACCGCCCACCGCACCGCGCCGGGTTGGGTGTTTGGTTTCCCCGAACTCGCGCCCGGCCAGCTGGCCGCCGTGCAGGGTGCGGACCGGGTGGCCAACCCCGGCTGCTATGCCAGCGGCGCCATTGCACTGCTTCGCCCCCTGATCGATGCGGGCTTGTTGCCCGCCGACTACCCGGTGACGCTGCCTGCTGTCAGTGGGTATTCCGGCGGTGGCCGTCCGATGATCGAGGCCTATGAGGCCACCGACCCGGCCGCCGCCGCGCCCGCCTACGAGCTGTACGCCCTGGGCCTGAACCACAAACACATCCCTGAGATCATGGCCTACACCGGCCTGACGCGCCGCCCGGTGTTCATGCCCTCAGTTGGCAACTTCCGGGAAGGCATGCTGGTCGAGTTGCCGCTGCACCTGGAACTGCTCACCGGCCAGCCCACGCTGGCCGACCTGCACGCTGCCTACGCCAAACACTACGCGGGCTCTGAATGGGTCACAGCCCAGCCAGCGACACCCGACGGCAAACTCGACCCGCTGGGCGTGAACCACACCAACAAGCTGGAAATCCGCGTGTTCGGCAGTGACACCTTCGGCCACGCGGTGGTGGTGGCGCGGCTGGACAACCTGGGCAAGGGCGCCTCGGGCGCGGCCGTGCAAAACCTGGGCTTGATGCTGGGTTTGTGACGCCTCTCCGGGGCTTTCGCCACACCCGAAATTACTCCTGAATTCATAGCAGACCAGGCAATCAAAGCGTAGGCCGGTGGCCGATTCGACCAATTTTTGATGCTTTGCAGTGCCTGGAAAGCCTGTCCAAGCCTTATTCGGGTCTTTTTCAGGCCTTTTTCAGCACTCATCCTCGTCACCGGCGCCCGCCACCACGCGCCGGATCACGTCCGTGCCAAACCCGCGCGCCGCCAGAAACCGCATCTGCTTGGCGCGCCCGGCGGCATCAACGGCGGGTTCGGTGAATTTTCTGCGCCACACCTCACGGGCCCGGCTGAGTTCCGTGGTTTTCAATGCGCCAACGGCGTCGGCAATCAGTTCGGCGCTCAGGCCCTTGCCCTGCAGCTCGTGCCGGACCCGGGCAGCGCCAAACTTGGCCGCTCGGCGGTTGACCACCGAATCGGCCACTCGCGCTTCGCTGATGAAGTCTTTGGCCTGCAGCTCGTCCAGCACCTGCGCCAGCTGCTCGGGCGTGTCGGCGTGGGGGGCCAGCTTGCGCACCAGCTCGGCGCGTGAATGCTCACGCGCCGACAGGTAACGCAGCGCACGGCCCTTGAGCGACAGCCCCGGGGCGCGGGGTGCTGGCTGATCAGCGTCGGTCATGCGCGCGGCGGCCCCAGCCATCCTCAAGCTGCCAGTTTCGGGGCCTTGTCGGCCTTGGCCGGCTTGTCCGCCTTGGGGGCCTTGTCGGCGACGTCTGATTCAGGGGCGGCCACTTGTGACGGCTGCACCAGCGGAATACCCAGAGACTCCCGAACCTTGTTTTCGATCTCGATGGCGAGATCGGGGTTTTCTTTCAAAAACTCGCGTGAGTTGTCACGGCCCTGGCCAATTTTTTCGCCGTTGAAGGCATACCACGCACCGGCTTTTTCCACGATGTGGCCAGCCACGCCCAGGTCCAGCACCTCGCCCAGGCGGCTGATGCCTTCGCCATACAAGATGTCGAACTCGGCCGTTTTGAACGGCGACGCGACCTTGTTTTTCACCACCTTCACGCGGGTTTCATTGCCGATGATCTCTTCACCCTTCTTGATGGAGCCGATGCGGCGGATGTCCAGGCGCACCGAGGCGTAGAACTTCAGCGCATTGCCGCCGGTGGTGGTCTCAGGGCTGCCGAACATCACGCCGATCTTCATGCGGATCTGGTTGATGAAAATCACCATGCAGTTGGCTTTTTTGATGGTGGCGGTCAGCTTGCGCAGCGCCTGGCTCATCAGCCGGGCCTGCAGGCCAGGCAATGAGTCGCCCATTTCGCCTTCCAGCTCGGCCTTGGGTGTGAGCGCGGCGACCGAGTCGATGACGATCAAATCCACCGCGCCGGAGCGGGTCAGCGAATCCACGATTTCCAGTGCCTGCTCGCCGGTGTCCGGCTGGCTGATCAGCAGCTCCTGCAGGTTCACGCCGAGTTTTTGGGCGTACTGGATGTCCAGCGCGTGCTCGGCATCGACAAAGGCGCAGGTGCCGCCCAGCTTTTGCATTTCAGCGATGACCTGCAGCGTCAGCGTGGTTTTACCTGACGACTCCGGGCCGTAAATTTCGACCACGCGGCCGCGCGGCAGGCCGCCAACGCCCAGCGCGATGTCCAGGCCCAGCGAGCCGGTGGACACCACCTGGATGTCCTCGATCACCTCGCCCGCGCCCAGCTTCATGATGGTGCCTTTGCCGAACTGCTTTTCGATCTGCGCCAGCGCGGCGGCCAGCGCCTTGGCTTTTTCAGAGTTCAGCGCTGCGGTTTGGGCGGGGGTGGCGGCGGTGCTGGAGGCATTGAGGGGTTTGTTCGGCAGGTCCATGAAAAGCTCCTTGAAGATCAACGGTGTATCAACGATTTGTAAAACTCTTTGCAGTGCCAGGCGGGTTGATCAGGTCAACCCGGCTGGATGCATGACCAGTACTTTATCGCCTGGTTGAAATAAATACACCCTGTTTTTAGTCAGTTTGCCTGACCAATTGGCGTAGCATCACTGCATGCAAGAAACCCCCTCCACCCTGCCCGAGCCCGGCTGGCGGCTGACCCACCTGGGCCGCGTGCTGGGCCATGCGCTGCGCCGCTTTGACAGCCGCGTGCTGCAGCTGATGGCCAGCAACATTGACGTGCCGCTGGCGCTGTCCAACCTGGCGGCGCGTGACCAGGTGGGCGCGGCGCACATCCACATCACGCGGCACGTGGCCGTGGGCGGCTCCCGCCTGACGGACCTGGCCCACAGCGCCGGCATGAGCAAGCAGGCCATGGGCGACCTGGTCACACAGTGCGAAGCCTGGGGGCTGGTGACGCGCGAAACGGACCCCTACGACAAGCGGGCCAAACAGGTGGTGTTCACCGCGTTTGGGCTGCTGTGGCTGGCCGCGTTTGAGCGGGCGGTGGGCCAGGCAGAGGCCGAGTTTCGCCAGGCCGTGGGGCACGACGTGGCCACCGTGGTGGCGCTGGGGCTGGAGGCCTACGCCGGCGCAGACGACTGAGGTGGCCGTGGCCTTTTGCAAAGGCCTAAAATTTCAGCACAACGCAAGCACCGCCACTGCCCCGCGCAGCAAGCGGCCACCCCGACCCCACAGGAGACAAACCATGCGAATTTTGATTGCCGAAGACGACCAGGTGCTGGCCGACGGCCTGCTGCGCACACTGCGGGCGTCGGGCGCGGCCGCCGACCACGTGGCCAGCGGCACCGAAGCCGACGCGGCCCTGATGACCAACACCGAGTTTGACCTCTTGATCCTGGACCTGGGCCTGCCGCGCATGCACGGACTGGAAGTGCTCAAGCGCCTGCGCGCCCGCGGTTCGGCGCTGCCGGTGCTGATCTTGACGGCGGCCGACAGCGTGGAAGAGCGCGTCAAGGGCCTGGACTACGGCGCAGACGACTACATGGCCAAGCCGTTTTCGCTGCAGGAGCTGGAAGCGCGGGTGCGCGCCCTGGTGCGCCGGGGCATGGGCGGGGCCAGCAGCACCATCAAACACGGCCCGCTGGTGTATGACCAGTCCGGCCGCGTCGCCACCATCGACGGCCAGATGCTGGAGCTGTCAGCCCGCGAGCTGGGCCTGCTTGAAGTGCTGCTGCAGCGCGCCGGGCGGCTGGTCAGCAAGGACCAGCTGGTCGAGCGCCTGTGCGAATGGGGCGAAGAAGTCAGCAACAACGCCATTGAGGTCTACATCCACCGGCTGCGCAAAAAGATCGAAAAAGGCCCGGTGCGCATCGCCACCGTGCGCGGGCTGGGTTATTGCCTGGAAAAAATCCCCAACCAGGCCTGAGGCTGGTTCTGACCTGAACGCCCCCGCACCATGAGACTGTTCCAGCGTGAACGCCGCAGTTTGTTCGGGGAAATTCTCGACTGGATGCTCACGCCGTTGCTGCTGCTGTGGCCCATCAGCCTGGCGCTGACCTGGCTGGTGGCGCAGAACATCGCGGGCAAGCCGTTTGACCGGGCGCTGGAGTTCAATGTGCAGGCGCTGGCCAAGCTGGTGGTGGCCAAAAACGACCAAGTCAGCTTCAACATGACTGGCCCGGCGCGTGAGATTTTGCGGGCCGACGACACCGACCGCGTGTTCTACCAGGTGGTGGGCATTCGCGGTGAATACCTCAGCGGCGAAGGCGACCTGCCGGCCCCGCCCGACGACGAAAAAACCACCGACGGCGAGGTGCGCCTGCGTGAGGACTTGATCCAGGGCGAGGACGTTCGGGTGGCCTACACCTGGGTGCGTGTGGACGTCAAAGGCTCCCAGCAAACCGTGCTGGTGCAGGTGGCTGAAACGCTGGAAAAACGCAAAACCCTGGCGCGTGAAATCGTCAAAGGCACCATGGTGCCGCAGTTCGTCACGCTGCCGCTGGCGGTGCTGCTGGTCTGGCTGGCGCTGGTGCGCGGCATCAAGCCGCTGGCCCAGCTGGAGCGGCGCATCCGCGCCCGCAAATCTGACGACATGAGCCCGCTGGACGACACCGCCGTGCCCGAAGAAGTCGCGCCGCTGGTGTCGTCCATCAACGATTTGCTCAGCCGCCTGAAGGTGTCGCTGACCACCCAAAAACGCTTCCTGGCCGACGCCGCCCACCAGCTCAAAACCCCGCTGGCCGGGCTGCGCATGCAGGCCGACCTGGCCCAGCGCGAAACCAACGCCGACGAGCTGAAAAAGTCCCTCAAACACATCGGCCAGTCCAGCATCCGCGCCACCCACACCGTCAACCAGTTGCTGGCCCTGGCGCGGGCAGAAACCACCGGCCGCAGCCTGGCCAAGCAGCGCATCGACCTGGTCGATGTGGTGTCCGAGGTGATGGCCGACTCGGTGCCCCGGGCGTTGGAAAAACGCATCGACTTGGGCTACGACGGCCCCGCCCCCGGCGAGCAGGCCACCCGCCTGGTGGGCAACGCCACGCTGCTCAAGGAGCTGGTGCGCAACCTGCTCGACAACGCCATTGCCTACACCCCTGACAACGGCCACGTCACGCTGCGCCTGCTGACCGACGTGTTCAGCGGCGTGCTGGTGCTGCTGGTCGAAGACTCTGGCCCAGGCATTCCCGAGTCCGAGCGGGAGCTGGTGTTTCAGCCTTTTTACCGGGCGCTGGGCACCAATGTCGATGGTTCAGGCCTGGGCCTGGCCATCGTGCAGGAAATCGCCACCCAGCACGGCGCGGTCATCAGCATCGGCGTCGCCGACGATCCCGCGCACCCCGTGTCCGCCGGGCACGGGCCGGGCACCCGCATCACGGTGCGGTTTGTGGGCATGGACCAACCCGCCCAGTGAGTCAGTGCCCAGCCAGCGGGAACCGACGCCCATCCCACAGGCTCCATCAGCCATGCACATCCAGCGCCTTGACCTGACCCACAGCACCGCCTACCGCGCCCTGCGCCTGCGCGCGCTGCAAGACCACCCCGACGCCTTCACCTCCAGCTTTGAAGAAGAAGCCCTGCGCCCGCTGGCCGACACCACCCAGCGCATGACGGCGGCGGCCGAATCGTTGTGGGGCGCGTTTGACGGCCCGCAGCTCATCGGCATGGTCGGCATGAGCCGTGAAACCCGCGTGAAAAACCGCCACAAGGCCCACCTGGTGGGCATGTACGTGGCCCCCGAACACGCCGGGCACGGCGTGGGCGCGGCGCTGGTGGCGGCCGTGGTGCAGCACGCCGCCGCCCACCAGGTGGCCCTGCTGGTGCTGACCGTGACCGACGGCAACCAAGCCGCCCAGGCCCTGTATGAACGCGCCGGTTTTGTGTCCTTCGGTATCGAGCCCGACGCCATCCGCGTGCAGGGCGTGCGCCTGGGCAAACGGCACATGGCGCTGCAGCTGCCCACCCCCACCGAAATCGAAAGCCCCCATGACGCCTGAGACCCCCACCTTGCCACCAGCCGCCCTGTCAGCCACCACCCACAGCCGCCTGAAAATCGGCCTGTCCGCCTGCTTTTCCCACGCCGACCCCACCCGCTCCCTGTTCAGCGGCAAAACGCTGCAGTACGTCGAGCAGTCGATTGCCCACTGGCTGATGTCCTCCGGCGCCATGGTGGTGATGGTGCCCTGCCCCACCGGCAGCACCCAGCGCGGCGACGTGACCTACGCCCACTACGCCGAATGGCTCGACGGCCTGGTGCTGCACGGCGGCGCGGACGTCTGGCCCGGCAGTTATGGCGAAGCGCCGATCAAGCCGCAATGGTCCGGCGACCGCGTGCGCGACGAGTACGACAAGGCCCTGGTCGCCGCGTTTGAAGCCGCTGGCAAACCCATGTTTGGCGTGTGCCGCGGGCTACAGCTGCTCAATGTGGCCTACGGCGGCACGCTCTACCAGGACATCCAGACCCAGGTGCCCGAGTCGTTTTTGCACCGCGACGCCGTGACGTACGACCTGAACTACCACAGCGTGGACATCGTGCAGGGCACCCAGCTGTCCCACCTCTACCCCGGCGTGGAGCGCGTGCGCGTCAACAGCATCCACCACCAGGCGATCAAGGACTTGTCCCCCGAGTTCGAGGCCGAAGCCTTCAGCGTGACCGACGGCATCGTCGAAGCCATTCGCCGCAAGGACCGCCGCAAAAGCTACATCGCCGCCCTGCAGTGGCACCCCGAATTCCACCTCGCCGGCTCCGACACCATCGACGACGGCGCGATTCTGGGGGACTTTTTGGCGGCGGTGACGGCCGCTAAAGCCCGCTGAACCGCCAGCGGCAATCAACTCCGAAAA
>JBJXEI010000164.1:0-19727 GCA_046154065.1 Polaromonas sp. | reverse complement strand
CCAGCTCAGATCACACCTGGCCTGGCTGCGCATTCTGCAGCGCGGCAATGCGTTCTTCGATCGGCGGGTGGGTCGAAAACAGCTTGCCAATGCCGCCGGTGATGCCCATGGCCTGCACGGTTTTGGGCAATTCACCGGGCTGCATGCCGCCCAGACGGGCCAGCGCGTTCATCATGGGTTGCTTCCTGCCCATGAGCTGGGCAGCGCCGACGTCCGCGCGGAACTCACGCTGGCGGGAGAACCAGGCCACCACCATGGCGGCGGCAAAACCGAGCACGATGTCCAGCACGATGGTGCTGACGTAGTACCCAATGCCGGGGCCAGAGTTGTTGTCGCTGCCACGGCGCAAAAAGCTGTCGACCGCGTAGCCAATCACCCGCGACAGGAACACCACAAAGGTGTTCATCACGCCCTGGATCAGGGCCATCGTCACCATGTCGCCGTTGGCGATGTGCGCCACCTCGTGGCCAATCACGGCTTCGATTTCTTCACGGGTCATGCCCTGCAGCAGGCCCGTGGACACGGCCACCAGGGCCGAGTTCTTGAATGCGCCGGTGGCGAACGCGTTGGGGTCGCCTTCAAAAATACCAACCTCGGGCATGCCGATCTGGGCCTTGTCGGCCAGCTTGCGCACGGTCTCGACAATCCAGGCCTCGTCGGCGTTTTGCGGCTCGTTGATGAGGCGCACACCGGCCGTCCACTTGGCCATGGGTTTGCTGATCAGCAGCGAGATGATGGCCCCACCAAACCCCATGATGAGCGCGAACCCCATCAGGGACGTGAGGTTCAGGCCGTTGGGGGTCAGGAAGCGGTTCACGCCCAGCAGGCTGGCCACAATGCCCAGCACCACGACCACCAGCAGGTTGGTCATCACAAACAAAATAATGCGTTTCATGGGGGATCTCCGAGGCTTCAGGCCTGTCAAAAATAATGAGAGGTAAATGAGGTCGTGCAACCGGGATTCAAGCACGCGGGCGGAAAACCTTGGGGTCGTCGTAGAAGGAAAAGTTCTCGTTATCGGGCCACCAGCCGGGCACACCCAGCACGGGCAAGGGTGCAAACGGCTTGGTTTTCAGAATATCGGCCGACAGGCTGGCCGCCACCGCCGCGTCCAGCTGGTCCGAGCCCACTATCAAATCCATAGCAACCGGGGCAATATAAACGTGGGCCGTGATGGGTTTTCGGGGTGAAACCAGCTTTTCAAGCAACGCATGGCCGAATAAAGTGAGCCTGGCGCCCTTCCACAGGGGCCGCAGCGTGACGAACAGCCGGTGCCAGTCACGCGCCAGCAGCGCGTCCCACAGCGGCGGCGGGGCCTGCAAAAAAGCGGCGTTCTCGTCAAACACCGTCAGCGCGTCGCGCACCGCACCGCGCAGACTTTGCACACCCGCCATCGCCAGCTGCTCGGCCTGCAGCTGGTTGAGCCGGGTCTTGGTCAGCGGAAACTGCATCCAGCACAGCCCGTTGAACAGGTCATGCAGGTTGTCCCGCGTGGGCACGGTGCGAGTGTCAAAAATGAACTGCTCGTAGGCCTGGCCCGGTGGCAGGGCGGACTGGGGAACGAAGCGGACCGGAGCGGGACGGCCCGCGTTCAGCCGGGCGGCCACATCGGGATGGGCGGATGTCCCCAGCGATGCGTCGGCCATCCCTGCCAGCCAAGGTTGCGTCCAGTCAATTTCCGCCAGGGTCACACCAGTCGCCAGGGCAAGGCCTCTCCGCTTCTCAGCGGCTTCAATTCGCCCGCGCCAAAGGCAAAACTCTCGGGAGGTGTCCAGCTTTCCTTGGCCAACGTGATGGTGCCCGTGTTGCGCGGCAGGCTGTAGAAATCGGGGCCATTGAAACTGGCGAAGGCCTCCAGCTTGTGCAGCGCACCTGCTGCGTCAAAGGCTTCGGCATACAGCTCCATCGCGGCGTGGGCGGTGTAGCAGCCGGCGCAGCCGCTGGCGTGTTCTTTGAGGTGGGCCGGGTGCGGGGCGCTGTCGGTGCCGAGGAAAAAGCGGGGGTTGTCGCTGGTGGCGGCTTCGACCAGGGCCTGGCGGTGGGTTTCCCGTTTGAGCACCGGCAGGCAGTAGTAGTGCGGGCGGATGCCGCCGGTGAAGATGGCGTTGCGGTTGTAGAGCAGGTGGTGGGCGGTGATGGTGGCCCCCGTGAAGGCCCCCGCGTCACGCACGTAGTGGGCGGCTTCCTTCGTGGTGATGTGCTCGAAGACAATTTTCAGCCCGGGGAAGTCGCGGCGCAGCGGGATCAGTTGGCTGTCGATGAACACAGCTTCGCGGTCGAACAGGTCGATGTCAGGCGAGGTGACTTCGCCGTGCACCAACAACAACAAACCCTCGCGCTGCATGGCTTCCAGCGTTTTGTAGGTTTTGCGCAGATCGGTCACGCCGGCGTCACTGTTGGTGGTGGCTCCGGCGGGGTAGAGCTTGGCGGCCACCACCCCGGCGTCTTTGGCGCGCTTGATTTCATCAGCGGGCAGGTTGTCGGTGAGGTACAGCGTCATCAGCGCTTCAAACGCCACACCAGCGGGCACTGCGGCGTGAATGCGTTCGCGGTAGGCCACGGCCTGGGCGGCGGTGGTCACCGGCGGGCGCAGGTTGGGCATGATGATGGCGCGGCCAAACTGGGCGGCGGTGTGCGGCACCACGGTGGCCAAGGCGTCACCGTCGCGCACATGCAGGTGCCAGTCGTCGGGGCGGGTGAGGGTCAGTTGCACGGGGAGATGGGTAGATGCTTCAGTCATGGCCCGAATTGTCGCATTCAGCCCCCGAAGCACGCGCGGAATTCACCATGAAAAAAGCCCCGCAGGCGGGGCTTTGCAAGGGGCATGGCAGCTTCAATGCGCCAGGATCTTGTTGAGGAATTCCTTGGTGCGGGGCTGGCGATTTTCAGGGTGGCTGAAAAACTCGTCCTTGGAGCAGTCTTCCAGAATTTTGCCGCCCACGTCCATGAAGATCACGCGGCTGCCGACCTTTTTGGCAAAACCCATTTCGTGCGTGACACACATCATGGTCATGCCTTCGTTGGCCAGGCCCATCATGCAGTCCAGCACCTCGCCGACCATCTCGGGGTCCAGCGCAGAGGTGGGCTCGTCAAACAACATGGCAATCGGGTCCATGCTGAGCGCGCGGGCAATCGCCACGCGCTGCTGCTGGCCACCTGACAGCTGACCGGGGAACTTGTCCTTGTGCGCCATCAGGCCCACGCGGTCCAGGTACTTCAGGCCATGGGCTTTGGCCTCGTCAGCCTTGCGGCCCAGCACCTTCATTTGCGCCAACGTCAGGTTTTCGGTCACGCTCAGGTGCGGGAACAGCTCGAAGTTCTGGAACACCATGCCGACACGGCTGCGCAGCTTGGGCAGGTCGGTGTTGGGGTCGTGCACGGCCTGGCCATCGACGAAGATCTGGCCTTTCTGGAAGGGCTCCAGCGCATTGATGGTTTTGATCAGGGTGGACTTGCCGGACCCGGACGGGCCGCAAACCACCACCACTTCGCCTTTTTTGATGTGGGTCGTGCAGTTGTTGAGAACCTGCACCGTGCCGTACCACTTGGACACTTCTTTCATTTGAATCATGATTTTTCCTTGTCTATCCTTGGCGAGCGCGCCATTGGGGAGGGGTGATGATGAAGGGACGTTCAGCGAATGATGGCGATTTTGTTCTGCAGTTTTTTGACCATGTAGGACAGTCCAAAACACATTACAAAGTACACCACGGCAGCGAGCAGGTAAGCCTCTTCAGGGCGGCCGTAAATCTTGCCGGCGGTGCTGAAACCCTTGAGCAGGTCATAGGCGCCAATGGCGTAGACGAGCGAGGTGTCCTGGAACAAGATGATGGTCTGCGTGAGCAAAATCGGCACCATGTTGCGAAACGCCTGCGGCAAGATGATGAGCCGCATGTTCTGCGCATACGTCATGCCCAGCGCACGCCCGGCATTGACCTGCCCGCGTGAGATCGACTGGATACCCGCCCGCATGATCTCGCTGAAATAGGCCGCTTCAAACGCCACGAAGGTGATGATGGCTGAAATCTCGGCGCGGTAGTTGCTGCCACCGGGAATCAGGGCATAAAAGCTGGCTGGCACCAGCAGGAAGAACCACAGAATCACCATGACCAGCGGCACCGAGCGCATGCCGTTGACATAAATTGTGGCGGGCACAGTCAGAATCTTTTTGCCGGACAGGCGCATGAGCGCCAGCAGGGTGCCAAAAAGGATGCCGCCGATGGTGGCAATGATCGTCAGCTGGATGCTGAAGAAAAAGCCCTTGATGACGAACTTCGAGATGATGTCCCAATTGAGGAACGAGAGGTCAAGTCCCAACATGTCAGTGTCCTCCGCCCGAGCCCGCGACCACGTAGCCAGGAATTTGTACTTTTTTCTCGATCACCGCAAAGATACGGTTCACGGCGAATGCAGAAGCCGCGTACAGCAGCGTCACGGCCAGGTAAACTTCAACCCCGCGTGAGGTTTCTTCCTGCGCCTGCATGGCGAACATGGTCAGCTCGGCAATCGACACAGCAAACGCCACCGAGGAGTTCTTCAGCAGGTTCATCGACTCGCTGGTCAGCGGCGGAACAATGATGCGAAAGGCCATTGGCAAAATCACATAGCGGTAGGTTTGCGCAGTAGTGAACCCCATGGCCATGCCGGCATAACGCTGGCCACGAGGCAGCGCCTGAATGCCGGCCCGCAGCTGTTCGGCGATCCGGGCGGACGTGAAAAACCCCAGCGCAAACACGACCAGCACAAAACTGGGCAGGTCTTTCATGACCGGGAAAATCTTGGGCACCACAAAGTACCAAATGAAAATCTGCACCAGCAACGGGATATTGCGAAACAACTCAACCCAGGCATTGGCCAAACGTGTCAACCACGGGCTGTTGGGCAGCGTGCGGAGCGTGCCGAACAGGGCGCCCAACACCATCGCAACCACCCAGGAAGCGCCCGCCACCGCGAGCGTCCAGCCCCAGGCGTCGAACATCCATTGAAGGTAGGTGCGACCACTGCCGTCGTCCTGCAAAAATACTTTCCAATCCCAGCTCATGGTGACTCCAAGCTTGTTTTTTTGGGTGTTGCGAGGTTGGCCGCTGCGCCATGACAAGCCAGCGTGCCGGGGAAATAACAAACCCCGCCAGATGAACGCTCGGCGGGGTTTTGTTTTGGACTCAGCCCAAGGGCCGAATTACTTCTGTACGTACTCTTCAGCAGGCTTGTCGTTCGGGGTTGCCCAGGCAGCTTTGGTGCCGTCGCTCAAAGCCAGACCGATGGTGACGTTTTTTGGTGGGATCGGCGACAGGAACCACTTGGTCCACAGCTTGTTCATCTCGCCCGACTTGATCATCGATTTCACGGTGTCGTCAGCCAGCCGCTTGAGCAGGGTGTCGTCCTTGCGGATCATGATGGCGATGGGCTCAACGCTCAGGGGCTCGCCCACGAGCTTGAAGGCTTTCGGGTTTTTCGAGTTGGCAATGTTGCCAGCCAAAATGGAGCCGTCCATGACAAACGCATCAGCGCGGCCCGACTCCAGCAGCAAGAAGCTGTCGGCGTGGTCCTTGCCAAAAATTTCCTTGAACTCGACGTTGGTCGCACGTTTGTTTTTACGCAGCGTTTGAACCGATGTCGTGCCGGTGGTGGTGGCAATGGTCTTGCCGTTCAGGTCAGGGATCGATTTGATGCCGGAGTCGGCCTTGACCGCAATACGCACTTCCTCGACGTAGGTGGTGACGACAAAAGCCACATCCTTTTGACGGGCGGCGTTGTTGGTCGTTGAGCCGCACTCGATGTCCACCGTGCCGTTTTGCACCAAGGGGATGCGGTTTTGCGAGGTCACCGGCTGGTATTTGACTTCCAGCTTGCGCTCTGCCGCTTTTTCCAGGCTTGCCAGAATGCGCTGGCAGATTTCGATGTGGTAGCCCGTGAATTTGCCGTCACCCAGGGTGTACGACAACGCGCCGGAAGACTCACGCACGCCCATCGTGACCACGCCAGAGCTTTTGACCTTGGCCAGCGTGTCGTTGGCCTGTGCAAAGGCGCCGCCGGTGGCAAGAAGGGCGGCTGCGAGTGCAACAATTTTAAATTTCATGAAATCTCCTGGAGGTAAGAACGAGGAAAGTAGCGCCCCATTTTAGGGAATTGAAGCCCCAAAAACGCCATGGAATACCCGGACTGAATAACGGCCACAGGTTTCATTGGCTGGCGTTCAACGGGCTGATGCAGGTCATTTCGTTTTTTGAATCGATTGTTTTCATCCGATTCCAAAATGGTGCAACCCCGAAAAACAATCTGCTGGCATTGTGACTAAGCAGGCTTTGTGCCACTGCACCTGACTGCGCTCAGAACTGTAAGTTTGCGTGACTTAAAACACCAATGCTGATTGGGCGCGCAACTATGCATATTTTTTATAGCACCCAAGGGTAACTACTTAACGACTCTGACCTTTGTCACGCGCGTCGGTTTGCGCCTGGAGATAAGTCCACAGTGCATCCGCATTGTTTTTGACGGAGCCTTTTCCGGTTGGGCGCTCCCGGTACACGCGGATGTCCATGGTCATCTCCAGCGTCAGTTCGGTGTGGGTGACGGCACTGACCAGCTTTTTCGCCCGCAGTTCTTTTTTGACGGCACTGAGCGGCAAGAAGGCGATGCCATGGCCTTCCAGCGCCATCGCCTTCAGGCCCTCGGCCATGTCGGTTTCATACACCCGGTCCAGATGAATGGCGGTGGCGGACTGTTTCAGGATCAAATCCACCACCCGGCCCAGGTAGGCACCTGGCGCATAGCCCAAATACGGCAGCGGCTGGCCCGCACGGCCGGGCAGGCTGAACTCCGGCTCGCCCGTGGGCCGTGCGCGCACAAACGGGGCCAGCACCTCTTGCCCCAGCGACACCATCTCATAACGGTTTGGGTCCAGCTGGAAGGGCTGCGAGTCGTGGTGGTAGGCGATCAGCAGGTCGCAGCTGCCCTCCACCAGGCGCAGCACCGCGTCATGCACATTCAGCGCGATCAGCCGGCTTTTGAGCGGGCCAAACTTTTCACGCAGGCTGCTGACCCAGGCCGGAAAGAACGTGAATGCCAGGGTGTGCGGCACCGCAAACTCGATCACGTCCTGCCCAGCCGAGGTGTGCCCGCGCAGCATGGCCCGGGTGGACTGCAGGCCCTGCAGCATTTCCAGCGACTGGTTGTACAGCGTCTCGCCAGCGGGGGTCAGGCGGGTGGGGTACGAGCTGCGGTCCACCAAGTCGGTGCCGGCCCAGGCTTCCAGGGCCTGAATCCGCCTTGAGAACGCCGGCTGGGTGACGTGGCGCAGTGTGGCGGAGCGGCTGAAACTGCGGGTTTCAGCCAGACTCACAAAATCTTCTAGCCATTTGGTTTCCATGGGCAAGATTATGCGAGTTGACAGGGGTGGAACGACTACGGGGATTCCCACCGCCAACGGTAAAACCAATGGCTGACAGCCTGGTTGAATTGAAGGTCGTTTGAACCCACGCCCTTATTGGCGCGACTCACTCACAACGGCATTGCACGTCACGTCGCGCCACCCGCGTGAGGACGACTCAACGACCGCATACGCTGCATGCAGCATGCAACCCACACACAACACACACCACACACCACACCGGAAAGCAAACCATGAAGCCCACAACCCTGTCCCTGTTCATGCTGGCTGCTGCCGCGCTGGCCCACTCCGGCGCTTATGCCCAGCAAGCCCCGGTTGGCAGCTACCCCAGCAGCTGCGGCAACAGTTTTGTCTGGTCCTATGCACCTGCGCCCAACGGCCCCAAAACCAACATCACGGCTTTTTCGGGCAACGACTTCACTGTCAACAACGTCACCCCAGGCAACTACGTCATCCGTGACAACTCGGCCATGACCTACAGCAACAACACCGCCGTGGTCGGGGCCGACCAGGTGCTCAAAGCGACCATCACCTGCGCGGGCTACAGCTACAAAGTCACTCAGGTGGTCGCACCCATTCCTGAATGCGCCGCGGTCAATGTCGGCCAGCCCTGCGGGATGTGGTTCAAGTTTTCGCCCAGTTACTACCCGGCACCCACCCATGTAGGTTTTGCCGCAGCCACCCTGGCCAGCTACCCACTGGTTCCCAAGTGCGCAGGCGTCAGCGGACTGGCTCCCGCCACCATCGCCACAGGCCCCAGCTCAGGCTGCTTTCGCAGGTTTTGGGTCACTCGCGTCGCAGCACCACAGCCCCCTCAACAGTGGGTGCCCATCCTGAAGCCCGGCACCTGGGTCCAGAACGCCACACCGCTGAACCTGACCATTGGCGACCAGATCGCCAACTGAGGGCCGAGCGCCATCACGTCAAAGGCGCAAAGGGTGTCACGCCCCCTCATCACCGGCCTGCTGCAGGGCCCACATCCGCGCGTAAGCCCCCTGCAGGGCCAGCAGCTGCGCGTGCGTGCCGCGCTCGGCGATGCGGCCGTGGTCCATCACCAAAATCTCATGGGCGTCCACCACCGTCGATAGTCGGTGGGCAATCACCAGGGTGGTCTTGTTCTGGGCGGCGGTTTTCAGTTCCGCCTGAATGGCCCGTTCGTTGGCCGAGTCCAGCGCCGACGTGGCTTCGTCAAAAATCACCACAGGCGGGTTTTTCAGCAGGGTGCGGGCAATCGCCACGCGCTGCTTTTCACCGCCGGACAGCTTCAGTCCGCGCTCACCCACCATGGTCTGGTAGCCCAGCGGCGTGTGGGCGATGAAGCTGTCAATGCGCGCCGCACGGGCCGCTTCAACGACTTCGTCGTGCGTCGCGCCAGGCTTGCCGTAGGCAATGTTGTACTCCACCGTGTCATTGAACAGCACGGTGTCTTGCGGCACGATGCCGATGGCTTGGCGCACGCTGGCCTGGGTGACTTGTTTGATGTCTTGCCCGCCGATGGTGATGCGGCCCTGCTGCACGTCATAAAACCGGTACAGCAGGCGCGCCAGCGTGGACTTGCCCGCACCCGACGAGCCCACCACCGCCACGGTTTTGCCGGGTGGGATTTCAAAGCTGACGTGGTGCAGGATGGGGCGGGCCGGGTCATAAGCAAAACTGACATCTTCAAACCGCACCGTGGGGGAGGCGTCAATCACCAACGGCAACGCACCGGGCGCGTCGGCAATTTCACGCTCTTTCTCCATCAGCGTGAACATCTTGTCCAGGTCGGTCAGGCTTTGTTTGATCTCGCGGTAAATCACGCCCAGAAACCCGAGCGGGATGTAGAGCTGGATCATGAAGGCATTGACCATGACCAGATCGCCCAGCGACATGCGGCCATCGACCACGCCCTGCGTGGCGCGCCACAGCATGGCGACCAGGCCAATGGCAATGATGAGCTGCTGGCCCGCATTCAGCATGCTCAGCGTGCTCTGGCTTTTGACGGCGGCAGCGCGGTACTTGGCCAGGTTTTCGTCGTACCGCTTCGCTTCAAACTCTTCGTTGTTGAAGTATTTGACGGTCTCGTAGTTCAGCAGCGAGTCAATCGCCCGGCTGTGGGCTGACGAGTCCATCTCGTTCATGGTTTTGCGGAACTGGGTGCGCCACTCGGTCACCGTCACGGTGAAGAAGATGTAGAACACCAGGGCGATGCCGGTGATGCCGGCAAACCACACGTCAAACTTCACCGCCAGCAAGCTGAGCACCAGCGTGACCTCGATCAGCGTGGGGATGATGCTGTAGAGCGAGTACGAAATCAACGAATGCACACCGCGCGTGCCGCGCTCGATGTCGCGCGTCATGCCGCCGGTTTGCCGCTCCAAATGAAAGCGCAGGCTGAGCGCGTGCAGGTGGCGAAACACCTCTAATGAAATGCGGCGCGCCGCGCCTTCGGTGGCCTTGGCAAACACCAGCTCGCGCGCTTCCGTGAACAGCGTGGTGGACAGGCGCAGCAAGCCATAGCCGAGCAGCAGCGCAACCGGCACCACCAGCAGCGCCTGCGGGTCGGTGGCCTTGATGTTCATGGTGTCGACCAGGCTCTTCAGCAGCAGCGGCACGCCGACATTGGCCAGCTTGGCCCCCACCATGAAGCTGAGCGCAGCAATCACCCGCCATTTGTACGCCCACAGGTAGGGAAACAGGCGCTGCAGCGTGCTCCAGTCAGAGCGGGGCGCTGAAGCGGCAGCAGCAGAAAGGGGGGCCGTCGGTTCGGCCGTGGAAGCAAGGGAGCGCATGGGGGACAATCGTGGGGTTTGTACCAAGGGCTGGTGATTTGCCCTGGTTTTTTTCTACAGATTGTGCCTATGCCCCACGAATCCACAGCCGCTGCCGAGCAAAACCTCACAGCCACCCCGAACCTTGCAACCCCCACCGCCACCATCGCCGACACCCTCAAGGCCGAAGCTGCCCGCCAAGGCGTGGATGCCCGCCTGATGCGCCAACCCGCCAGCCTGCCAACCGACAAGGAGCTGGTGCTCAAGGTCATCCCGATGCCGGCCGACTGCAACGCCAACGGCGATATTTTTGGCGGCTGGGTGATGGCGCAGGTCGACCTGGCGGGCTCCGTGCTGCCCGCGCGCCACGTGGAAGGACGCATTGCCACCGTGGCGGTCAATGAGTTTGTGTTCAAGCAGCCGGTGCGGGTGGGCGACATCCTGTCGCTGTTCGCCAGCGTCAGCCGCATCGGCAACACCTCCATCACGGTGCAGGTTGAGGTGTATGCCGAGCGTTTTCGCGCTCAGGGCCAGTACATCAAGGTGACCGAGGCCAGCCTGACCTATGTGGCCATCGACGACGCCGGCCGCCCCCGCAAGATCAACGCAACCCCTTAATTCTTCATCCTTTCAAAGCACCACCATGAAAAAAGTTCTCGTTCTGGGCGGCACCGGTTTTGTCGGCCGCCATGTGTGTGAAAAGCTGGCGCAGCTGCAATGCCGCGTGACGGTGCCCACCCGCCGCCGCCGCAACGCCCAGCACCTGCAAATGCTGCCGCTGCTGGACGTGCTGGAAGCCAACGTGCACGACGCCGGTGAGCTGGCCGCGCTGGTGGCCGGGCACGACGCCGTGGTCAACCTGGTCGCCATCCTGCACGGCACTGAAGCGCAGTTTGAACGCGCCCATGTGCAGCTGCCCACCACGCTGGTGGCGGCCTGCGCTGCAGCCGGTGTGCGCAGGGTGGTGCATGTCAGCGCGCTGGGGGCCAGCGCCCAGTCACCGTCCATGTACCAGCGCAGCAAGGCGCGTGGTGAGGCGGTGCTGCAGTCGGCCGACATCGACCTGACGCTGATCCGCCCGAGCGTGATTTTTGGCGCGGAAGACAAGTTCCTGAACACCTTCGCCAGCCTGCAGGCGATCTTTCCTGTCGTGCCACTGGCCAGCGCGTCGGCGCGTTTTCAGCCCGTGTGGGTCGAAGACGTGGCCAGCGCCATCGTGGCCAGCCTGCAGTCCAACGACTCGGTCGGCCACACCTACGAGGCGTTTGGCCCCGATGTGGCCACGCTCAAGGAGCTGGTGCAACTGGCCGGGCGCTGGTCCGGCATCAACCACGGCCTAGGCCGCCCGGTGTTTGGCCTGCCGGATGCACTGGGGCGCCTGCAAGCCCGCCTCATGGAGCTGGCCCCCGGCGAGCCCCTGATGAGCCGCGACAACCTGGCCGCCATGACCACCGACAACGTGGCCAGCGGCAAGGCGCACGACCTGGGCGATCTGGGCATCACCGCGTCCAGCCTGGGCGCGATTGCCCCCACCTACCTGGGCGCACGCGGCCTGCGCAGCGGCTTGATGGCCAAACGCAAGACGGCCGGGCGGTTTTAACCCCTCCCGCGCGCCGGGCGCATCAATCCGGCGGGTCGCTTTCATCAATCGCCGGGTGGGGCCGCGCTAGCATCACGGGGCCCCTCCACTTCCATGATTGGCCTTTCATGCTCAAGCTTTACGTCGGCAACAAAAACTACTCTTCCTGGTCGATGCGGCCCTGGGTACTGCTCAAACAAGCCGGTATCGACTTCGAGGAAGTCGTGGTGCGTTTTGACAGCTTTGACGCACAGTCCGCGTTCAAACAAACCATCAACGCCGTGACCCCCGTGGGCAAGGTGCCCGCCCTGGTCGATGACACGCTGGTGGTGTGGGACAGCCTGGCGATTGCCGAGTACCTGGCCGAGCAATTTCCCGAGAAAAACCTGTGGCCCGCCGACCGCGCCGCCCGTGCCAGGGCGCGCAGCGTCTGCGCTGAAATGCACAGCGGCTTTGGCGCCCTGCGCTCGGCCTGCCCCATGAACATCGAAGCCCACCTGCCCGAGGTGGGCCAGCTGATCTGGCGCGACCAAGCCGGCGTGCGCGCCGATGTGCAGCGGCTGGTGATGATGTGGAGCGAGCTGCTGCAAGCACACGGTGGCCCCATGTTGTTTGGCGACTTCACCATCGCTGACGCCTTCTTCGCCCCCATCTGCACACGCCTGCAAACCTACGCCCTGCCCGTTCCCGAGCCCATCAACGCCTACATCGGCCGCGTGCTGGCCTTGCCCGGCGTGAAGGCCTGGGTGGACGCCGCGCTGCGGGAACACGACTTCCGCGACTTTGAAGAGCCGCACCGCCTCGCGCGCTGAAACCGAAAACCACCATGGTCACCATCTACCTGCGCTACGTGCTGGATCCGCGAAAACTCAAAGAGTTTGAGCACTACGGCAAGCTGTGGATTCCTCTCGTCGAAAAGTTCGGCGGCCAACACCACGGCTACTTTCTGCCCAGCGAAGGGGCCAACAACATCGCGTTGGCACTGTTCACCTTCGACAGCCTCGCAAGTTATGAGACCTACCGCCAGCAGTCGTTTGCCGACGCTGCCTGCCAGGCGGCCTTCAAATACGCCGACGATACCGGCTGCATCCTCAGCTATGAGCGCAGCTTTTTCCGGCCCGTTCTGGCGTGAAACCCCCGCGCAGTTAAAAGGTCTCCCATGCAAATCTACCTCGTCGGTGGTGCGGTGCGTGACGCCCTGCTGGGCATGCCCGTGCAGGACCGCGACTGGGTCGTGGTGGGCAGCACACCGGAAGAAATGACCGCGCTGGGTTACCTGCCCGTGGGCAAAGATTTCCCGGTGTTTTTGCACCCCGACACCCAGGAGGAATACGCCCTGGCCCGCACCGAGCGCAAAACCGCCCGGGGTTACCGGGGTTTTGCCATCCACGCCGACGCTGGCGTGACGCTGGCGCAAGACCTGACGCGGCGTGACCTTACTATCAATTCAATAGCACTCCCGGCAATCAACGCCTTGGCAGTTGGCGCAAAAGGCTTCAAACCTGCCGATTTGGACCTGCTGATTGACCCCTGCGGCGGCCAAAACGACCTGCAGGCCCGGGTGCTGCGCCACGTGACCGACGCCTTCCGTGAAGACCCGGTGCGCATCCTGCGGCTGGCGCGTTTTGCGGCGCGTTTCCCTGATTTTTCAGTCGCACCAGACACCGCGCGGCTGATGCAGCAGATGGTGGCCGACGGCGAGGTCGACGCGCTGGTGCCCGAGCGGGTCTGGCAGGAACTGTCGCGCGGGCTGATGGCGGCCCAGCCGTCCCGCATGCTGTGCGTGCTCAAGGACTGCGGCGCGCTGCACCAGCTGCTGCCCGAAGTGGACCAACTCTGGGGCGTGCCGCAGCGCGCCGACCACCACCCTGAAGTCGACACTGGCGTGCACCTGATGATGGTGCTGGACATGGCCGCGCAACTGAATGCCCCGCTGAGCGTGCGTTTTGCCTGCCTGTGCCATGACCTTGGCAAAGGCGTGACCCCCGCCGACGTGCTGCCCCGCCACATTGGCCATGAAGCGGCCAGCGCCCAACTGCTGAAGGACGTGTGCGAGCGCTGGCGCGTGCCGGTGGACTGCCGCGAACTGGCCGACGTGGTGGCGCGCGAACACGGCAACATCCACCGCAGCAGCGAGTTCAACCCCGCCGCCGTGGTGCGCCTGCTGGAGCGCTGCGACGCGTTTCGCAAACCCGCCCGGTTTGCCGAAGTGCTGCTGGCCTGTGAATGTGATGCGCGTGGCCGTGGCGGCTTGCAGGACGCGCCCTACCCCCAGCGCCCGCAGCTGCTGGCCGCCCTGGCCGCCGCGCAGGCCGTGGCCACCCAGCCGATTGCCCAAGCCGCCCAGGCCGCTGGCCGCCAGGGCACACAGATTGGCGAGTTGATCCACGCCGCGCGCGTGCAGGCGGTGGCCGCCGCCGCAGGCTGAGCGGCAACAAGCGAAAGCGGCCTACAACCTGAACCAGCGGTGCTGGTTAAGGTTGGGCCAATGACCCCAGCCCCCCTCTTCACCGACAACCTGCCCGCCCTTGACGCGGGAGGTGCCCTGTTCCTGGACTTTGACGGCACCCTGGTCGACCTGGCCGACCAGCCCGACGCGGTGCAGGTCCCGCCCGACCTGGTGCCGCTGCTGCGGCAACTGGCCCAGCAGCTGGGCGGCGCGCTGGCCATCGTGTCAGGCCGCAAACTGGCCGACCTGGACCACTTTCTGGCCCCGCTGCAGTTGCCTGCCGCCGCCGAGCACGGCGCGCACTACCGCCAGGCCGATGGCTCGCAGGTGCAGGCGGCCAGCCCGGACCTGGCCCACGCGATTCGCCAGGTGCTGGCGCTGGCCGACAGCCACGCCGGACTGCGGGCCGAGGTGAAGGCGTCCTGCGTGGCCCTGCACTACCGGCAAGCCCCGCAGCTGGAGGCCGTGGCCCGGCAAGTGATGCAACACGCTGCCGCCAGCCACCCGGGCCTGAGCCTGCTCAGCGGCAAACAGGTGTTTGAAATCAAACCCGCGCACGTCAGCAAGGGCCAGGCGATCGAAGACTTCATGCAACTGCCCCCGTTTGCAGGCCGCCACCCGGTTTTTGCGGGCGACGACGTGACCGACGAAGCCGGTTTTGCCGCGGTGCAGGCACTGGGCGGCAGCGCCATCAAGGTGGGCCCCGGCGACACGCTGGCCAGGTACCGCTGCAGCAGCCCCACCGCCCTGCGGCACTGGCTGCAGGCCCATCTGCACGCCACCGCCTTGACGGAACAAACCCCCTCATGACCCTGCCCACCGCCACCATGGATGCGTCCACCCGTTTCGCCCCGCCGCTTCCCGCCTCCCTGGCGATGGCGGTGGTCGGCAACTGCGCCTTCAGCGCGCTGATCGACCAGCGCGGCCGCGTGGTCTGGTGCTGCCTGCCGCGCTTTGACGGGGACCCCGTGTTCAGCGCATTGCTGCAAGGCAGCGAAACACCCGAAACGCCCCAAAGCGCTTTTTCGATCGAAATCGAGGACTTCGCCGAGGCCCGCCAGTGGTACGAGCCCAACACCGCCGTGCTGCGCACCCAGCTGTTCGACAGCCGGGGCCAGGGCATCGAGATCACCGACTTCGCGCCCCGTTTCATGCGCCGTTCGCGGTTTTTCAGGCCCACCACGCTGGTGCGCCGCGTCAAACCGATCGCCGGGGCGCCGCGCATCCGCGTGTCGGTGGATGTGCGGTTTGACTGGGGCCGCCGTGAACCGCTGATGACGCAGGGCAGCCACCACCTGCGCTACGTGGGCGACGACTTCACGCTGCGCCTGACGACCGACGCGCCGCTGGCGCACCTGCTGTCCCGCCAGGCCTTTGTGCTGACCCGCGAGCATGACTTTTTGCTCGGTGCCGACGAGTCCCTGCTGGACGGCATTGCCGACACGGCCCGCCTGTTCGAGCAGGAAACCACCGCCTACTGGCGGCAGTGGACGCAGCGCCTGCACATCCCGCTGGAATGGCAGGACGCGGTGATCCGCGCGGCGATCACCCTCAAGCTCTCGCTGTTTGAGGACACCGGCGCCATCGTTGCCGCCATGACCACCAGCATCCCCGAAGCACCCGGCAGCCAGCGCAACTGGGACTACCGCTACTGTTGGCTGCGTGACGCGTTTTTTGTGGTGCGGGCGCTCAACAGCCTGTCGGAAGTCGGCACGCTGGAAGACTATTTGCGCTGGCTCAGCAACGTGGTGGTGCAGGCTGACGGCGGGCACATCCAGCCGCTGTTCGGCATTGGCCTGGAGCGGGACTTGCCCGAATCCATGATGACCCACCTGGCCGGCTACCGCGGCATGGGCCCGGTGCGGGTGGGCAACCAGGCACAGGAGCATTTTCAGCACGATGTGTATGGCAACGTGGTGCTGGGCGCGGCGCAGGCCTTTCACGACCAGCGCCTGCTGCACCGCGCCGGCGCGGCCGAGTTCGAGCGGCTCGAGGCCGTGGGTGAGCAGGCCCTGAAAACCTACGACCAGCCCGACGCCGGCATGTGGGAGCTGCGCACCCGGGCACGCGTGCACACCTCGTCTGCGCTGATGTGCTGGGCCGCGTGTGACCGGCTGGGCAAGATCGCCCTGGTGCTGAATCAGCCCGACCGCGCCGCTTACTGGCGCGGCCACGCCAGCGTGATGCAAGAACGCATCCTGCGGGAATCCTGGAGCGAAGAGCGCCAAGCCTTTGCCGAGAGTTTTGGCGGCAGCAGCCTGGACGCCAGCGTGTTGCTGATGATCGAAGTCGGCTTCATCGACCCGAAAGACCCGCGCTTCATCGCCACCGTGGACGCGCTGGAAAAACACCTGTGCGACGGCCCCTACATGCGCCGTTACGAAGCCCCCGACGACTTCGGCAAGCCCGAAACCGCCTTCAACATCTGCACCTTCTGGCGCATCGACGCGCTGGCTCGCATTGGCCGCAAAGCCGAGGCCAGAGCCATTTTTGAAACCATGCTGGCCGCCCGCAACCATGTGGGCCTGCTGTCGGAAGACACGCACCCTGTGACCGGTGAGATGTGGGGCAACTTTCCGCAAACGTATTCGATGGTGGGCATCATCAATGCGGCGGTCCGCCTCTCGGCCCCCTGGGACTCCCAGGTATGACCCGACTTGTCGTGGTCTCCAACCGCGTGGCGGACCCGCGCAAGGCCGCCGCTGGGGGCCTGGCCGTGGCGCTGGGCGATGCGCTGAGCAGCACCGGCGGGCTGTGGTTCGGCTGGAGCGGGCAGATCGCTGGCGGCAGCGCGGCTGCGCAGGCCGCGCCGCACATCGAGCAAGCCGGTAACGTGACGCTGGCCAAGGTGGATTTGTCGGCCGATGACCACGCTGGCTATTACCTGGGCTACAGCAATGGCGTGCTATGGCCGGTGTTCCATTTGCGGCTGGACCTGGCGCGGTTTGACGCCGGGGACATTGCCGCCTACCGGCGCGTCAACCAGATGTTTGCGCGCCACCTGATGACGCTGCTCCAGCCTGACGACATCATCTGGGTGCATGACTACCACCTGATCCCGCTGGCGTCCGAGTTGCGGGCGCTGGGCTGCCAGAACCGCATGGGGTTTTTCCTGCACATTCCGCTGCCGCCGCAGCAGGTGCTGGCGGCCATTCCGCAGCATGACTGGCTGGTGCGCGCCATGTTTGCTTATGACCTGATGGGGTTTCAAAGCGAAGCGGACCTGCAGAACTTTTCAAGGTATGTGCTGGCTGAAGCCGGGGCGGTGGACCTGGGCGGCCACCGGTTCCGGGCCTTTAACCGCACCGTGAAAGCGGGGGCTTTTCCCATCGGCATTGACGTGGACGAGTTCACGGCGCTAAGCCAGGCTGCCCCGGCGCAGGCCATGTTTGAACGCATGACGGCGGAATACTCCCGCCGCCAGCTGCTGCTGGGCGTGGAGCGGCTGGACTATTCCAAGGGCCTGCCGCAGCGCATTCGCGCCTTCAGATCGCTGCTGCAGCAGTACCCGGAAAACATACAAAGCGCGACGCTGATCCAGATTGCGTCGCCCAGCCGGGAAGACATGGGCACCTACACCGACCTGCTGGCCGAGCTGGAAAGCCTGTGCGGGTCCGTCAACGGCGACTTTGGCGAGCTGGACTGGATGCCGGTGCGCTACATGCACCGCAATGTGCCGCGCGCCGAGCTGCCCGGCCTGTACCGCGCCGCCAGCGTGGCGCTGGTCACGCCGCTGCGCGACGGCATGAACCTGGTCGCCAAGGAATTCATTGCCGCGCAGGACACGGCGGATCCCGGCGTGCTGGTGTTGTCGCGCTTTGCCGGCGCGGCCGAGCAGCTGCTGGACGCGCTGATGGTCAACCCCTACGACATTGACGGCACCGCCACCACCATTCAGCGCGCGCTGCACATGCCGCTGGACGAGCGCCAGGCGCGCCACCACAACCTGCTCAAAATCATCCGCACGCAGGACGTGCACTGGTGGCGCAGCGAGTTTCTGGCCGCGCTGGAAGGCACACGGCACTCAGCCAGGGCTCAGCCCAGCGCGTCACACGGCTGAAAAGTCTGGCTTGCGTTTTTGCATGAAAGCGGTGAACGCCTCGCGCGCAGCGGGCTCGGCCAGCATGCGGCCAAAGCTGGCGCCCTCTTCGGCCATGCGCTCGGCCAGCAGCGGGGCGTTGGCTTTTTTCATCAGGCGTTTGGTTTCCATCAACGAGCTGATCGGCTTGGCGGCTAGTTTTTGCGCCTGGCGTTGGGCCAGCGCATTGACCTCGGCCGGGGGCACGATGCGGTTGATCAGACCCATTTCCAGCGCGGACTCGGCCATGAACGGCTCGCCCAGCAGCAGCGCCTCGGCCGCGCGCGGGTAGCCCATCAGCTGCGGCACCAGCAGGCTGGACGCGGCTTCCGGGCACAGGCCCAGGTTCACAAACGGCATCGAAAACGCGGCGTTGTCACCGGCGTAAATCAGATCGCAGTGCAGCAGCATGGTGGTGCCAATGCCCACGGCCGGGCCGCACACGGCCGCCACGATGGGCTTGGGGAAGGTGCTGATGCTGCGCAAAAAGCGAAACACGGGGGAGTCCTGCGTTGAAGGCGGCTTGTTCAAAAAGTCGCCAATGTCGTTGCCAGCCGAAAAAATGGTTTCATGGCCCTGAATCACCACGGCACGCACGGTGGCATCAGCCTGGGCGGCGTCCAGCGCATCGGCCAGCAGGCTGTACATGGCGCTGGTGATCGAGTTTTTCTTGTCCACGCGGTTGATGGTCAGCGTCATCACGCCAGCGTCAATGTGGCTCAGGATGTCGGCTTGGGGGGCGGTAGCGGTCATGGTGTCTCCGGTTGGTGTGTGATGGTGCGGTGTTCAGGCTTTGAAATAAACCAGCTGGTGCGAGGTCACCAGCAGCGTGCCGTCTTGCGCCCACAGCTGGGCAGACTGGTCAAAAAAGCCGTGGCGGTAAGCCTGCCCTTGCGCCTGGGCGAGCAAGAAATTGGCGCCATTGTCAGCCAGTTGCTGGGCGCTGGCGTGGAAGTAAATCGTCATCGACACGGTGCCCGCAGGCACCCGCGTGGCGCGGCGCAGCCAGACGCGCGGGTAAAACACATCGGACATCGCCGCCAGCGAGGCAAAGTCCAGCGCACGGGGCGGCTCGTCGCGCACCCACATCTGCGTCAAGCTGTGCGTGCCGCCGCCGTCCCAGTCGTCGGGAATCCCGCCCTGCACAAACCGCATGTCATAGCGGTTCAGCCACTCCATGGCCCCGGTCATGTCGCGGCGCGCCAGATCGGCGGCCGCAGGCACGGGCGGCATGGGCATGTCGCTCAGGTGCCAGGTCTCGCGGCGCAGGGCGGTCATGGCGGTGGCGGTGATGACCACTTCGGGCAAACCATCGGGGCCGGGCTGCTCCAGGCTCAGCACCCAGTGCTGGGTAGAGCGGTTGGTGCGCACCGGCGTGGCGGTGATGTGAAACGCCCCGGCCGCCACGCCGCTGGCGTAGTTCACCGTCAGCAGCGTGATGTCGCCCAGCCGGGCCGGGTGGTTGTGAATGGCCTGCACCA
>JBJXEI010000163.1:0-14304 GCA_046154065.1 Polaromonas sp. | reverse complement strand
ATGTAGCCTTCCAGCATGGCGTAGCTGACGGGCACGTCCAGCTTGGGGGCCTTGGCCACGGTGTCGTTGAACTCTTTGATCAAACGGCCGGACACCTTGTACGGGTTGGGGGCCACCTGGGTGATGGCCAGGCCTTTCATCTGGTCTTCGCCAAGGCGCTGGGAGATCTGTTCGATGTCTGCGCCAGAGTGGGTGAACAGCTGGGCGGCGCCGTTTTCCATGCGGTAGCGCTCGATGAACGCGGCGCTGGCTGAGCCGCTGGCCACCATGATGATGGCTTGCGGCTTGGCCGCCATGAAGGCGTCGATCACGGCGCTGGGCACCTTGGCGGTGCCTGCCGGGTAGGAGGCCTTGGTGGTGAGCTTGGCGCCTCTGGTTTTCATGATCTCTTCGGTGGCGGCAATCAGGGGCTCGGCGGCGGGCCCGTCCTGGTGAAACAGGCCAATGCGGGTGATGCCCACGGTGGCCAGGTGCTCCACGATCTTATTGATCTCGTCGCGCAGGGATGCCCGCACGTTGTAGACCAATGGGGTTTCCGCCCGGATCTCATTCACGCGGTAGCCGACCAGGGCAATGTTTTCTTTCTCCAGCAGGCCGGTGCTCACCAGCTCGCCAATGCCACGGTCGCCAAAAAAACCGGCCAGCACCAGTGGGCGGCTTTCGCTGAGCAGTTGGCGGGTGGCGGGCACGGTGTCGGCAGACCGGCTGCCATCGTCCTTGCTGACCAGGGTGAAGGTGTGCCCGCCGGTGCCCATGGCATTAGCGCGGTTCAGGGCCAGCCGCAGGCCGGTGGCGTAGGCCCGCCCTTGGTTGCCTTCCAGCCCGCTCAGCGGCGCGACCTGCCCCACCACGATTTGCGCGGCGCCTGCCGTCAGGGCCGCTGCCATGCAGCTGGCCACGGCCACGCTGCGAGCCATTGAAGTCAAAGTTGCCATGGTTGTTGTCTCCTCCAGATGTTTGAGTCACTGCAAGACCCCGGCCGCTCGGCGCGCTTGCTACCCGGGAATTTAAGCACGTGCAACACCCTCAGGCAGTTAGCGCTTTTACCCACTTCCAGTGGGTTTTTTGCAGTTTTTTTGGAGTAGACGGGCTGGCCGTTCAGGGCCGGCTGTCGGTGGCCGCACCGGCTTCAAACCAGTGCTTCACCTGCAGCCGCTCGGCCTCGGTGATGCCGGTGGCGTTGTTCATGGGCATGAGTCGGGTGACCACGACCTGCTGGTAGATGGACTGGGCGTGCTGCTGGACCCATGCGGGCGAGTCGATGCGGACATTCTTCATCTGCAAATTGGCCCCGTGGCAGGCATAGCAGCGGTTTTCAAGCACTTTTTGCACCGATTTATAGTCATTTGCCGCGGCTGCCAAGGTGTTGCTTGCCTGCCCCGCTATTAAATCAGGAGCAGAAGGCTTCATCCAGACGATCACGCCCACAATCACTGCCACACCCATGGCGGCGTACGCGGCCGGGTGGCGGTTGCGGCCCAGCTTGTAGCCGTGGCGCAGCACAAAAAACTGGCGAATCGCCGCGCCGGCCAGCATCATGAGGATCAGCACCAGCCAGTTTTGCGGGTGGCTCCAGGTGAAGCTGTAGTGGTTGCTGAGCATGGCAAACAGCACGGGCAGCGTGAAGTAGGTGTTGTGCACACTGCGCTGCTTGCCACGCTGGCCATGCACCGGGTCCACCGGCTGGCCCGCCTTGATGCTGGCAACCACGGTACGCTGGCCGGGGATGATCCAGAACAGCACATTGGCGCTCATGGCCGTGGCCATCATCGCGCCGACCAGCAAAAACGCGGCCCGCCCGGCAAACCAGTGGCAGGCCAGCCAGCTGGCGGCGCACACCAGCACCAGGACCAAAGCGCCAACGATGGCGTCACTGTGTTTGCGCTGGCCGACCACCCGGCAGGCTGCGTCATACAGCAGCCAGAACACCCCCAAAAACGCCAACGCCGCACTGCCCGCCGCCAAAGGCGACCAGCTCATCAGGGACTTGTCGACCAGGTAGGTGCCAGCGTTCCACAGGTAGGACACGGTGAACAGCGCAAACCCCGACAGCCAGGTGCTGTAGCTTTCCCAGTAAAACCAGTGCAAATGCGCGGGCAGCTCGGGCGGGCGCACAGCAAACTTGACCGGGTGGTAAAAGCCACCGCCGTGAACGGCCCAGAGTTCCCCACTGACGCCCTGGCGTTTTAAATCCTCATCCACCGGTGGCGTGAGGCTGCTGTCGAGGAAGACAAAATAAAACGACGAGCCCACCCAGGCGATGGCGGTGATGACGTGGACCCAGCGCAGCAGCAGGTTGGCCCAGTCGAGGAGGTAGCTTTCCATGTGTTCGATCTCTGATGAAAAAGCTGCTCACCACTGCGGGCGCTCTGAGCAGACATTCGGCCACGAACTAAGGGGTGTCGAATCGGGGTTCGACCCTTCCTGGCTCCGCTGCGACCTGTTGAATTGTCGATAGCGAGTCTATCGACTCGTCGTGGGTTGTAGCCGCTAGCCAAGCAAGCAGCTTGCCAACCTCAATCCCGCAGCGTCTGCAGCAGCTGGGCGGCCACGGCCACGGCGATGACCTCGGGCTCCTTGGCATGGCGGCCCTGAATGCCAGGCACCCCGATGGGGCAGGTGACGTGCGCCAGTTCGGCGGCACTGAAGCCGCGCGCGGCCAGCCGGTGCCCAAACGTGGCCCATTTGGTCTGGCTGCCGATCAGGCCGATAAAGGGCAAGTCGCCCTGCAGCCGCTGGCGCAGCAGGCAGGCCGCCAGCACGTCCAGGTCCTCGGCATGGCTGAAACTCATGATGAGCACCCGGGACTGCGCGGCCAAGCCTGGCACCGCCGCCTGCACCGGCTCCGAGTGGTCACACACCACCCCCGGCGGCGGCGGCGCGGGGAACACATCGTCCCGGCTGTCCACCCACGTCAGCGCAAACGGCAGCGACGCCAGCACCTGCACCAGCGCCAGCCCCACATGGCCGCCGCCAAACAAGGCCACTGGCGCGAACTGCTGGCGCGGTGCGTCCATCAGCTCGGCTTGCAGCGCCCCCAGCTGACGGGCCTCCACGCGTTCAAACGACAGGTACACCACCCCGCCGCAGCACTGGCCCAGCGACGGGCCCAGCGCACAACGCAGCGGCGCAGCCGCACCAGGCAGGGGGGGGTGACCGATAGTCAGATGCTGCCGCGCCAGGGTGGTGGCCTCATGCTCAAGCCGCCCCCCGCCGATGGTGCCGACCAGCGAACGCGCCCCCACCACCATCCAGGTGCCCGCGCCGCGCGGCACCGAGCCCTGCACCCGCAGCACCCGCACCAGCACGGCGCTGCCCTGCTGCAGCAGGGCGGCCAGGCGCTCGGCGCGCTGGTTGGTGGGGGCGGAATCAATGGCGGTGGCGTGGTGCATGGCGTCAGAGGGTAAAGGGGCGGGGCGGCTTGTTGCTAGCATCGCCCATATAGACACTATAAAAACAGGCCACTGCATGACGCCCCTTCTGCCCTCCCCCCGACCCCAGCGCCGGGCACCGCGCCGCTTCTGGCTGCTGGCCCTGATCGCCGCAGCGACGGCAGCGGTCGTCAGCGCCTGCAAGACAGCCCCTGAGTCCGCCAGGCCAGCACCCGCACCCGCCCCGGAACCAGGCGGCGTCGTGGGCCCCGTGCCCGCAGCCAGGGGCGCCGCCCGCAGCTCGTCGGCGTCCAGCCCCAAGGCCTACCGGCAAGACGGGGCCAGCCACCTGTACGGCCTGAACGCCGAACGCATTTACAAAGGGCGTCTGCCGCCGCTGCTGTACGCCATCGGTGTGCTGAATATCGAGATCGATCGGTCAGGCCGCGTTACCAAGCTGGACTGGTTGCGCGCGCCGCGCCATGCCCCGGAAGTGATGGCGCAAATCGAGCAGTTTGTGCGCAGTGCCTCACCGTTTCCAGCGCCCGCGCGGTTGGGCAAGGTGGTCTACACCGACACCTGGCTGTGGCACCAAAGCGGCAAGTTCCAGCTGGACACCCTGACCGAAGGCCAAGACTGACCAAGTCCCGGCGCTTAGTCGCTTAGTCGCTTAGTCGAGCTTCAGGTTCTGCGTTTTCACCACGTTGCGCCAGGCGCGGTAGTCCGCCTCGATGAAGTGGCCCAGCAGCGCGGGTGAGCCGGGCGCTGCGTCCACCGCGTCAGCCCTGAAACGGGCCACCACCTCGGGCAGGGCCACGACCTTGTGGATGGCGGTGTTGAGCGCCGTGACCGTGGCGGCAGGCGTGCCCGCCGGGGCCATCAGCGCGAAGTAGTTCACCACGTCAATGCCGGGCAGCCCGGCCTCGGTCATGCTGGGTACGTCGGGCAGGGCCGGGGAGCGTTTGGCGCTGGTCACGGCCAGTGGCTTGACGCTGCCGTTCTTGATGAAAGGCAGCAGCGCCGGAATGGTGCCGGTGACCAGCTCGATCTGCCCGCCAATCATGTCCATGGTGGCCGGGGCCACCCCGCGGTACGGGATGTGGGTGATGAAGGTGCCGGTGCGCGCCTTCAGCAGCTCCAGCACCAGGTGGTTGACCCCGCCCGCCCCAGCCGAGCCGTAATTGAGCACACCGGGCTTTTGCCGGGCCAGCGTGACCAGCTCTTTCATGGAGTTGACCGGCACCTTGGTGTTGGTGGCCCAGACCAGCGGGCCGGTGGCGATCATGCCCACCGGCGAGAACTGGCGCAGCGGGTCGTAGTTGGCACTGGGCAGGGACGCCGCCACCGTGGTGAAGGGCGAGGCGACCAGCAGCAGCGTGTAGCCATCGGCCGGGGCCTGGGCCACAAACTGCGTGCCAATCGCCCCGGAGGCACCGGCCCGGTTGTCCACCACGAAGGTGGCGTTCATCACCTCACCGAGCTTTTGCGCCACCAGCCGCCCCATAGCGTCGGTGCCCGCGCCGGGGGCAAAAGGCACGATGATTTTGACCGGGCGGTCCGGGTAGGTGCCGGAAGCAGCGTTTTGGGCCCACGCCACGGGGACAGCGACGGTCAACGCCCACATCGCCATGAGGCAGGGCAAACGGGTAGAACGGAGCAGAGTTGAAAAATTCATGCCCGCATGATGCCCAAGCCCCATGACCCCGGCATGACAGGGTCAGGACCCCCGGTAGGTCGAATAGCTCCAGGGGCTGACCAGCAGCGGCACGTGGTAGTGCTGGGTGGTGTCAGCCACGCCAAAGTCCAGCATGACCTGGTTCAAAAACGAGGGCTGGGGCAGCGGCACGCCTCTTGCATTGAAGTAGCCGGCCACGTCAAACACCAGCCGGTAGGTGCCAGATTGCAGCGACGCGCTGTCGTAAAGCAGGCCGTCGGGGTTGCGGCCATCGGCGTTCAGTACGAACCGCTTGACCAGCGTGGCGACCTGGCCCGCCGCGCCGTCCGCGCCGGGTTGGGTGGTGTAGAAGGCCACCGCCATGCCCGCCGCAGGCACGCCGTGCATGGTGTCCAGTACATGTGTGCTCAAGCCCATGGGGTTTCCTTTTCAATGGATGTTCACAATTACTTCGTTCACTGAAACTGTATACAGTCTAACGCGGCAACGGTATGATGAAACCATGAATTTGACCACCAGCCTGGACACCGCCATGCCCCCTGCCGCCAGCGCAGGCTCGACCACCCACGTCATCGTGGAAGCCCTGACCAAAGCCATCGTGGAGCACAAGCTGCACCCTGGCACCAAACTGGCCGAACAAAAGCTGGCCGACCACTTTGGCGTGTCACGCACGCTGGTGCGGCAGGCGCTGTTCCAGCTGTCGCAGAACCGGCTGATCCGGCTGGAGCCCGCGCGCGGTGCGTTTGTGGCTGCACCGTCGGTGCTGGAGGCGCGCCAGGTGTTTGCCGTGCGCCGCATGCTGGAGGCCGAGATGACCCGCGCCTTTGTGCAGACCGTGACGCCCGCCAAAATCAAGGCGCTGAAGGCCCACGTGGCACAGGAAAAAGCCGCGCTTCTGGTCGGTGACGCGGCCGGACGCACCGAGCTGCTGGGCGACTTTCACGTCCGCATGGCGGAGCTGATGGGCAACGACGTGCTGGCCCAGTTGCTGGGCGAGCTGATTTCACGCTGCGCCCTGATCACCCTGATGTACCAAAGCGCCAGCGCGGCCGAGCATTCCAACGACGAGCACAGCCAGATCATCAAAGCCCTGGCCGCCAAGGACGAAGCCCTGGCCGTGCGGCTGATGAACGAACACCTGCTCAATGTCGAACGCGGTCTGGCGTTTGACCGCAAGGTCCCCCCCAACGATTTGTCGATGGCCCTGTCATGACCACTGCGCCAACCCACTACCCCCGTGACCTCATCGGCTACGGCCGCACCCCACCGCATCCACAGTGGCCCGGCAAGGCCCGGATTGCGCTGCAGTTTGTGCTGAACTACGAAGAAGGCGCTGAAAACGCGGTGCTGCACGGCGACGCGGGGTCCGAGCAGTTTTTGTCCGAGATGTTCAACCCGCCCAGCTTTGCCGACCGCCACCTGAGCATGGAAAGCATTTATGAATACGGCTCCCGTGCCGGGGTCTGGCGCATCCTGCGGGAGTTTGAACGGCGCAAGCTGCCACTGACGGTGTTTGGTGTCGGCATGGCGCTGCAACGAGCCCCCGATGTGGCGGCCGCCTTCGTCGAGCTGGGCTGTGAGATCGCCTGCCACGGCTGGCGCTGGATCAACTACCAGAGCATCGACGAAGCCACCGAGCGCGAACACATGCGCCTGGGGCTGGCTGCCATTGAACAGCTGACCGGCACCCGCCCGCTGGGCTGGTACACCGGGCGCGACAACCCGCGCACCCGCCGCCTGGTGGCCGATGACGGTGGCCTGAGTTACGACAGCGACTACTACGGCGACGACCTGCCCTTCTGGACCCCGGTGGCGCGCACCGACGGCGTGGTGGTGCCGCGCCTGGTGGTGCCCTACGCGATGGACACCAACGACATGCGGTTTTCTTTGCCGCAGGGCTTTGCGCAGTCCGACGACTTCTTCACCTACCTGCGCGACAGCTTTGACGCGCTGTATGCCGAGGGCGACCCGAATGGCCTGAACGCCCCCAAGATGCTCAGCGTGGGCATGCACTGCCGCCTGCTCGGCCGGCCAGGGCGCATCGTGGCGCTGCAGCGGTTTTTGGACCACGTGGCCCAACACGACCAGGTCTGGATTTGCCGCCGCATTGACATTGCCGAGCACTGGCGCGTCACACACCCAGCGCACCCCATTCAGGAAAGTTAACCCGTGGCCACTGCTTTCATCACACTCGAACAAGTCAACCAAAGCAGCGCCGAGGTGGCCCTGCAGTTGCTGGGTGGGCTGTACGAACACTCCCCCTGGGTGGCTGAGCAGGCGCTGGCCCAGCGCCCGTTTTTGTCCCTGGCCCACCTCAAACATGTGCTGACCACGGTGCTGAGCAAGGCCGATCAAGCCACCCAGGTCGCGCTGATCCGTGCCCACCCCGAGCTGGCTGGCAAGGCCATGGTCAGCGACAGCCTGACGGCCGAGTCTGCCCACGAACAAGGCCGCGCCGGGCTGACGCACTGCACCCCGGCCGAGCTGGCGCAGCTGCAGCAGCTCAATGCCGACTACCACGTCAAATTTGGCTTCCCCTTCATCCTGGCGGTGCGCGGGCCGCGCGGCAGTGGCTTGAGCAAACAAGACATCATCAACACCTTTGCCCGCCGCCTGCAGAACCACCCGGACTTCGAGCTGCAGGAGTGCCTGCGCAACATCCACCGCGTGGTGGAACTGCGGGTGAACGACAAGTTTGGCCAGCACCCGACCCAGGGCCACGCCGTGTGGGACTGGCAACAAGCGCTCGCGCAGTTCAATGAACCGGCGTACGCCGCCCAGGGTCAGCTGACCGTGACCTACCTGACCGACGCGCACCGCGCCTGCGCCGCCTTCATCCTGCAGAGCATGCTGAGCAGCGGCTTTGACGACGTGACCATCGACGCCGTGGGCAATGTGGTGGGCATTTATCGCGCTGACGTGCCCAACGCCAAAACCCTGCTCACGGGCAGCCACTACGACACGGTGCGCAACGCCGGCAAGTACGACGGCCGCCTCGGCATTGCCGTGCCCATGGCCTGTGTGCAGGCCCTGCACCAGCGCGGGCAGCGCCTGCCGTTTCACATCGAAGTGGTGGCCTTTGCCGAAGAAGAAGGCCAGCGCTACAAGGCGACTTTCCTAGGCTCGGGCGCGCTGACGGGCCACTTCAACCCCGGCTGGCTGGACCAGCAGGACGCGGACGGCATCACCATGCGCGCCGCCATGCAGCAGGCCGGGCTGCCCGGCACCTTCCAAGCCATTGGCGCGCTGCGGCGCAACCCGGCCGACTACCTCGGTTTTGTCGAAGTGCACATCGAGCAGGGGCCCATCCTGAACGCACACCACCTGCCGCTGGGTGTGGTCACCTCCATCAATGGCAGCGTGCGGTATGTGGGCGAAGTCACGGGCATGGCCAGCCACGCCGGCACCACCCCCATGGACAGCCGCCGCGACGCGGCCTGCGCCGTGGCCGAGCTGGCGCTGGCGCTGGAGCAACGCGCGGCCGCCGCGCCTGACCTGGTGGGCACCATGGGCCAACTGGTGGTGCCCAGCGGCTCCATCAACGTGGTGCCGGGGCGCTGCCAGTTTTCCCTGGACATCCGCGCCACCACGGACGCGGTGCGCGACGCCTGCGCCGACGATGTGCTGGCAGCGCTGGCCCGCATCTGCACCCGGCGCGGCCTGCAGTACACACTGACCGAGACGATGCGCGCCGCCGCCGCCCCCAGCGCCCCGGCCTGGCAAGCGCGCTGGGCGAAGGCCGTTGAGGCGTTGGGACTGCCCGCCTTCGTCCTGCCCAGCGGGGCCGGACATGACGCCATGAAACTGCACGCCACGATGCCGCAGGCCATGCTGTTTGCGCGCGGTGAAAACGCCGGCATCAGCCACAACCCGCTGGAGTCCACCACCAGCTGCGACATGCAGTTGGCCATCGACGCCTTTGACCATTTACTCACCCAATTGACCGCCCACCGGCCCGAAGCCCCATGACCGACCTTTCACTGAATGACCAGCTGGACCGCTGGGTCGATGCCCACTTCGACGAGGAAGTGCGCTTTTTGCAGGCGCTGGTGCAGGTGCCCACCGACACCCCGCCCGGCAACAACACCCCCCACGCCGAACGCACGGCCGAGCTGCTGCACGGCTTTGGTTTTGAGGCCGAACAGCACCCGGTGCCCGCTGCCGAAGTACAGGCTTACGGCCTGGAATCCATCACCAACCTGATCGTGCGGCGGCACTACGGCCCCGGCAAAACCATTGCCCTGAACGCCCACGGCGACGTGGTGCCCCCCGGGGACGGCTGGACCCACGACCCCTACGGCGGCGAGATCGTGGACGGCAAGATCTACGGCCGCGCCACGGCGGTGAGCAAGGGCGACTTCGCCAGCTTCACCTTTGCGGTGCGGGCGCTGGAGTCACTGGGCCTTCAACTCAAAGGCAGCGTCGAGCTGCACTTCACCTACGACGAAGAGTTTGGCGGTGAACTCGGCCCCGGCTGGCTGCTCAAGCAGGGGCTGACGCAGCCTGATCTGCTGATTGCCGCCGGGTTTTCATACGAGGTCGTCACTGCCCACAACGGCTGCCTGCAAATGGAAGTCACCGTGCACGGCAAGATGGCCCACGCCGCCATCCCCTCCTCGGGCGTGGACGCGCTGCAGGGCGCGGTCCACATCCTGAATGCGCTGTACGCGCAAAACGCGCTGTACCAGCACATCACCTCCAGCGTGGAAGGCATCAGCCACCCCTACCTGAATGTGGGCCGCATCGAAGGCGGCACCAACACCAACGTCGTGCCCGGCAAGGTCAGCTTCAAACTCGACCGCCGGATGATCCCGGAAGAAAACCCGACCGCCGTTGAGGCCGACATCCGCCGTCTGATTGCAGAGTCTGCCGCCGCCTGCCCCGGCATCCGCGTGGACATCAAACGCCTGCTGCTGGCCCGTGCGCTGCGGCCCCTGCCCGGCAACGCGCTGCTGGCCGACGTGACCCAGGCCATCCAGACCCACGCGGGCGCGCTGTTCGGCCAGCCCATCCCGGCGGTGGGCACGCCGCTGTACACCGACGTGCGCCTGTACGCCGAGGCCGGCATTCCTGGCGTGATCTACGGCGCAGGGCCGCGCACGGTCCTCGAATCCAACGCCAAACGCGCCGACGAGCACCTGGACCTGAACGATCTGAAACGCGCCACCCAGGTGCTGGCGCGGGTGCTCAAAGACCTGCTGACCTGAGAGTGCACCACCAGCGCCCCGCCATGCACACCGGCAGTGCATGCGCCGGGCCCTGCACGGCATCGCGCAGCTGATGCGGACGGTGCGCGCTTTTTTTGTACACAATTTTTCAATACACCGCAGTTGCCACCGCTTACAAGTTGGCACAACTTGTGCTGTGTAGCGTCTCGCGTCCTGGCCTTCCGGGCGCTGGGTGCCAAGCACCCACACCAGAACCACACAACAGGACCTGCCCCATGAAAACGACTTTCGCCCTGACGGCCTTTGCCTCCACATTGCTTTCCACGCTGCTGGCCTGTGCTTCGGCCAGCGCGGCGGACTTCAGCAACAACTTCATCGGCTACCGCTACGCGCCCACCCAGTCCGAGCCCGGCGTGTCTGACAAGGTTGCCAAAAACGTGCTGACCTTCACCCATGTCAGCGGCGACAAGCTGGGCCTGAACTTTTTCACCATCGATTTGCTCAAGTCCAACGCGGCCGACCCTGCCAACGGCGGTGGTGGTGGCGCGGTGGAGTGGTATGGCTTTTACCAGCGTGACTTTTCCATGAACGCGCTGACCGGCAACACCACCGGCTACGGTTTTGCCAAAGACATCAAACTCGTGGCGCGTGGTGACGCGGGCACCAAAAACACCCGCTTTGCCCCGTCGCCGCGCAAGCTGCGCCTGGGTGTGTCGGCGGCCCTGCCCGTCAGCGCCGGGTTCTGGGACGTAGGTGTTCAGGCCTACAAAGAGTCCAACCACAACGGCATCGTCGGCAAGGCGGTCCACTTTGACCTGGCCCCGGCCCTGGTCACGGCCTGGAGCATTCCGGTGGGCGTGGCCACCTTTGGCGGTTTTGTCGACGTGATTGGTCCCAAGGGCAAAGACGGCTTTGGCGTGGAAACCAAAACCGAGGTGCTGGCCCGCGCCAAGCTGATGTTCAACGTCATGGGCCCCACCAGCGGCCTGGCCGTGGGCTTTGGCGTCGAGCACTGGAACAACAAGTTCGGCAACAACAACAGCATCGCGTTCGTGAAAAATTCCGCCCGCGCCACCACTGCCCTGCTGCTGCTGGAATACAAGCTGTAAAGCACGGCCCGCGCGGGGCACGGGCAGCGCACACAGGCAGCCATCGCCCCGCTTTCACAGACCCCCTGTTTCACAAAGCCACCTCATGACCACAGCCCCCACCCTCCGCCTTCGCTTTCCCCGGTTGTCTGCCGCCCTGGCCAGCGGCCTGCTGGCCACCGGGCTGGCTTACCTGCCCAGCCAGGCACAGGCGCAAACCCCCATCAAGTTCCAGCTCGACTGGCGGTTTGAAGGCCCGGCCGCGCTGTTTCTGACGCCTGTGGCCAAGGGCTACTTCAAGGCCATGCAGCTGGACGTGACGGTGGACGCGGGCAACGGCTCGGGCGGCGCGGTGACGCGGGTGGCCTCGGGCTCTTACGACATGGGTTTTGCCGACCTGGCCGCCCTGATGGAGTTCCACGCCAACAACCCGGACGCACCGAACAAACCGGTGGCCGTGATGGTGGTCTACAACAACACGCCCGCGTCGGTCATGACGCTCAAAAAATCCGGCATCAAGACCCCGACCGACCTGAACGGCAAAAAGCTCGGTGCCCCGGTGTTTGACGCGGGCCGCCGCGCCTTCCCGATTTTTGCCAAGGCCAACAACGTCCAGGGTGTGACCTGGGTGGCCATGGACCCGACCCTGCGGGAAACCATGCTGGCACGCGGCGAGCTGGACGCCATCACCGGTTTCACCTTCACGTCCCTGCTGAACCTGGAAACCCGGGGCGTCAAGGCCGAGGACGTGACCGTGCTGCCCTACGCCGACTATGGCGTGAAACTCTACGGCAACGTCATCATCGCGTCGCCCAAACTCATCAAGGACAACCCGGCCGCCATCAAGGCGTTTTTGCAGGCCTTCAGCAAGGGCGCCAAGGACGTCATGGCCAACCCGGCCGCCGCCATTGCCGACGTGAAGGCGCGCGACGGCATCGTCAACGTGCCGCTGGAAACCCGACGCCTGCAGCTGGCGATCGACACCGTCATCAACAGCCCGGACGCGCGCGCCGAAGGGTTTGGACGACTTTTGGCCCCGCGCCTGAGCCTGATGGCCTCGCAGGTGTCTGACGCGTTTGGCACCAAAACCCGCGTCAACCCCGACGCGGTGTGGAACGGCAGCTTTCTGCCCAGCGCCGCCGAGCTGAATGTGCTGCCGAAAAAGTGACGCCGCACGGCTTCCAAAATACTCCTGATTTGATAGCAACACAGGCAATCAAAACCTTGGCGAGAGGCTGCTTTGACCTTCAACACCACCCCCACAAGCCTTGACAGGCCCTTTGTCGACTTTTCCGACGTCTGGCTGGCCTACAACAACGAGCTGCTGGCGAAAAACCAGTTCGCGGTGGAAAACATCAACCTGACCGTGCGCCAGGGCGAGTTCATCGCCATCGTCGGGCCGTCGGGTTGCGGCAAGTCCACCTTCATGAAGCTGACGACCGGGCTGAAGATGCCGTCGCGCGGCACCATCCGCATTGACGGGCAGCCGGTGACCGGGCCGGTGAAGGTCTCGGGCATGGCGTTTCAGGCGCCGTCGCTGCTTCCCTGGCGCACCACGGTGGACAACGTGCTGCTGCCGCTGGAGATCGTCGAGCCCTACCGCAGCCAGTTCAAGGCCAAACGCGCCGAGTACGAGGACCGCGCCCGCAAGTTGCTGCAAAGTGTGGGCCTGGCGGGGTATGAGGACAAATTCCCGTGGCAGCTGTCCGGCGGCATGCAGCAGCGCGCCAGCATCTGCCGCGCGCTGGTGCACGAGCCCAAGATGCTGCTGCTGGACGAGCCTTTCGGCGCGCTGGACGCCTTCACGCGTGAAGAGCTGTGGTGCGCGCTGCGCGACCTGCATGCACAGAAGAAGTTCAACGTCATCCTGGTCACGCACGACCTGCGCGAGAGTGTGTTCCTGGCCGACACGGTGTACGTGATGAGCAAGAGCCCGGGCCGGTTTGTGGTCAAGCGCGAGATCGAGCTGCCGCGCCCGCGCGACCTGGAGGTGACCTACACCCCCGCCTTCACCGACATCGTGCACGAGCTGCGCGGGCACATCGGCGCAGTGCGAAACAACTTTGGCAAGGCCGCGGCAGAGGCCAAGGCATGAACAACAAGACCCTGGAGACCTGGTCACCCTGGATCCTGCTGCTCATCACCCTGCTGCTGTGGCAGGGCATCTGCTCGGCCTTCCACATCAGCGAGTTCATCTTCCCCAGCCCGGCGCGCATCTGGAACCAACTGGTCGAGTTCAAGGGCGAGATCGCCAAACACGCCTGGCGCACCTTCTGGGTGACGATGGCGGGCTTTGGCATCGCCATCGTGGTGGGTGTGCTGCTGGGCTTTCTGATCGGCAGCTCGCGCCTGGCCTACACCGCCATCTACCCGCTGATGACCGGCTTCAACGCGCTGCCCAAGGCCGCGTTTGTGCCCATCCTGGTGGTGTGGTTCGGCATCGGCGTGGGGCCGGCGATGCTCACTGCCTTCCTGATCAGCTTCTTTCCGATCACCGTCAACATCGCCACCGGCCTGGCCACGCTGGAGCCCGAGCTGGAAGACGTGCTGCGCGTGCTGGGCGCCCGGCGCTGGGACGTGCTGGTCAAGGTGGGCCTGCCACGCTCGATGCCCTACTTCTTCGGCAGCCTGAAGGTGGCCATCACGCTGGCCTTCGTCGGCACCACGGTCAGCGAGATGACGGCCAGCAACGAGGGCATCGGCTACCTGCTGGTCAGCGCCGGCAGCAGCATGCAGATGGGCCTGGCCTTTGCCGGCCTGGTGGTGGTGGGGGCCATGGCCATGCTGATGTACGAGCTGTTTTCGGTGCTCGAGAAGCGCCTCACCGGCTGGGCGCACCGGGGGTCTCAGGGGCACTGATGGTGGTTGGCGGGGCGGTTGGATTGGGCTCTTTGGAGTCGCATGGACGACCGCTTCGCTGCTTGCTGAGTTCTCGCTTGCGCAGGCCGCCGGGGCGCTGCGTTCCGGGACTGTCCTCCGCCCATGATCATCCCGTGCACGGG
>JBJXEI010000162.1:0-3305 GCA_046154065.1 Polaromonas sp. | reverse complement strand
CCTCTTCATGAAAATCGACAAAGACACCGCCGTCACCCTGAACTTCAAGGTGGCTGACGACACCGGCAAGCTGCTGGAGCAAAGCGACGGCCCCATGGTGTACCTGCACGGCGGCTACGGCAACACGCTGCCCAAGATCGAGGAAGCCCTGGCGGGCCAGGAAAAAGGCTATGCCGTGACGCTGGCGCTGGCGCCTGAAGACGCTTTTGGCCTGCGCGACGAAGACCTGGTGCAGACCATTCCCCGCACCCAGTTCCCACCCGGGGTGAAGGTGGGCGGCCAGCTCGAAGGCCGGGGCGCTGACGGCGTGCAGCACGTCTTCAACGTGGTGAAGATCAAGGGCCAGACCGTGATTCTGGACGGCAACCACCCGCTGGCGGGCAAGGCGCTGCGCTTCACGGTGAAGGTGCTGGACGTGCGCGCCGCCACCGAGGAAGAGATCAACCACCGCCATGTGCACGGCGAGCACGGCCACCACCACTGAAGCGCGCTGGCGACCAGGCTATGAAAACGCTATGTTTTCAATAGCACACCAGGCAATCAACGCCTAGGCAGTGCAATGATTTGGCACTGAAACTGACGTTTTGAGCGTCTGACAGCGCCTTCCTAGTGTCGTGTCACAGTTCAATTGGCGGATTTGCGCGAAGTCATCGGCGTGCAGCGCAAGGCGCAGGCCCTTGTCCATGCTGAGGCATGGACAAGGGCTGCAACGCGGCGATGTGCGTCGAGGATGAGTGCAAACCGTCAATTGGGCTGTGACGCGACACTAACCACATGGACCGCCCCGGCACCGACCGGGCGGCCATTCTTCGGGACTTGTTTCATGGCCTCTGCGTCCACCGCACCTCTCCCCACCCCACCCGCCCGCGCCCTGTGGGCCATGCTGCTGGCGCTGACCACCGCGTTTGCGCTGAGCCAGTCTTACCGCACCGTGGCGGCGCTGATGGCCCCGCCGCTGCAGGCCGAGTTTGGGCTCAGCGCGCAGGCCCTGGGCCTGTTTGCCGGGGCCTACCACTTCGCCTTTGGCGGCATGCAGCTGTTCATGGGCATTGGCATTGACCTGCACGGCGTGCGGCGCACGGTGCTGACGGCCTTCCCGCTGGCCATGGCGGGCGCGGCGCTGTCGGCCCTGGCGCCCAACTTTGGCCTGCTGGTGCTGGGCCAGGTGCTGATTGGTGTGGGCTGCGCGCCGGCGTTTTTGGTCTGCACCGTATTCATCGCGCGGCACTTCCCGGCCGGGCGGTTTGCGGCGGTGTCGGGCATCACGCTGGGGTTTGGCGGCATCGGCATGCTGATCACCGGCACGCCGCTGGCCTGGCTGATCGAGGCCACGTCCTGGCGCATGGGCTTTGCGGTGCTGGGCACGCTGTCGGCGCTGGCGTGGCTGGTGATCTGGCACTGGGTGCATGAACCAGCCCTGCCCGCCGCCCACGTCAGCACCGCCCCACGGGAGTCGGTGTGGCAGGCCATGCGCAGCTTTGCCGCGCTGTTTTTGCTGCCGCACACCTGGGGCATCGTGCTGCTGGCCTGCGTGGGGTACGCGTCCTTCATCTCGCTGCGTGGGCTGTGGCTGGGGCCGCTGCTGCTGGCGCGGCATGGCTTTTCGCTGGTTGAAAGCGGCAACGTCGCGTTGCTGATGTCGCTGGCGTCCCTGCTCGGCCCACCCCTGTTCGGCCGGCTCGACCCCGGCCCCGCCACCCGCCGCCGCTGGATGGTGGGCTACACCCTGCTGCTGGCCGCGCTGTTCGCCGTGTTTGCGCTGACGCACAACACCACGGTCGATGTGCTCGGCCCCATCGTGATTGGCGTGCTGTCCGGCAGCTTGGTGCTGCAGTACGCCGACGTGCGCAGCGCCTACCCACCAGCGATCACCGGCCGGGCCATGGCCGTGCTGACCATGGCCATGTTCCTTGGCATCGCCGCCATGCAGTCGTTCACCGGCTGGGTCGCATCCACCGCCACCGCCCACGGCATGGACCCGTTCGCCGCTGTGCTGGGCAGCATTGCCGCGCTGCTGGTGGCTGGGACGACGGCGTTTGTGGTGTTGCCGGGGCCGCCGGCCAATCCGCGCTGATTCCCCCTCAACGCCCCCCACCCAACAACGCCGCCCGGGCCACTTCTGACGGGAACACACAGGCCACGTCGTGGGCGCAACCGGGCACCACTGTCAGGGGGCGGTGGTCCTGCGCGGCGTAGGTGGTGGCGCGTTGCAGGCGGTAGGGGCCCTGGGCTTGGGCGGGGCAGGACTTGTCCAGTATTTTGTAGAACGCACCGGGGCCGTCGCTGCTGTCGTTGGCACCGGCCAGGTAGCTGATGTTGGCGCGGGCGTAGTGGGCGCGGGCCTGCTCGGCGGTGCGGGGCAGGCCGGGGGGCAAATTGTCAGTGCCGTACTTCCACTGATTGGCCTGGGCGCACGGGGGCGCGTCGGCGGGTGCGGCGGGGTGTGCTGCGTCAAAGTACAGCCAGCTGCCGGGGCTGGCGACCACGTAGCGCAGCGCCAGCCCCGCAGCGGGCTCGGCGGCAAAACCGATGTAGTGCTGCACCAGCTGCGCCCCGGCGGAAAACCCGGCCACCGTGACGGTGCGCAAACTGGGCCACTGACGCTGCAGCTCGGCAACCAGCGCGTCGAGCGTGGCGAAGGCGGTCAGCCCGCTGCCGTTCAGGGCGGCCGCGCCTTCGGCCCAGGACTGGCAGGTCCACAGCAGGTCATTGGCTTGTGCGGGCGGCACGCCGGGGGCCTGGCAGCGGCTGGCGCGGTCAGACCCCACCTGGAACAGCGGTGCCACCACCAGGGTGCTGGCCAGCGCACCGGCCTGCCGCACGGCGAGCAGCGTGGCGTTGAAGGTTTTGGGCGCATCGCGCGGGTGGCCGTGCAGGGCGATGATGGCGGCCGTCGGCGGGCTGGCGTCTGCCACAGCCGTGCCCGCGAGGCGTGACGTGTAGTAATGGACCTGCCCCCCGGCTGGCGCGGGCTGAAAGGCGACGTAACACGTGGGGCTGGCGGCGGAGTTGCAGGGTGGGGGGTCTGCGGGCTGGGCGTGGGCGGTGGTGAGGGCCAGGCACCCCATGGACAAGATCAAACGCATCATGCGGCCAGTTTAAAGACCTGCATGAAAAAAGCCCCACGGCGAACAAGTCGCCGTGGGACTTGGGGTGCATCCCGAACCTAGGCCATTAATCGGCCACGGTCACCACGTTGTTGGCAAACGTGATCTGGTCGGCCACAGCGGCGGTGGTCTGGATCGGTGGGACGTTGGCGGCGGTGATGGGGTTGACGGCCGTGCCTGTCAGGCCGCGCGGCACGG
>JBJXEI010000161.1:0-8790 GCA_046154065.1 Polaromonas sp. | reverse complement strand
TGGTCGTGGTCCAGGTGGTGGTGCAGGCTGGTGATGACCAGGTCGTGCTGGTCATGCTGCAGCGACTGCACCCGCTCGGACACGGTGCGGTCGTGGTGGTCGTACACATAGTTGAGGGTGGCCACGCACCATGCGTCGGCCGCATCGAGGTGCTGACCCACGTGGTCGTGGTCCATGCGGTTGCGGATCAGGTCGCGCACTGCTTCCGAGCGGTTGACGTAGCCCCGCGCCGCAATCAGGGTATCGAACTGCGCGGCCAGCGCGTCGTCCAGTGAAATGGTGAATCTTTGCATAGTGCCTCGGTCGTAGGGAAGTGATCGGGTCGCGGGTATACCCGGTCAGAGGTTGCAGGTGGTGTCTGTAGTCCGGCGGCGCAGGTGGCCAATTGTTGCAAATCGCCTTCCTAAGATGGCCTTGATTCAGTTTTAAGTTGAATCCGGTAGCGCCGCTGCCGCGTAAATCTTTACACAGCGTTTGCTGTGCATCAACTCAGACCCATTCAGACAAGTCCGCACCGGACACCCTCAACTCGAAAGAATCACCATGAAGATGAAATTAGGAACTTTGGCCCAGGCCTGCCTGCTCGTCGTCGCCGCCACTGGCGCTGTTGGCACCATGGCTTCCAGCCACCGCGAAGCCCCCGGCACAGCGGGTAGCCCCCGGGTGGACGGCACGGACTTCTACATGTTTCGCAGCTACGAAGGCGTGGCCGCCAACGGCACTGGCGGGCGCTCCGACTATGTGACGATGATTGCCAACTACCAGCCCCTGCAGGCGCCGTACGGTGGCCCTAACTATTTTCAGCTGGACCCTAACGCGCTGTATGAAATCCACATCGACAACAACGGCAACGCCGTGGAAGACATCACCTTTCAGTTCCGGTTCAAGAACACGTTGAAATCAACGGCGCTGGACATCGGCACCGCCAAAGTGGCGATTCCGCTGGTTCAGTCGGGTGCCGTGGCTAACCTGAATGACGCCAACCTCAATGTCAATGAGACGTATGAAGTCAGCGTGGTGCGCGGTGACCGCCGCAAAGGCACGGTGCAGGCTGTCAGCAAAACGGGCGGCGGCACGACCTTTGAAAAACCCGTGGACAACATCGGCGTGAAAACCATTGCCGACTACCCGACCTACGCGGCCAAACATATCCACACCATCACCATTCCTGGCTGCCCCGCGGGCAAGGACCAGGGCAAGGTGTTCGTCGGCCAGCGCCAGGAAGGCTTTGCCGTGAACCTGGGCCCCGTGTTTGACCTGGTGGGCGCACCGGCTTCCGTGCTGCTGGACCCGAACGCCAAGGACGCGGTGGGCCAGGGTGGTAAACACGTCATCCAGAAGGCCAACGTCACGTCACTGGCCATTGAAGTGCACAAGGACTGCCTGACCGCTGGCACCGACCCTGTCATCGGCGGCTGGACCACCGCCAGCTTGCGCCAGGCCCGTTTGCTCAATGGCAAACCCGGTTCTGGCAACAACAACGCCGCCAAGCAGGGCGGCGCATGGACCCAGGTGTCTCGCCTGGGCAACCCGCTGGTCAACGAGCTGGTCATTGGCTTGCCGGACAAGGACAAGTTCAATGCCTCGGCCCCGAAGGACGACACCCAGTTCCTGACCTATGTGTCCAACCCTACGCTGCCTGCCCTGCTGGGTTTGGTGCTGGCGGGTGATGCCAAAGCGGTGGCCCCCACCAACCTGCCGCGCACCGACTTGCTCACTACCTTCCTGACGGGCATCACCGGCGTGAACAAGCCGACCACCCCGACGCCGTCTGAAATGTTGCGTTTGAACACCGCCGTGGCCGCTGTACCGTTTGCCGGTCAGAACCGTTTGGGTGTGGCGGGCAACGCATTGGCTGGTGGCACCGACAACGCGGGTTTCCCGAACGGCCGCCGTCCTAAGGACGACGTGGTGGACATCGCCCTGGTGGCCATGGTGGGCGGTTTGTGCGCCATCAATGGAAGCGGTGACGCGCTCAAATTGAACTCCGTGCCGGGTGTTCCCTCGCTGACCTCCAAGTGCGATGCCACGGCACTGACCTCGCTGATGGCGCAAGCCGGATCGAACGGCTTGCCCAACGCCGCCAACATCCATGACGCCGTGGACCAGGCCACTGTGCCCTTCCTGACGACCTTCCCGTACCTAAACACACCGATTCCCGGCGCAATCGGCGGCGGACAGTAATTGCGCAATCCCACTACCTAAGGACCCATCATGACAATGAGCTTCAAACTGCTGGGCGCTGCCCTGCTGACATCAGCCGCGCTGGCTGGCTGCGGCGGTGGCGGTGGCATCGACGTGCTGCCCACCCCGCCCGTGGCGCAAACGCCCAGCAACTCTGTCAACGCCCTGGTCACCTACCTGCAGGAGCTGATCGCAGGCACCTCGGAGAGCACCGACCCGGTGGACATCAATGGCCTGGAGCTGGCCACGGACGACACCGCCGAGCCCAGCGCGATCTGAGCCGCCACAGCTACTGCATTTCCCTGATCCTCCCCGTCAGTCCTCACGGACTGACCTTCTCCCCGCAGCACCTCACGGTGTTGCGGGTTTTTTTTTGAATGAACCAGCGCGGGCTGACGACCAACGGAAGGCGTAAAAAAACCTCCTGGCGGAGGTTGTTTGAAGGCAGCGCAAGCCGGTCAGGTCCGGCGCCTGCGCGGTGTCACGCTCAGCTGAAATGTGCTGATGGCCGGAGTGGCGTTGATCTGCACGCTTTGAGGGGGCAGGTCAATCAGCTGGTCGGCCTGCCACACCTTGATCTGGGCGGCGCCGTCAGGCAGGTCTTCAAACGTGGCAGCGCCGTTGGCGCCTGTTTTGGCGGCCCAGGGCGAGTCGCTCACAAACATGAAGCCGCGCATCGAGCCGTGGATGTAGCAGCCCAACACGTTGGCGGTGACCACACCGGGGCTGTCCAGCAGCACCTCGACGGGTTTGGCCGCCTTGCCCTCAGGTTTGCCTTCCAGCAGCACTTCAAAGCCGACCTTGGTGGTGTTGAACTGATTGATGCCGGCCGGTGAGCTTTTGACGTGGTGGTTCCAGGGGTCGTTGTTGACCATGCGGATCTTGGCCCCCACCGCCACCAGCGACACCGCCGGGATGAACTGCATTTTTTCCTGGTTGATGATGGCGTCCTTGGACAACGCTGTTTTGGGCAGCACTGTTTTGTTGGCGGGCACGATGACCACCACCGCGTCGGGCACGGGCCGGCCCTCCTTGTCGGCCACCACCACCGTCAGGTTGCCAGCGTGTGCCAGCTGGGTGAGGGCGCACAGCGCGCCAAGCGCGGTGACACGCAGGGTGCCTCGAAACGTTTTGGGCAGGTTGTGGGTCATGTCATTTGGGCGTGATGATGTCGCGGTTCATCGGGGCCAACAGGGCCAGCATTTGGTTTTGGCGGGTGAACGGAATGCCTTTGGCGTCCATCGCCTGCTGCAGCACCTCGACCAGGGCATGGAAGTCGGACTTTTTGATGTCCAGGTTGGCGTGCGAGCTTTGCATGTCCGCGCCTTTGTATTTGCACGGGCCGCCGCTGAGGTCGCAGAACTGGTCCACCAGCTGTTCTTTGACGTGTTTTTGGTCAGCAGGCTGGAAGTGCGGGCCGGTGCGGGGGTCGGCCAGCAAACGGGTCATGAAGTCGTCCATCAGCGCGACCAGGCCTGGTTTTTCACCGAAGGCTTTGTAGAGCTGGTCGTCTTTGGGCGCGGACTGCGCGAAGGCGCTGTGGGCGGTGAGCAAGCTGGCAGTGCACAAGGCCAGGGCGATCAGGGATTTTTTCATGTCGGTTCCTAAAAATGAGGGGTGTCGTGGGTGGGCAGCAGGGCGCTTCAGAAAGCGACCTGGCCTGACAGGTAATAGCCGGTCTGTTTGCGTTTGGCCACGGCTGGAACAATCACGCCCAGGTCCACGTAGGCCAGCGTGAGAGAGAAGTTCTTGGTCGGGGCCCAGGCCACAAAGATGTCTTTCCAGTCTTCGGCGCGCAGGCCGTCACCCAGGCCAGCGGCATTGCCGGCGGTTTGCAGCTTGTTGCGCATGAAACGGTACTCGGCCCCAACCGCCAGGTTGCGGCTGAGCAGGTAGGCCACCGAAAACTCGGGCTGCAGGCTGTACTTGTCTTCCTTGCCGCCCAGCGTGGCTCCGTAGCCCAGCAGTCCGTTCTGGTTGGCCTTGGTGGCGCGCAGCGTGGCGTTGAGCAGCAGGCTCTGGCCCAACAGCAGTTTGGTGGCGCTGACGTAGAGGTCCACGCCGGTGCGTTTGGCGCCCAGTGCGGTCAAGGTGCCGTCCAGCCCGGTGGAGCCCAGGGTTTTGTACTGCACACCCACAGCGATTTGAGGCGTGAAGTTGTCGCTGTCCAGCACCGCGTCGCCATAGACACGAGCCTTGAGCCCCAGAATGGTTTGTTTCAGGTGCAGGCCGGGCAGGCCCAGGGCGGTGCCTGTGCCTTGGGTGTCAAAGTCCTGCCGCGCCAGTGACAGCTCAAAGCGGTCGTGCACACCGACCGCTATGCCGTAGCCATTGAGGTCGTAGTCTTTGGTGCCCACGCGGGTCACGAAGGCGCTGGCGCCCACCTCGTCGTCGGTGGCGTTGCTGCCAATCACGGCCCAGGGGGTCAGGCCGCCGCCGGCCGCGCCGTCGACGCTGCTCACGCCGCCGGTCAGCAGCAGCTTGCCGGTGTCGGCCTGCACCCCTGCGCAGAACAGGGCCGCGCAGACGGCGAGAAGGGCAGGGGGGAAAGAGGCAAGGCGGTGGATCATGGGAGCTCCTGGTTTTTTTGGTGATGAAACTGGCAAAAATGTCACTGAACGTGCTTTTGAAACTATACGTAACCCGGTTGACGACTGGATTCAGGGGGATTTGGTAATACGCGTGATTTCGTGACTTATGGCGGTTAAATTGAATCCAATCCAGAAATAGTTCACGTACTAGGGTGAGCCCCCGTTACACCCGATGTTGCTGGGCGTAAGTTGCCACCACGCGCGCCCCACCCGGACCATTCCAACAAGTCATGCAGGACCTCATGAATATTGCCCCAGCTCACCCCCGCAAGCGCCCTGGTTTTGTATCAACAAGCTGCAGGAAGTTACACAAATTGCCATGGGCTGCCGCGTTGTGCCTGGCCGCCTGGTCGGCGGTTTTACCGGCTGCGGCCCAGACTGCGCCGCGCGTGTGGGTCACGCCGCCACCAGGCGACGTGGTGCGCGGGGCTGCGCTCTACCAGGCGCAATGCACCAGTTGCCACGCCGTGGACCGCAACCTGACCGGCCCGGCCCACCGGGGCGTGATGGGCCGCCGTGTGGGCAGCCTGTCGGGTTACACCTACTCGGTCGAGCTGGCCAGGTCACGCCTGCGCTGGACCCCGCAAACCCTCAATGTGTGGCTGGAAGACCCGGAAGAGCTGGTGGCCGGCCAGCGCATGGGCTTTCAGGTGGACGGCGTGCAGGAGCGGGCTGACTTGATCGCCTACCTGGCCACGTTGAAGTGACGGAGCAGGGTACGCCGGTTTAAAACAGCTGCGGCAGGGTTTGATTTGCTATTGAATCGATAGCGCTACAGGCAGTTAAACCGTAGGCCGGTGGCTGGTTTGGCATCAAATCACTGCTGGAAGATGCCCCGGAGGCCTCAGCGGCTTGCGGCGCCAGCTTGACGAGCGAGCTGGCCCTGACACCCAGCAGCCGAAGCTTTCTGCCCAGGTCCACGCGTTTGAGGCATTGGCCCGCTGCCTGCCGAATGGCGGCGGCGTCCTGCAGCGGGGTCGGGCCGGTCAGGTCGCGGGTGGCCTGTTGGAAGTCGTCAAAGCGCAGCTTGATGCCGATGGTTTTGGCGCTGTAGCCCTTGCGCTGCAGGTCCCCGGCCAACTGGCTGCACAGCGCGGTGAAGATCGCGCCCAGCTCGGCCTTGTCACGCACCGCGTGCAGGTCGCGGTCAAAGGTGGTTTCACGGCTCAGGCTGACGGGCTCGCTGTGGGTGACCACCGGGCGGTCGTCGCGGCCCCAGGCCACCTCATGCATCCACGCGCCGCTGGCCTTGCCAAACCGGGCCACCAGAAACTCAGGCGTTTGCGCCGCCAGCTGGCCAATCGTGTGGATGCCTAAAGCCTGCAGTTTTTCATCGGCCTTGGGGCCAATGCCGTTGATCTTGCGGCAGGCCAGCGGCCAGATCTTGTCCTGCAGATCCGCCGCGTGGACGATGGAAATGCCCTTGGGTTTGTTGAACTCGCTGGCCATTTTGGCCAGCAGCTTGTTCGGCGCCACGCCAATCGAGCAGGTCAGGCCGGTGGCTTGCTCCACGGCTTTCTGAATCAGCCGCGCCAGCACGCGCCCGCCTTCGCGCTGCCCGCCGGGCACGTCGGTGAAGTCGATGTAGACCTCGTCCACACCCCGGTCTTCCATCACCGGGGCAATGCCCAGGATGGTGGTTTTGAACAGCCGCGAAAAGCGCCGGATTTCCTCGAAATCCACCGGCAGCACGATGGCCTGCGGACACAACCTGGCGGCCTTCATCATGCCCATGGCCGAGCCCACGCCGAACTGCCGCGCCGCATAGGTGGCGGTGGTGATGACCCCGCGGCCCACGTAGTCCCTGAGCAGCGGAAAGCTGGCCACAGGGATGAAGCGGGGGTCTCGTTCGCCGTGGGTTTGCAGCAGCGCGTCATCGGCTTGGCGCCGCCCGCCGCCAATCACCACCGGCAAGCCCTTGAGCTGCGGGTAGCGCAGCAGTTCGACGGACGCAAAAAAAGCGTCCATGTCGAGGTGGGCAATGCGGCGCACAGGGTGCGGTGGGGGCGTGGGCGTCGGGTTCACGGTCGCCAAGCATACGGCTGTCGGCGGGCGGGTTGGCCGATGCGTTGGAGTGGGCCTGATACCGACAAGGAGTTTTTGATGCCGAACCTGCCAGCCCTGCCCACAGCGTTTCAACGGTGTCCAGCACGCCTCGCCACCGCCTGGCTGGTGCTGGCGCTGGCCTCGGGCAGTGCACTGGCCGGCCCGATCCGGGACGCGCTGGAGGCCCGGCGCGCCGCACGGGCCGAGCCCACCGCTGCGTCCTCTTTCATGCCCCCCGGTGCCACGCTGCAGCGCGACCTCCCCTACGGCCGTGACCCCGCGCAGCGCATGGACGTCTACCTGCCGCGGCCTGGTGGAGCGGGCCAGCCCCCGGTGGTGGTGATGGTCCACGGCGGCGCGTGGCGCAAGGGCGACAAGGCCCACACCGCCGTGGTGGACAACAAGGTAGCCCACTGGGTGGGGCAGGGTTGGGTGCTGGTGTCCATCAACTACCGGATGCAGGTGGGCACCACCCCGCTGGTGCAGGCGCAAGACGTGGCCACCGCCCTGGCCGCCGTGCAAACCCAGGCTCCCCGCTGGGGCGCAGATGCCCAGCGCCTGGTGCTGATGGGGCATTCAGCGGGTGCGCACCTGGCGGCCCTGCTGGCGGCCAACCCGGCATTGGCTGCCCGGTACGGTGTCAGTCCCTGGCTGGGCACCGTGTCCCTGGACAGCGCCGCGCTGGACATCGAAGAGGTCATGGGCCGCAGGCACTTTGGCTTCTATGACGAGCCTTTTGGCAGTGACCCCGCGCTGTGGCGCGCCACCTCACCGCAGGCGCAACTGGTGGCGGGCGCTGCGCCTCTGCTGCTGGTGTGTTCCAGCCAGCGCCCGGACGCCTGCCCGGCCGCCGACAAGTTCAAAGCCAAAGCGGACAGCCTGGCCGTGCGCGCCCAAGTGCTGCCGATGGACCTGAGCCATCAGCACATCAACCAGAACCTGGGGCTGGCGAGCGGCAGCGACGCGCGCTACACCGAAGCGGTGGACGCCTTTGTGCGCTCACTGGCGCCGTCGCTGGCGCAGCACCTGCCAGCGGCGGGCCGATGACGCCGGGCGTAGGTTGATGACCACAGGCACGGCTGGGATGCTCTGACAGACGCAGGGCGGGGGGCTGGTGAACACTGCGGGTTCCCTTTCAACCTATCTGGAAAGCCCCCATGCCCACCATCACCACCGCCGATAAAACCGAGCTTTACGCCAAGGACTGGGGCTCTGGCCGCCCGGTCATCCTCATGCATGGCTGGCCGCTCTCGGCCGACAGCTGGGACGACCAGGCCATGGCCATCGCCGATGCCGGTTACCGCGCCATCGCCTATGACCGCCGCGGTTTTGGCCGCTCCACCCAGCCGTTTGAAGGTTACGACTACAACACCCTGGCCGACGACCTGGCCACGGTGATCGAGCAAACCGGCGCGCAGGACGCGGTGCTGGTGGGTTTTTCCATGGGCGGCGGCGAGGTGGCGCGTTACATGTCCCGCCACGGCGGCAAAAACGTCAGCAAGGCCGTGCTGATCGCCTCGGTGGTGCCCTTCATGCTTAAAACCGACGACAACCCGCATGGCACACCGAAAGCCACCTTCGACGAGATGACGCAGGGCATGAAAGACGACCGGGCCAAGTTCTTTGCCGGGTTTTTCAAGGACTTTTATGGCGTCAGCCTGCTGTCCCACCCTGTCAGCGAGCAACTGATCGCCAACTCCTGCAACGTGGCCATGACGGCCGGGTTGAAAGGCACGCTGGCCTGCGCCGCTGCGTTCGCCAGCACGGACTTTCGCCCCGACCTGGCGCACTTCAAGGTGCCAACGCTCATCATTCACGGCACCGACGACAAAACCGTGCCGATTGACGCCGCTGGCCGTGCCGCAGCCAAGGGCATTGCCAACTCAACCCTGATTGAATACGAAGGCGCGCCGCACGGCCTGCTGGCCACGCACAAGGCGCGTGTCACGCAAGATCTGCTGGAATTCAT
>JBJXEI010000160.1:0-3506 GCA_046154065.1 Polaromonas sp. | reverse complement strand
CGTGCCGGCCTGCGTGATGGCATAGCCAAAATCCGGGTTGTATTTGCCCGCCGGGGTGGGAATGTCAATCTTGGGAAGTTTGGCAAACACCGTCACTTGGGTCTGCATCGACTCGTCCACGGTCAGGCGCTCGATCTGGCTGTCCACCGGCATGAAACCCTCGTCATACAGCGACCGGGTCCGAACCTCTGCATTGCTGATGGCATGCGTTTCCAACCCACACAGTGACACCGGCAGCGTTTCAAGCAAGTTCCCCTTTTTGTCGGTCAAGGACGTTTTGGCCCGAATCTCGCGCAGCTCGTAAGTCACTTTGTTGACCAGTAATTCGTAAATGCAACCCAGCATCAGGTCGCGCAAGGCTGTCAAGGCGCGGTTTTCGTTGTGGCGAATCTGGTCAAATTTTTCGGCTGGCATGCGGCCCAGGACGTTGGCCACGGTGTGGTAACTCAGCTTGGTCAAGTTGGCCAGTTCGCGGACGAATTGGGACAAGGTGTACACCGACTGCGGCAAGATGGTGTAAGGCATGTCCGTACTTTTGGCCTGATGCAGGCTTTCTACTCGCTGGGTGCGCGTGACGCTGATGCTCAACGGTCGCACCTCAAAGTCAGCGGCAATGCGCGCGACGATTCTTTCGGTCAGCAGCGCTGCATCGAGTTCGTAGCGCAGCACCGCATCGCGGTTCAGGTTTCCCCATAGCTCTTTGAACTGCTGGTAGTTGCTGGCGTTCACGCGCATCGTGGGCTGGACTTTGTCCTCCTTGCGTTTGACCTTGCCGTAGCTTTCGTAATAGGTATCGAGGTAAGCCTGCATATTGGCTGCGTTCTGCTCTTCTATGCCATGAATAGTTTTCAGGCGCGCCAGAATTTCATCACGCCGGGCCATATAGGCAGTGCGCTCCAGCAGCAAAGTCGCCTGGCCAGACACGTCGTCCAGTGAAACCACGCCCAGTTCAGCCAGCGCGTCCAGCACGCGGTTGGCCACGCGGGTGCTGGGTGCCACGCCAAACTCAGCCAGCACCGCATCGTCAAACACCCGCGCCACCCGCTGCACGCTGTGGGCGGCAATTTCGTTTTGAATCGCCTCGACAAAATTGCCCTCACTGGCTGGCACCACCACCACCAGCTCATTGACCTCATCAAACGCTGGGTCGTCGGACTGCACGCGCTCTAGCTGCTGGTTCACAGCCAACCGCAGGCCACGCCCGATTTGTTGCAGCTTGGTGATTTTGGAATTGCTCGGGGCCAGCTTGCACAGCGTGAAGATGTTGGGGTTGTCCCAGCCTTCCTGCAGCGCCCACATCGAGAAAATAAAGCGCAAGTCGGTGTCAAAACTCAGCAGCTTTTCCTTTTCCTGAAGGATCAGCTTGATGGCTTCCTCCTCGCCTTTTTCGCTGTGCGAGCGGGCAAAGTAACCCTTGTGAACCTGGCCAATGTCCGACGCGCTGCGCGCCAGGTAGGCGCGGTAGCCCGGGTCCAGGTCGGGCTTTTCAAGCATTTGCACCAGTTGAGCGTGGTAGTGGCGCTCAAAAGCCACGCGGATCACCGCAGGCTTGGTGCCCTCTGGCATGTACTTGGCCACGGCGTCAATGAAAAACAGGCTAAGCGCCTTGATGCCACGCCTGTAAAGCGCTTCCTCACGCTCGAAGTGGTTTGAAATGCTGCGCTCAATGATCAGCGCCTGCATCTGCTCGGCCAGCATGCCGTAGGGCGTTGCTTGCCCCAGTGGGAGCGAAAAATCATTGGTGAAACGCACCTCTTTAGCGGTCACCGCCTCCACCACATGGCCGTCCAGAAACCCAAGGCCGGTTTTTTCACCTAGGTTGTCCTTGGCCTTCAGTTCCACGCTGGCGTGCTTGCCGGCCATCGTCTGGTAGCTGACCTGCGCGGCGCGCTCTTTGGCTGTGCCGCTGCAAGAGGCAAAGCACAGCACCTGCGCCATGTCCGCACCAGCGCCCACCGTGTCCACCGTGATGCCCTTGACCAAGCGCTGGCGAAAGGCTTCTAGGCTGTCCAGCGTGTAGATCAGGTTGTTGTATTTCAGGCTGTCGGTTTCTGCCTTGTCTTTGCCTTTGAATGTCGCGCCGAAGCGAATCGTCAGCAGCGGGTTGAATTTGGCCAGGTATTCCTGCGTTTGTTTGCCTTCAAAGCGGTGCGGCTCGTCAATGATGAGCACCGGGCGAATCACGGCCAGCGCTTCCATGAAGCTCTTGGCATGGCCAAAGAGGTTGGCCTCTACCCCGCGCTTGTTGATCACCTTGCTGTCGCCCGCAAACGACTGGTAGGTGGCCACCAATACTGAAATGCCTGCGTTGGCCGCGTGAATAAAGCCCTGCACGGTGCGCGCAGAGTAGTTGTACACACTGATTTTTTGGCCGTACTGTTTGCCAAAAAACTCCGCTGTGGTCTGCAGGCTTTTCAGCGTGCCCTGCCGAATGGCGTTGGACGGCACCAGCACGATGAACTTGGCGAGCTTGTGGTCCTTGTGCAGCCGGTGAATCGTTTCAATGAAGGTGAACGTCTTGCCAGTGCCGGTTTCCATCAGTACATCCAGGCCCAGTGCAGGCGTGGCCGTGACAGCGACTTGTACGTCGCCAGCATGGACATTGTTGCGCGCCCGCACGGCGGTTATGTTGCTTCGCAAGGTCGGTGCCGCCTCAGCCGGGACCATGACCGGGTTGCTTTGCGCATTGGTGGGGGCTACAAAGCGCACATCGTTGAACACGTCAGCAATGCTTTGCACCGCCTGAGTTTGATGTGCCAGCGTGCTGTATTGAAATTGGGCAGCCATGGCGATCAACCCCGCAACCGCAGCTTGTCGTCTGAATAACCCAGCGTCTCGGCCATGGTTTTGATGCCTAGCATGAAGTTGCTGTCTGCTACCCATGGCGCATACACCGTCAGGTAGACGGGCGGTGCAGCCTCTTGCTGCAAGGCGCGCAGCGTGTCGGTCAGCACGTCCAGGGGCAAAGCCCGCACCACAAACACCACATTGGCCGCCGCATACACCTGCTCATCAATGACCGTACGCAGTGCAGTAGTCAGCGGCAGACCCTCGGCCAGCAACAGGTTGTAAAGCACGCGGGGCAACTGCGCCGGTTGGGGTGTGGCGATGGCGGTTTGCAGGGCCAGTACATCGGCCTGGCTGGCCTGCTGCAGCGGCTTTTGCAAAATCAGTGCGTCCGGGTCGTCCACCAGCTCAAAGATGCGAAAGCCGGTGTCAATTGGCGGGCGTTCGGTGGGCAAGAGGCCGCCAGCCGCAGTGGCTTTTTCGGCAAGCTCCGCTTCGATTTTTGCCCCTGCCCGGCGAATGCGTTCGGCGGTGATTTCAAAAATAGTGGCTTCTGGCTTGCCCAGGGTTTGGGTGACAAAGGTGTGCGCTTCTTTTTGCTTTTTTGCGTCGATGGGTTGCGGGATTTGCACCAGGATGAACTGGCGGTTGCCGCCATCTTCGGCGTTCAGGCGCATCACGGCTTCGGCGGTGGTACCGCTGCCTGCGAAGAAGTCGAG
>JBJXEI010000159.1:0-3652 GCA_046154065.1 Polaromonas sp. | reverse complement strand
GCGGCGAACACGGGGGTCTTGTTCTCTCTCCCGTACGCGGGAGAGGGGGTATGTCAGGCGCGCGCCGACCCGTTTTTATTTCAATGCACTAACCCTGGGAACCAGAAGCCTCTACTATGAAATAAATAGCAAACTAGGCAATTAAAACCTGGGCTGGCTGCCCATTCACGCTAAAAAACAGCCGCCACCGGGTTTTCAGGCGGCAGCCGGGGCCGTGGCCTGTGTAAGCTAGCGCCCTTTGGGTTGGGTGCTGGGGTTGATGTCCTGCACCCCACCCCGGTACCACACGGCGCGAACACGCGCCGCACCAACGAAGGAAGCACAGCATGGGCGCGCAATGGAAAGCAAAAGGCAAGGAACTGGCGGCCAACGCCAAAGGGCGGATGTTTGGCAAGCTGGCCAAGGACATCATGATCGCGGCGCGCAGTGGGGCGGACCCGGCGTCCAATGCGCGGCTGCGGCTGGTGGTGGAGCAGGCGCGCAAGGTGTCGATGCCCAAGGACACGCTGGACCGGGCGATTAAAAAAGGCGCGGGCCTGACGGGCGAGGCGGTGAACTTCGAGCATGTGATCTACGAAGGCTACGCGCCGCACCGGGTGCCGGTGATGGTCGAGTGCCTGACCGACAACGTGAACCGCACCGCGCCCGAGATGCGGGTGCTGTTCCGCAAGGGGCAGCTGGGCACGTCGGGCTCGGTCGCCTGGGACTTTGATCACGTTGGCATGATTGAAGCTGAGCCGACTGCACCTGGGGCCGATGCGGACATGGCGGCCATTGAAGCCGGCGCGCAGGACCTGGAGGCCGGTGAAGACGAAGGCACCACGCTGTTCCTGACCGACCCGACCGACCTGGACCTGGTCAGCCGCGCGCTGCCTGCGCAGGGTTTCACGGTGCTGTCGGCCAAGCTGGGTTACAAGGCCAAAAACCCGGTCAAACCGGCCGACCTGAGCGCCGAGGCGCTGGAAGAAGTGGTGGCCTTTCTGGCTGCCATTGACGCCAACGACGACGTGCAGAACGTGTTTGCGGGCCTGGCGGACTGAGCCTTTCAGGGCCTATTCCGGGCGGGTTCCGGGCCGGTTCCACCCCCTGCCGGTCGGCTTTTGTCGGCAAAGCCTCACAACGGCCACGCAGCAGCAGTGATAGCATCAACGGGTGAACCGCCTTGTCCAACACGCTTTGACCCTTTCAGCACACCTGATGTTGTGTGCGATGCTGGCGTGCGTGGCGTTATGGTCCCCGTTGCCCCCCGCCGATGCCGGGGTGGCGACGCACAACCCACCGTCGTCCGCCGCACTGGCGTGGACGGCCGAGTCACCCGCTGCGGTGGCGCAGGTGGCCGTGAACACCCCGCAGGCACTGGACAGCGACACCACCGACCTGGCCGGTGACCTGCCCGAGCTGTTGCTCTTGAGCCTGCTGCCTGTGGCACCCACAGCCCGCAGCGGCCCGCAAGTGTGGCACCCGCTGACCACCTTGCCGTACCCGTTTCCCGAGAGGCCGCAGCGGCCTCCGCGCCTGATCACACGCCAAGCCTGAGCCCGGGCTGGGGCCCGGCCTGGGTGCCGCGCTGTGTTGACGACTTCTGCTGCCCGTTCCTGCGCCCTGGTGCGCGTCCCTTTTCTTTTTTTTACAACGCAGCCCTGACTGCTTCACAAGCCATGGAATTTCTCTCCGACCCGAACATCTGGATCGCTTTTGCGATGCTCACCGCCCTCGAAATCGTCCTGGGCATCGACAACATCATCTTCATCTCCATCCTGGTGGGGCGGCTGCCGCCCGAGCAGCGTGACAAGGCACGGCGTTTGGGTCTGGGGTTTGCGATGGTCTCGCGCCTGCTGCTGCTGTTCTCGCTGAGCTGGGTGATGGGCCTGACGGCCGATTTGTTCACCGTGGTCGGCCAGGGCATCAGCGGGCGTGACCTGGTGCTGCTGCTGGGTGGCCTGTTTTTGCTCTACAAAGCCTCGCATGAGATTTTTGTGGAAGTCGAGGCGCGTGAGCAAGGCGGCCCACCGGTGACCGATGCAGCGCAACTCAAGTCCACGGGCAAGCGCATGTTCTGGGGAATCATCGGGCAGATCGCCATCATCGACATCGTGTTCTCGCTGGACTCGGTCATCACCGCCGTGGGCATGGTGGACCAGATCAGCGTGATGGTGGCCGCCGTGGTCACGTCGGTCGGTGTGATGCTGGTGGCCGCCAAGCCAATTGGCGAGTTTGTGGACCGCCACGCGTCCGTCAAGGTGCTGGCGCTGGCGTTCCTGGTGATGGTGGGCATGGCGCTGACGGCCGAGGCTTTTGACCAGCACGTGCCCAAGGGCTACATCTACGCGGCCATGGCGTTTTCGCTGGCGGTCGAGGCGCTGAACATCCGCTCACGCGCCAAGCGGGCTGCCAAGGCCGCGCAAGCCAATTCTGTGGTCTGAATCCCTTCAAGTTTTAACGAATCAACCGAAAGACTTTCATGACAACCAATCTTCATTCCCTTCCAACGAGTGCGATGGACAGCACCACGTTTGCCGCCCGCAACCGCGTTCTGCGCAACACCTACTGGCTGCTGGCCCTGTCCATGGTGCCCACCGTGCTGGGCGCCTGGCTGGGCGTGGCCGCCGGCATCGCCAGCGCGATGACACCCGGCATCAGCCTGATCGTCTTCATGGGCGGCGCGTTCGGGTTCATGTACGCGATTGAAAAAACCAAGGAATCGGCTGCGGGTGTGCCGGTGCTGCTGGCCTTCACCTTCTTCATGGGCGTGATGCTGTCGCGCCTGGTGGGCAATGTGCTGGGCCTGGCCAACGGGGCCAGCCTGATCATGACGGCCTTTGCCGGCACGGGCGCGATTTTTCTGGGCATGGCGTCGCTGTCGTCCATCATCAAACGTGACCTGAGCAGCATGGGCAAGTTTTTGTTCGTCGGTGCCATCATGCTGATGGTGGTCGGCATTGCCAACTTTTTCATCCAGTCCAGCGCGCTGATGATCACCTTGTCGGTGCTGGCCATCGGCATCTTTTCAGCCTTCATCCTGTATGACCTGAAGCGTGTGCAGGACGGCCATGAGACCAACTACATCACCGCAACCCTGGGCGTGTACCTGAGCATCTACAACGTGTTCCAGTCGCTGCTGATGCTGCTGGGCATTGGCGGTGGCAAGGACGAGTAAACGCGCCTGAATTGCCCGCCCCGGATGCACCCCCTGCCAGCACTGACCGCCGAGGAACCCAAGCAAGCCCTGTCGGATCTGCTGCAGGCGCTGGCACAACGCGAAGGGGCGGCGCGGGTGTCGATTCAGGACCTGCTGCACGCCCTGGCGGATCGTGGACAGAGTACGCGGGCGCTGGGCGCGCTGATTTTTCTGTTCGCCTTTCCCAACGTGCTGCCGCTGCCGCCGGGCACGTCGTTCATTCTGGGCGCGCCGCTGGTGTTTCTGGTGGGCCAGCTGATGTTGTCGCTGCCGCCATGGTTGCCGCATTTTATTGGCAAGCGCTCAGTGGCACGGCTTGACTTTGCCGCGCTGGTCACGCGCATCGTGCCGTGGCTGGTGCGGGCTGAAAAACTGCTCAGGCCGCGCCTGCAAGTGCTGACCAGCGAGGTGATGGAGCGCGTCATTGGCGCGGTGAGCCTGCTGCTGGCGGTGCTGCTGGTGCTGCCCATTCCG
>JBJXEI010000158.1:0-34548 GCA_046154065.1 Polaromonas sp. | reverse complement strand
GCTGATGACCGTGACGGCTGCGTCCGTTTTTGACCCATTGATCGCTTGAGCAGTTGGTGCATTGGATTGACATGCCTGTATTTTGACTGCATTGGTTTTTGAAATCAATACTTATTTAGCAATCCCTGGTTTGATGCTGAAGAAGGCAAAAATAGGCCTTTGGCATCTTTTTCAGCCCCTTTTTCACTGCGCCTCACTTCACCTGGCATTCCCGGCGCAGCAGGGCCAGGGCGTCTTCCATGGCGAAGGCGGCGTCGCTGGTGAGCAGGCTCTGGGCTTCGTCCAGGAAGCTGGACCACAGCTGGGCGTAGTCGCTTTCGAACTGCACGGGGGCGTGGGCCAGGATGTAGTCCCTGGTCAACGAGGAGTGCAAACCGGTTTTGCGGATTTTGCGGATCAAGGTGGTGGCGGTTTTTTCCGTCAGCATGGTTTTGGGGGCGCTGCCGGCGGCGATGCACAAAAACAGGGTCAGCAAGGCGCTTTCGTCGGTCTGGCCGCCGGTGGCCTTGTCCCAGGCTTTGCTGGTTTGGGCGTCAAACTCGGCCACGTCGTGCAGCACGTCCTCGACCCAGAAGTAGCGGCCGATGAAGGCGGGGCTGCGGTCAAACAGCTGGCGCACGGGCACGGCAGTGTCCAGGATGCGGGGCAGGTCGGCCAGCACGGACAGGCGCACGTCGGCCACGGCGCTTTCCAGTGATTCGGGCAGGCCCTTCGGGATGGGCAGGGTCAGCGGGCTTTTGGCGGCGCTTTTGCGCAACATCAAGATCGTTTTTTCAAAGCCAACCCAGTCGGGCAGGCGCTGGCGGCCGGTGGCCTGCACCAGCAAAAAGGTGCGAATGACGGCTTCGGCGTCCTTGCCGGCGTCCTGCAGGTCTGTGGCGTCCATGCCGCCCTGCTCGGCGGCCCAGATGGCGGCGTCCAGCACCTGGGCCACTTGCTGGCGTTTGGCCAGCTCCTGGGTGTAGTCGGTCAGCGGGCGCAGAGCCCATTTGGCCAGCAGCGGGATCTGGTCGTCATTGAAGCGGCTGGGCAAGCCGGCGTCGTCCGTCATGCCGAAGTGGCTGTTTTGCGGCATGGCCAGCAGGGCCTTGAGCATGTCGGAGCCGCCCTTGGAGCGCGACAGGAAGGAATGGGCCTGCAGGGATTGGGCGGCCTCGGCCAGGTCGCCGCTGGTGCTGTGCTCCAGGTACAGGCTGACCAGGTTGACCAGGCGTTCGCGGGCTTTTTCCAAATCGGGGCGCAAGAACTCATTGCCGAAGTAGCGGGCGATCTGCACCATGCCCTTGGGCGCGTCCAGGGCGATGGCGTCGAGCTTGGCGGCGTCGATCAGGCCGTGGCGGATGCCGTGCTGCAGCGCTTTTTCAAAAAACGGCCGTGCGTCATACAGGGAAACGCCCGCGCCTTCGCTGCGGGTGGCGGGCAAGGTGTCAGGGTCGGTCGGCAACATGGCTTAAATGGCAGACTCTTCGTCCGAGTCGCGGGCGGCGGGCGTGGCCTTGCCACGGTCGGTGTCGGCCAGGTTGACCTTGCCATCATCTTCTTCCAGGGCGTCCAGCGCGGCAGACTCGTCGTCCAGCCCCAGTTCGAAGGCGCGTGCCTTGGCGCGCAGCACCATGACCATTTCAATGAACAGGTCGGGCAGCTGGTAGCGCAGGGTGTAGGCCAGCTGCATCCAATCGGCGTCGGCCACTTCGTCGGGCTCCAGCACGGGGCGGATGTAGGCGGAGGCCAGCAGGTCTTTTTGCGACAGCATCTCACCGTGGTCTTCCATCGGGTCGAACGTGCCGGTGCGGGCAAACGCCTCGATGCGGCTCCAGTGCTCGGTGAAGTAGTCGGCCAGCGCGTCGCTGCCGCCTTCGAGGTCGCCAATCGCGGTCAAAAACTCGACCGGGTCGGCCTCATCCCGGAAGATGATGGAGTTGACCATGCCGCGCAAATGGGTGCGGGTCAGGTCCTTGTACTGCTTTTCAATCACCACGGCGCGTGCAAACTGCTCGGGCGTGACCAGCAGGTTGATGACCGACTCCTTGGAGCTGTCGTACTCACGGATGACGGCCAGCACGTCTTTGGCGGGCAGCTGCGCCAGCACCACCATCAGGGCGGCGTCGCCCTCGGTGTCGGCCAGCTCGACCAGTGCGGATTCCGCGCCAACGATGTCGCCAGCGGCAATCAGGGCCTGGGTTTTGGTGATGAGGGCTAGGTGGTTCATAGGATCAGTCCTTAGTCTTTTCTATCGAAACCTTGATCGGCCATCCAGTCGTCGGCAGCTTCCTTGCGGGACTTGGCGTCGCCCTGCGCGCCGCCGTCGCCTTCGTGCTCTTCGTCGTCAAACTCGTCTTCAAGGTTGTCGCCGTTCGGGTCGTCGCTGTCGCCGTCGTCCTCATCCCCGCTGCGGCCGGCCAGCGCGGGTTTGCTGGCCATGTACTCCAGCCCGGCCACCACGGCCAAAAACCACTCTCCGCGCGGCTCTTTCAACACGGCTTCGACCAGCGGCTGGCTCCACGGGGCCAGGCTCAGGCTACGCGCCAGCTCGTCCCACTCGGGGAAGTCTTCGGCCTCGCGGCCCAGCAGGTCGTCCAGTGCGGCCGGGGCCTTGAAGCCAAACGCCTTGTGAAACACCACGGCCACCATCTCGGGGCTCAGCTCGATCATGCGGACCAAAAACCCCATCTCCTTGCGTTTGTCGGCCAGGCGCTGGCGCAGCACGTCCTTGCCTTCGGAGTCAAAGGTCAGGTCGTCCAGTTCGGATTGGTAGGCGGAACGCAGGTCGAGGAAAAACGGGGAGATGAGCATGAAAACAATCTATCAACTGAAAAAACAAAGGGACCCGTTAAGTGGGGACGATGGCGGCGATGAACAGGGCTGAACAGGCAACGCTAGGCAGCGTCCACCACAGCCTTGAAATAGGGCGCCCAGATCTCCCGGGCGGTGTCGATCGGGCTGTCCAGCAGGTTGCGGCGGCGGTTGTCGTCGTAGGCCTGGCGTTTGTCGGCATCTAGCAGCACGTCGTAGGCGGTTTGCACCGCCCGGAAACGCTCGGCCGCGTCTGGCGCGGTGTTGCGGTCTGGGTGCCAGAACGAGGCCTGCTGGCGAAAGGCCTTTTTGATGTCGGCCAGCGTGGCAGCACTGTTCAGGCCAAGGGCGGTGTAGTGGTCGGTCATCAAAGCAATCAAAAGGGCCTGCCGGACCGGCAGAGATCTCAAAAAGACGAACCGGACAGTCTAGCCGATGAGGCGGCAGCGGTGCAACCCGTGCCGACCTGGCGTTGCATGCCTACCGCCAGTCTTCCAGCAGGGGGCGGGTGCGGGCCCAGGCACTGCGCAGGGCCACCAGGCAGGCGCCGGCGTCGTCGGGCACCCGGCCTTCGGCGATGGCGCTGCGCTCCAGCACGCTGCACAGGTGCTGCACCACCACCGCCCCGACGTGGCCGGACACGCCGCGCAAAGAGTGTGCGGCGCTGATGAGGGCGGCCACATCGTCGTTGGCCACGGCCTGCTCCAGCGCGCCCAGCTTGACGGGCACTTCCTTGAACAGCAGGTTGATGACCTCGTGGGTGATGGTGAACTGCGAGTCGTCAAACTCCCGGAAGTCGTTCAGGCGGTCCAGGTCCACCAGGCCGCGCGGCATGGTCAGGTCGTCGTCGCCGGCGCTGGCCAGCAGGGGCCGGGGGGCGCCGGTGGCCGCCAGGGCAGACGACTGGCGCGGGGCGACCGGGATCGTCACCGCCAACGGGCTACCCGCCACCGGCCCAACACCGACCCAGCGCAACAGCGACTGCGCCAGCGCCCAGGGCTGCAGGGGTTTGGTCAGGTAGTCCACCATGCCAGCTTCCAGGCAGCGCTGGACGTAGTGGCCGGACACATCGGCCGTCAACGCGATGATGGGCGGGGCATTGGCACCGTGTTGCGCCACGATGGCCTGGGTGGCCTGAATACCGTCCACACCAGGCATGTGCACGTCCATCAGCACCACGTCGATTTTTTCACGGCGCGCCAGGGCTTGCTCCACCTGGGCCATGGCGTCGCGGCCGCCGCTGGCGGTGCGAACGGTGTAGCCAAACTTGCTCAAAATGGCGCAGGCCACCTTGAGGTTGATCTCGTTGTCGTCCACCACCAGCACGGTGATGTCGATGCGCTGGGCGGGCCGGGACGGCCCGGCGGACTCGCGGAACTCGGCGCGGGTGTCTGCCCGGGTGTCGGCAAGGGTTTCACTGCGTGGGTAAGCCTGGGTGTCGGCGCTGGCCAACGGGTCGCTGCTGTCCAGCCCGTCCTGCGCCATCAACACGCCGGGGGCGGTTTCGGCGTCTGCCAGCGGCGCGGGCAAAACGAAGCGAAACACCGACCCATGCCCCGGTTCGCTGTCCACGTCGATGGTGCCGCCCATCAGGCCGGCCAGGCGTTTGCAGATTGCCAGCCCCAGCCCGGTGCCGCCATGCTGGCGGCTGATGGACGCGTCCAGCTGGGTGAAGGGTTTGAAGATGTGCTTGAGCTGGGCCGGCGTCATGCCAGGGCCGGTGTCCCGGACCTGCACTTCAAGGGCCGGGGTTTGTTCGGCGTCGTCCATCACGGTGTAGCGGGCCATGACCCGCACGCCACCCATGTCGGTGAACTTGATGGCGTTAAGCACCAGCGTGGTCACCACCTTGCTGACACGCCCGGCATCGCCCTGCACCACCCAGGGCCGCAGGGCACCCGCTGCGTCGCGCACGCTGCCAGGCACATCCACCGTGAAGTCCAGCCCCTTGGTCAGGGCGGTGTTGGCGCTCTCGTCACAGGCCTGGTCGATCACGGCGCGCACATTGAAGGCCGTGGGCTGCAGCACCACATCGCCCGACTCGGTGCGGCAGTAGTCAATGATCTCGTCCAGCACCACCTGCAACTGCTGGTTGGACGCGGTCAGCGCCTCCAGGTAGCCGCGCTGCTCGGGGGTCAGCGGGGTGTCTGCCAACAGCGCGCTCATGCCGGTGGCGCCGTTGAGCGGGGTGCGAAACTCGTGGCTGATGACGGCCAAAAACGCGGCGCGGCTGCGCACGGCGGTCAGGGCGAGGTCGGACGCGGCGGCCAGCTCAAGGCGCAGGGCAGCCTCACGCGGGGAGTCAGGGCTAGAGGCCCCGGCTGTGCCGACAGAGTCCAGCGTGTCCAGCACCGCGCTGTGCAAAGACTGGCTTTGAAAGGCGCTGCGCAGCGCGGCTGAAAAGCGTTGCAGCTCGGTGATGGGAATGTCCCGGTTGACCACCGACACGGCGCCCAGCCCAGACTGCTTGAGGGCCAGATGCGCGCGCGCCAGGTAGTGCTCCACATGCCAGATCACCACAGCACCGGCCAGGCTCAGGCCGGTCAGCAGCAGCAGGCACACCCCCAGCCAGTCGCCGGGCTCACCGGGTGGGTTCAAAAAGTCACGCTCGGGGGCCAGCAGCACCAGCTGCCAGGGGGGGCCGGAGGGCACGTCAATGCGCTGGCGCAGGGCCACAAAGTTCCCGGAGGGCAGCTCGGCGTGCTTGACGGTGAAGGTCGGCTCGGCCTTGCCCGGTGCGGCGTCCAGCCCGTCCGGCTTGAGCTCGCCCATCGCCTTGAAACTGGCGCGCACGATGGCGCTGGCGCTGTCGGCTGCCGATCGGCGCTGCAGTTGCCCGGCATGCACGCTCACCAGCGATTCTTCATAGGTGCTGGCCAGCAGTCGGCCGTCATGGTCCACCAGGTAGGCCAGGCTGCCAGGGCTGACCTTCAGGGCGCTCAGCAGCCGTGGCAGGCGCTTGAGGCTCAGGTCGCTGCCCACCACGCCCAGCAGCTCACCGCCTTCTCGGTCGCGGTAGAGCGCCTGCGACAGGGTCACTTCCAGTTGCTCGCTGCTTTTGGACCAGGCCGCCGCCGACAACACCCTGGCGGGTGTTTGCCGGGCGGCGTCAAACCAATACGGGGCTGCGGCGGCGTTGAACACGTTGCCAGTGGCCACATTGGTCAGCAAGTCGGAAGGCAACGGCGCGCTGGTGCCCAGGCGGCGGGACTCGAACACCTGCCCGCCCGGGTTTAGGGGCTCACGGCCGCCAAACCGAAACCCGTCAGCGGTGTTTTCCACGCCGTGCGCTGCACCCTGCAGGTTGTCGAAGTACACAAACCGGATGTCGGGGGTGATGCGGGTCACGGCAAAACCCAGGGGCGCAAACAGCGCCGGGTCCTGCACCCAGCGCAGCGCGCTGGCGTCCGAGCCGACCGGTGCGCGCGGCGTCAAGGCGTCCAGCACCTGGTGCGCCTGCTGCAGGTGTTGCCGGATGTCGTCGTGGCCGCGCTGCGTGGCTTCTTGCAGGGCTGTCGTCAGCCGGGGCGGCACGGCCAGTGCGGCATTCACCCGCCAGCCGGCCCAGAGCAGCAGACACAAACCCGCCACGCCGCACAGCAGCCAGCTGGCCCGCCGCAAGACCGCCAGCGAGACCTGAGGCACCGCCGTGCGCAAGCCCGCGCGCACCACTACGCCACCAGGCCCAGAAATTCAGCGGCGTCCATCTGGGCGCGCCGCCCCGGCAGGTCCACCACCGCGCGTGCGCCGGTTTTGGCGGCACCAGTCACCCCGCGCAGCATGGGCAGGCTGGCCGCGATCTGCCAGCCCAGCAGGCGGGCCTGCTTTTGCAGCAGCAAGGTGGCACTGACCGCGTCCCCCACGGGCAACAGCGGCAAGTTGGTGCCGTGCAGCGGGTCGTCCAGCCGCACCATCGACACCTCGCCCGCGTGCAGGGCCACATTGACCGCGAAATCGGGCAACGCCCGGTCCGGGAAGCGCTGCAGCATGAAGGACTGAACCCGGCGCGCAGCGTCAACCAGGCCTGTGGCGGCACGGCAGGCCCGCAGGCTGTGGGTGACCGAGGTCTTGCTGGCCTGGTCAGAGAAGATCACCAGCAACCCTTCACCCACAAACTGCAGGTGCGCCGCACCAAACAAGTGAACGGTGTCGCTGGCGTTGACGTAAAAATTCTTGATCGTGTTGGTCAGCTCTTCGCCGGTCAAGGCCTCAGCCAGCGCCGCGTAGTTGCGAATATCCACAAACAGCACTGTGGCATGCGCCAGCAACTCGTCACCGCCGCCGTCGCTGGCCCCCGGCCACCGGTCGCTCAGCTCACTGACCAGCCGCTGCTCGTACAGCGCCATCAGGTGTTCGGTGCGGTCGGCCAGCGCGGTTTTGACGGCTTCTTCCACCGCCAGCTGCTGGGAACGGGTTTTGACCTCGCTGCGGTTGAGCTGGGCAGACACCGCCTCCAGCAGCTCCTTGAACCGAAAGGGTTTGGTGATGTAGTCGTCCGCGCCCGACACCATGGCCATGCGCATGTCCGAGCGGTCGTCCAGAAAGGTGAGCAGCACCACAGGCGTGGCGGCAATGTCGGGCTCCTGGCGCAAGGCGGTCAACATCTGAAGGCCATCCATGTGCGGCATCTGCACGTCACTGATGACCAGCTGCGGCCGGTGCAGGCGCACCAACGCCAGGCCGTCAAGGCCATTGTCTGCAGACAACACCTGGTGACCCGATTTCTTCAGCACCACCGTGATCAGTGTCACCGTGGTCAGGTCGTCTTCCATCAGCACGATCAACGCCATTGTTCCCTGCCCCAGAAATTCATTTTTACGATACTTACAAACCTGTAAGCGCCGCGCGAAGTATGACAGCCCGGCGGCCGAACGGACGCACCGACCCGCCGCTACGACGCCAGCGGCGCCCACTCCGACAAACGCCCTTCAACCAACCGAAAGCGCCGCGTGCAGCGCGCCGCCAGCGACTCGTCATGCGTGACCATGATGAACGCCGTGCCCTTGTCACGCGCCAGCTGCAGCATGAGCTGGAACACACCGTCGGCGGTGCTGCGGTCCAGGTTGCCGGTGGGCTCATCGGCCAGCACGCAGGCCGGCTGCGTGACCAGGGCCCGCGCAATCGCCACGCGCTGGCGCTCACCGCCAGACAGCTCGGCCGGGCGGTGGGCAATGCGCTCGTGCAGCCCCACGCTGGCCAGCATGGCGGTGGCAATGCGCGCCGCCTCTGGCCGGGGCATGCGCCGGATCCACAGCGGCATGGCCACGTTGTCCAGCGCGCTGAACTCCGGCAGCAGGTGGTGAAACTGGTAGACAAACCCGAGGTGCTGGTTGCGCAGCTGGCCCTGCTTGTCTGCCGACAGCGTGGCCAGGTCCTGCCCCATCAACGTGACGGCACCGCTGGTGGGCGCGTCCAGCCCCCCCATCAGGTGCAGCAGCGTGCTTTTGCCTGAGCCCGAGGTGCCAACGATGGCAATCGTGTCGCCTGCATGGACCTGCAGGTCCACACCCTTGAGCACGGTGACGTCGAGGCGACCTTCGACAAAACGTTTGGTCAGGCCGGTGGCCTGCAACACAACTTCATTCATAACGGAGGGCTTCTGCGGGGTTCACACGGCTGGCGCGCCAGCTGGGGTACAGGGTGGCCAGAAACGCCAGCACCAGCGCAATCACGGCAATCGGCATGATGTCGTTGTACTGCGGGTCGCTGGGCATGTGGCTGATGAGGTAGATGTCTTTGGGCAAAAAGCTGGCGTTCAGCAGGCGCTCCAGCGCGGGCACCAGCGTGTCGATGTTGAAGGCAATCGCCAGGCCAAACAGCAGCCCGGCCAGCGTGCCGATCACCCCGACCATCGCGCCCTGCACCACAAAAACCCCCATGATGCTTTTCGGGCTGGCGCCCAGCGTGCGCAAAATCGCGATGTCGGCGCGTTTGTCGGTCACCGTCATCACCAGCGTGCTGACCAGGTTGAAGGCTGCCACCGCCACGATGAGCGTCAGGATGATGAACATCATGCGTTTTTCCAGCTGCACGGCGGCAAACCAGGTTTTGTTCTGCCTTGTCCAGTCGCGGATCAGCAAGTCACCGCTGAGCGTTTGGGACAGCGCCGAGGCCACTTCCCGTGCCTGGTTCAGGTTCTTGAGTTTGATGCGGATGCCCGTGGGCCCTTCCAGCCTGAAGATTTTGGCTGCGTCGTCCTGGTGCAGCATGACCAGAGCCGAGTCGTATTCAAAATGGCCGGAATCAAAGGTGCCCACCACCGTCATCTGTTTCAGGCGCGGCACCACCCCGGCCGGCGTGACCTGCCCGCTGGGCGCAATCAGCGTGACGGTGTCGCCCTCCCGCACGCCCATGGCGCGGGCCAGCTCACCGCCCAGCACCACGCCAAAATTGCCCGGCACCAGCTTGGCTAGCGTGCTCGATGACGTCACCGCCAGGTCGGTGACCTGGCCTTCCAGCGCCGGGTCAATGCCGCGCACCAGCGTGCCCTTCATGTCTTCACCCCTGGCCAACAATGCCTGGGCTGCGATGAACGTTGCAGCGCCCGTCACGTTCGGGTTGGCACGGATTTCCGCCAGTGTTTTTTGCGGATCAGCCAGTGCTGCGCCGTTGGGCGCAAACACCTCGATGTGCGAGATCACGCCCAGCATGCGGTCACGCACTTCTTTTTGAAAGCCGTTCATCACACTCAGCACAATGATCAGTGCCGCCACGCCCAGGGCAATGCCCAGCATGGAGACACCGGAAATGAAGGAAATAAAACCATTGCGCCGGGTGGCGCGGCCCGCGCGCGTGTAGCGCCAGCCCAGCATCAGCTCGTAGGGGATTTGCATAACCGCCAATTGTGGCATCCCGGACAATAGCCGGATGACCGAGCACCTTGTGATTGCCTTTGCCGCCTGCGCCGGCCCCGCCTGGGCCAGCGCCATGAAAACGCTGCCCCCCAACAGCTTCCAGCACCTGGGCAAACTGCTGCAGGGCATGAAACGTGTCCAGACCCACACGGGCAGCGCCCATTCGATGTCGCCCCCCCATGAACGGGTGCTGGCAACTGCGCTGGGGCTGCCGGGCGGGGGTGAAGCGCCCGACGGCCTGGTACCCTGGGCTGCGCGGGAGGCCCACACGATGGGCATGCCCCCCGGCAAGGCCTGGGCCTTCGTCACCCCCTGCCACTGGGCCATGGGCCGCGAACACGCCACGCTGACCGACCCGGCCGGACTGGCGCTGACGGCCGACGAGGCTCACACCCTGCACGCCGCCATGCAGCCCTACTTCGGCACCGAAGGCATCACCCTGCACCCCACCACCCCGGGCCGCTGGCTGGCCGAAGGCGAGGTTTTCCGCACCCTGCCCACCGCTTCCCTGGACCGCGTGCTGGGCCGCAATGTGGATGCGTGGCTGCCGGACAAAACCACAGCCGGATCGCTCAGAAGGCTGCAAAACGAAATGCAGATGCTGCTCTACACCCACCCGCTGAACGACGCGCGCAGCGCCAACCGGCAGCGCACCGTCAATTCCTTCTGGCTCAGCGGTTCGGGCGCTTTGCCCGGCACGGTGGCTACGCTGGAAGCCCCGACCGCCCCCCGCACGCTGGCGCAGGCCGTGTTCACCGACGACTGGGCCGCCTACGCCGCTGCCTGGGCTGCGCTGGACGCCGGAGACATCGCCCAGTTGCTGGCGCGCCAGAAGGCCGGTGAAACCGTGCGCCTGACGCTGTGCGGTGACAGCCACGCCCAGACTTTTGAATCAGCCCCCATCGGCTGGGTGCAACGGCTAACCAACTTGTTCAGCCCCCAGCCCGTTCAATCCCTGCTCGACCAACTATGAAAATCCACATCCGTGACGTCCCGCCCCGCAGCGTCTGGCAGCTGGAGCAAGCGGGCGTCCACCCCCTGCTGGCGCAGCTGTACGCCGCCCGGGGCGTGCATTCACCTGACCAGCTCGACGACGGCCTGGCCCGGCTGCTGCCCCCCAGCGACATGCTGGGCACCGGCCTAGCTGCCGTGCTGCTGGCCGACGCGCTGCGGGACGGCCTGCACATCTGCGTGGTCGCCGACTACGACTGCGACGGCGCAACCGCCTGCGCCGTGGCCCTGCGCGGGCTGAAATTACTGGGCTTTCAGCACGTCAGCTACCTGGTGCCTGACCGCGTGGTGGACGGCTACGGCCTGACCGCCCCGATTGCCGAGCGCGTCAAGGCCACGGGTGCGGATGTGCTGGTCACGGTCGACAACGGCATTGCCAGCATCGACGGTGTGGCCAGAGCCAAGGCGCTGGGCCTGCAGGTGCTGGTGACCGACCACCACTTGCCCGCGCTGATGAACGGCAGCATCGGGCTGCCCGACGCCAACGTCATCGTCAACCCCAACCAGCCCGGCTGCGGGTTTGAGAGCAAATCGATTGCCGGTGTCGGCGTGATGTTTTATGTGCTGTTGGCGCTGCGGGCCGAGCTGCGCACGCGGGGCATCTTCACCGCCGCCAGCCAGCCCAAGCTGGACGTACTGCTGCCGCTGGTTGCCCTGGGCACCGTGGCCGACGTGGTCAGGCTGGACGCCAACAACCGCCGCCTGGTGGCGCAGGGCCTCAAACGCATCCGCGCCGGGCATTTGCCCGCCGGGCTGGCCAGCCTGTTCACCGCAGCAGGCCGCAAGGCCCCGGTGGCCACCACCTTTGACTTTGGTTTTGCCCTCGGCCCGCGCATCAACGCTGCCGGGCGGCTGGCCGACATGACACTGGGCATTGAATGCCTGCTGACCGACGACGTGCGCAAGGCCGACGAGCTGGCGCAGCTGCTGGACAGCATCAACCGCGAGCGCCGTGAGATTGAAGGCGGCATGCGCGAGCAAGCCCAGCTGGCCGCCGACGCGATGATCGACGAGGACGACGAACCCCCACCGGCGGTGGCGATTTTTGACCCCGACTTTCATGAAGGCGTGGTCGGCATCGTCGCCAGCCGCATCAAGGACAAGCTGCACCGCCCGACTTTTGTGTTTGCCGCCAGCCAGGCCCCGGGCAAGGAGCACGAGCTCAAGGGCTCGGGCCGCTCGATCCCCGGCTTTCACCTGCGTGACGCGCTGGACCTGGTCGCCAAACGCTGCCCCGGCGTGCTGCTGCGCTTTGGCGGCCACGCCATGGCGGCCGGCTGCACGATTGACGAGTCGCAGTTCGAGGCCTTTGAGTTTGCGCTGCAGCAGGTCGCTAGAGAATGGCTGGACGCCGCCACGCTGACCCGCCGCCTCGACACCGACGGCCCCCTGCCCGCCCAGTACCGCCGCGCCGACGTGGTGGACACGCTGCACCAGGCCGTCTGGGGCCAGGGGTTTGCAGCCCCCACGTTCAGCGAAGAAGTTGAGGTGGTGTCCCAGCGCCTGGTGGGTGACAAACACCTGTCCCTCAAACTCAAACACCAGGGCCAGCCGGTGGACGCCATGTGGTTTGGTCACACCGAGCAGCTGCCCGAACGCGTGACGCTGGCCTTCCGGCTGGACGCGGACGAGTGGCAGGGCGTCAAACGCGTGCGGTTTCTGGTGGAGGCGGCAGAGGGGTAGAACACCTTGCCCCCGCCAGAACACTATCAAATCAATAGCACTGCAGGCAATGAACGCCTTGGCTGGTAGGCAATTTGAAGGGTGACGTAGATCAAAATGATCTAAAAATTAACACTTAGGTTAATTTTCAGAGCCTGGGCGGGGTTTGGCAGCCATTTCAGGCACTTAAAGTGCCACTAGCCTAGGCGTTCATTGCCGGTCCTGCTCCTGAAAATATAGCAATTTTCCCAGCCCGTCGCCCTCACGCCATGATCGAATACGCACCGCCCTGCTGCAGCGCACGCTGGTAGGCGGGCAGCGCGTGGATGCGTTGGAGAAACGCCATCAAACGCGGCCGGCTTTCGTTCAGCCCACCGCGCGCGGCGCAGGCTTCCAGCACAAAGCTGACCTGGATGTCCGCGCCGGTCATGGTGTCCCCGGCAAACCAGGTCGCCTTGCCCAACTCGGCCTCCATGTAGTCGAGGTTCTCGGCAATGCGCGGGGCGATGAACGACTGCTTGACCTTGCCCGCAATGCCCTTGGCAATCGGTTTGACAAAAAACGGCATCGGTGAGGTTTCGATCTTGTCAAAAATCAGCTTGAGCAGCAGCGGCGGCATGGCCGAGCCCTCGGCAAAGTGCAGCCAGTAGGTGTAGCGCAGGCGCTGGGGCGTGCTAGGGGCCGGAATCAAACGCCCCTGGCCGTAGCGTTCAATCAAATACTCGATGATCGCGCCGGATTCGGCCACGCAAACGTCGCCGTCGGTGATGACGGGCGACTTGCCCAGCGGGTGAATGGCCCGCAGCTCGGGCGGGGCCAGCATGGTTTTGGCGTCACGCTGGTAGCGCTTGATCTCATAGGGCACGCCCAGCTCTTCGAGCAGCCACAGGATGCGTTGCGAGCGGGAGTTGTTGAGGTGGTGCAGGGTGATCATGGGGGGCCTGTGCAGTCAAAAGGAAGGAATCGTAGGGGATGGCATCGCCAACGGCGAGCACGGTGGCGACTGCAGGTTAAACCCATCAAGCCTAAAATGAATCGGTGACCCCATCGAATGCCCAAAACATCCTCAACGCAGACCTTCACTGCCACTCCGTCGTGTCAGACGGCACCCTGACCCCCGAGGCGCTGGCCGAGCGCGCCAAGGCCAACGGGGTGGAGCTGTGGGCCCTGACGGACCATGACGAAATTGGCGGCCTGCAGCGCGCTGCCGCAGCGGCCAAAGCCAACGGCATTCACTTCCTGACGGGGGCCGAGATCTCAGTGACTTTTGCTGGGGAAACCGTGCACATCGTGGGCCTGGGCTTTGACGCCGACGACGCGGCCATGGTGCAGGGCCTGCACGCCACCCGGGGCGGGCGCCAGCAGCGCGCCATGGAGATGGCCGACGGGCTGGCCCAGGTCGGCATTTTGGGGGCCTACGAAGGCGCGCTGAAGTTTGTCGGCAACCCGGAGCTGATTTCACGCACGCACTTTGCGCGTTTTCTGGTCGAGTCCGGCGCGTGCAGCAACACGTCCGAGGTGTTCCGCAAGTACCTGACCGAAGGCAAACCCGGCTATGTGCCGCACCGCTGGGCCACGCTGAAAGACGCCGTGACCTGGATCACGCAAGCCCATGGCGTGGCCGTGATTGCCCACCCCGGCCGCTACAAGTTCAGTGCCAACGAGGAGTACGCGCTGTTCACCGAGTTCAAGGCCCATGGCGGGCAGGCGGTGGAAGTCGTCACCGGCAGCCACAGCCCGCCCGAGTACATCAAGTACGCTGAAACCGCGAAAGAATTCGGCCTGGCGGCGTCACGCGGCAGTGACTTCCATTGCCCGGACGAGAGCCGCATTGACCTGGGCGCGCTGCCCTTTCTGCCCGGCGAGCTGACCCCGGTGTGGGCCCTGCTGGCGGACCGCATCCAGTGAGCAAACTCTCCGGCAGCGCCCTGGCCGGCATCGGCCTGGTGATTTTGGCCACCGCCTGTTTTGCCACGCTGGACACCACCACCCGGTATGTCAGCGCCAGTGTGCCGCTGCTGATGGCGCTGTGGGTGCGTTACGCGTTTCAGGCCGTGGTGACCACCGCCGTGGTGCTGCCCCTGCGCGGGCGCAGCGTGTTGCGCACCGCGCACCCGCGCTTTCAGCTGCTGCGCGGCGTGCTGCTGCTGACCACCAGCCTGCTGGCTTTTTTTGGCCTCAAGCACATGCCGGTGGGCGAGTTCACGGCGCTGGTGATGATTGTCCCGCTGGTGATGACGCTGCTGGCCGCCACCACGATGGGCGAGAAAGTCTCCCCGCTGCGCTGGGCGCTGGTGATGGGCGGCTTTGCTGGCACCATGGTCATCATCCGGCCGGGGCACTCAGCTTTCAACTGGGCCAGCTTGCTGCCGCTGGGGCTGGTGATCAGCAACACCTGGTTTCAACTGCTGACCAGCCGACTGGCCAAAACCGAAGACCCGGTGACCATGCATTTCTACACCGGCTGGGTCGGCATGCTGATTGCCAGCGTGATGCTGCCATGGGTGTGGACCTCCCTGCCCGACGGCACCCTGTGGGGCTGGCTGATGTTGATGGGGCTGATGGGCACCGTGGGCCACTTTCTGCTGATCCTGGCCTACCAGCGGGTGCCTTCCGCTACGCTGACACCGTATCTGTACCTGCAAATCGGCTTTGCCATGCTGGGCGGCTGGATTGCTTTTTCCCACGTGCCCGATGGCTGGTCGCTGGCCGGCATGGCGCTGATTGCGCTGTGCGGCGCTGCCGGGGCCTGGCTGGCCATGCGTGAAAGCCGCGCCCAGGCGTCAATACGCATCCTGCCGCCCGAATCCTGATCTTGATCTTCTCTTGACTTACCGCCCTTGAGGCGCATTTGATGGCATGGCCCAGTTTTTTGACATCCACCCCGACAACCCGCAGGCCCGCCTGCTCAAACAAGGCGTGGCGCTGCTTGCCCGGGGCGGCATTGCGGCCGTGCCCACGGACTCCAGCTACGCGCTGGTCTGCCACCTGGACGACAAGGCCGCAGCCGACAGCCTGCGCCGCATCCGGGGCGTGGACGACAAACACCACCTGACGCTGCTGTGCCGCGACCTGAGCGAGCTGGCCAACTACGCCCGGGTCGACAACAAACAGTACCGCCTACTCAAAGCCGCCACGCCGGGGCCGTTCACTTTCATTCTGGAAGCCAGCAAGGAAGTGCCGCGCCGCCTCAGCCACCCATCACGCAAGACGATTGGCCTGCGTGTGCCCGAGCACAAGGCGCTGCAAGCGCTGCTGGAGTTGCACGGCGCACCGCTGCTGGCCACCACCTTGATCCCGCGCGGTGAGCACGAGCCGCTGAACGACGCCGAAGCCATTCGCGCGCTGATGGAGCATGAACTGGCCTTTGTGCTGGACGCCGGGGCCTGCTTTCAACAGCCCACCACCGTCATCGACCTGACCGCTATGGGCAGCGTGGACGGCGGCGAAGCCGTGGTGATCCGGCAAGGCCGGGGCGACGCTTCCCTGCTTGGCCTTTAAATTGGCCCGTCAGCCACGCCCCGGCGCGGCCCTACCCCTCTGAGACAATCGCGCCATGGACATTGCCAACATCATTCAAACCATTGCGATTTATGCGCTGCCCGTGCTGTTTGCCATCACGGTGCATGAAGCCGCGCACGGCTACGTGGCCCGCTACTTTGGCGACAACACCGCCTACGCCCTGGGTCGCGTCACGCTGAACCCGATGAAACACATCGACCCGGTCGGCACCATCGTCATGCCGCTGGTGCTGTACATCGCCACCGGCGGAACGTTTCTGTTCGGCTACGCCAAGCCGGTGCCAGTGCAGTTCGGCCGCCTGCGCAACCCCAAGCGCGACATGATCTGGGTCGCGCTGGCCGGGCCGGGCGCCAACCTGATTCAAGCCCTGCTGTGGGGCGTGGCGTTCTACCTGCTGCAGGGGGCCAGCGTGACCGAGCCGTTTTTCATCAAGATGTGCCAAGCTGGCATTCTGGTCAATGTGGTGATGTTTGTCTTCAACCTGTTCCCGCTGCCACCGCTCGACGGGGGCCGCATCCTGGTCGGACTGCTGCCCTACAAGCAGGCGGAGCTGGTGTCCCGCATTGAGCCGTGGGGATTTTTTGTGGTCATGGCGCTGGTGTTGACCGGCGTGATCAGCACCTTCTGGATGCAACCGCTGATGGCCGCGACCTACAGTTTCATCACCACTGTTTTAACCCCACTCGCCCTGTTGGTGAAATGATGACTGCAACCCCTGTGACCCCTGCAACCCCCTCCCCGCAACGCTTTCTGACCGGCATCACCACCACCGGCACGCCTCACCTGGGCAACTACGTCGGCTCGATCCGCCCGTCCGTGGCTGCCAGCCGCCTGCCCGGTGTGCAGAGCTACTACTTTCTGGCCGACTACCACGCCCTCATCAAATGCGACGAGCCGGCCCGCATCCAGCGCTCGACGCTGGAGATCGCCGCCAGCTGGCTGGCCGCCGGGCTGGACCCGGAACGTGTCACGTTTTACCGCCAGTCCGACATCCCTGAAATTCCCGAGCTGACCTGGCTGCTGACCTGCGTGACGGGCAAGGGCGTGCTCAACCGGGCCCACGCGTACAAGGCGTCTGTCGACAAAAATAATGCCGCAGGCAATGACCCAGATGCCGACGTGACCGCCGGCCTGTTCATGTACCCCGTGCTGATGGGCGCGGACATTTTGATGTTCAAGGCGCACCAAGTGCCCGTGGGCCGTGACCAGATCCAGCACATCGAAATGGCGCGCGACATGGCCCAGCGCTTCAACCACCTGTATGGCGAGCACCTGGTGCTGCCCGAAGCCGCCGTCGAAGCGTCGGTGGCCCTGCTCCCCGGTCTGGACGGCCGCAAGATGAGCAAAAGCTACGACAACACCATCCCGCTGTTCACCCCGCGTGAGCAGCTGCGCAAACTGATTGCCGGTCTGGTGACCGACTCCCGCGCCCCCGGCGAGCCCAAAGACGTCGAAGGCTCCGCCCTGTTCCAGATGTACCAGGCCTTTGCCAGCGTTGATGAAACAGCGGCCATGCGCCAGGCCTATGCTGACGGCATTGCCTGGGGTGACGCCAAACAGATCCTGTTCGAGCGCATCGACCAAGACGTGGCCCCGATGCGGGCGCGCTACGACGCCCTGATCAACGACCCGGCCCACATCGAAGCCTTGCTGCTGGCCGGTGCCCGCAAAGCCCGGGAAGAAGCCACCCCGCTGATGGGTGAACTGCGCCGCGCCGTGGGCCTGCGCAGCTTGACCACCCTGGCCGCCGCCCCGGCCAAGGCCAAGGCCGCCAAAATCGCCAAAGCCGCCGCTCCGGTGTTCAAACAATACCGTGAGGCCGACGGCCACTTCTACCTGAAGCTGCAAAGTGCCGACGGCCGCTTGCTGCTGCAAAGCACCGGTTTCGCCTCGCCCAAAGACGCGGCACAAACGGTGTCGAATTTGCAAAAAAACAACATCCAACCCAACACCCCCCTGCCGGATGGCATCACCCTGGCACCCGGTGCCAGCCTGCAGGACGTGGTGGCCGCATTGGCGTTTTTCAGCGCGGCAAACGCCGCCACCTGAGCCGTCCCACCCGGGCAACGCCGCTTATCGGCGCTGTGCTCGCAACTTTTTGAGCGGGAAGCACTCCAACTGACCAGCGATTGACCTCGATGGGTCAGCTGCAGAGGAGTCGCGTGCGCGACCCGGCAGCCAACGCCAAAGAGCCGATTTCATGGACCATCGAGGGTTTTGCGCGGCACGGGCAGCCAAGGCCTGAAACCGCCGCCCAGACGCTTCGGTATGAAAAAAACAGGCCTGCCAACCCGTTGCACCTGAAACTCCGCCAGCGACCTGACGAAGTCCGCCCAACCCGTGGCCTTCAGCCGCACAACAACGGCAGAGATGTTGTTTTTTACAACTTGAGTTAACGATTCCTACACAATTTCGTGAATTAGTAGAGCGTCTGATTTGACATTACGACGCTATGCTACTAGCTGCATATTTAAGAGATTTAGAACCGAAATGGGTATTTTTGTTATCGATGAACATCCACTGATGCGTGAAGCCATTGGCATGCTGATTCACCGCATCAGCCGTGGCGCTCACATCATCGAGATGGACCGGATCAGCATGGTCACGCAAGCCATGCAGGAGCACGGCGTGCCCAGCCTGATCTCCATGGACCTCAAACTGCCAGACAACACCGGCGCCGAAGGGGTGGCTGCGCTAAAAAAGCGGTTTCCCGAGGCGCATCTGATTGTGCTGTCGGGCGCCCCCGCGCAGGACTATGAAGAACCCTGCATCGAAGCCGGTGCGGACGTGTATATCCAGAAATCAGCCGGCGCCACCGAAATATCCAGCGTATTGCGCCTGTTTCTGCAGGAAGACCTGGAGCCAGTGGTCGGGGACCTGCCGACGTCAGCCCCCACAGAAAAGCTCTCCAAACGCCAAAAACAGCTGCTGGTGATGATTGACAAAGGCCTGAGCAACCGCGACATCGCCCAGTCCCTGGAGATCAGCGAACACACGGTCAAGGTGCATTTGTGGCGCCTGTTCAAACGCCTGAACGTGAAAAGCCGCTCCCAAGCCAGCCACCTGGCGCGCACGCACGGGCTGCTGTAGGCCCCGGTTGCCGCAACGGCCCTCCCCCTGAAAAAAGTCGCGTCGCCGTCACGCGAGCCGTTTCAGGCTGGTCAATGCAGGCGTCGGCCGAGCCGCTGGCTCGCCTTTGACAGACTGTAGTTCACCAGACAGTACAGCGCTGCTACAACCAGGTACACAGGCACCAGCGTCTGGTAGTTGGCGATGAGCACCTTGGCGTTCTGCATCAATTCGCCGTAGGTGACGACATAGCCGAACGTGGTGTCCTTGACCACGATGACCAGTTGTGCAACCAATGCCGGAATGATGTACCGCAGGGCTTGGGGGAAAACAACAGAAAAGAACACTTGACCTTCGGCGAGCCCCAGGCTTCGCGCAGCATCAGTCTGGCCACGGGGAACAGCGAGCACGCCCGCGCGGTACACCTCAGCCACCACTGCCGCAGTGCTCAGCCCAACGGGCAAGGTCAACATCCAGTAGGTGCTCAGCTTGACGCCGGTCGAGGGCAGAACCAGAAAACACACATAGATGAGCAGCAGCGTCGGCACGCCACGCAGGAACTCAATGACCGCCACGCTTGGCCAACGCACCAACCGCTGTCGCGACAAACGGCCCATCAAAAGTACCAGGCCCAGGGCAAGTGCGATGACAGCGGCCGTCGCGGCCGAAGCGAGCGTGCCAAGCAGGCCGGTGGCCAGGAAGCCCCAAGTGGTCTTCTTCGTGAACAACTCCCAGAGCCGCACGTCAAACTGGCCTGCGGCATGAAACTGGAACACGATGCCCGCAACAAGCACGGATGCGACCACAGCGCTCACGCCCCCTGTCACGGCCTTGACTTTCGGGCTCGGATCTCGAAACAGAATGTCTTCCACTGGAGCACGGCTCATCTCAATATCCGAACCTTCTTTTCCAGGGTGGCACCAGCCCACGCGATGAGCAGCCCCGACACCACATACATCGCCGCGGCCACTGCGAAGGCAGGAATACCGGCGGCAGAGTCATTGGCGATCTTGGCCACGAGCGCGGTGAGTTCCCGGCCTGGAAACGGGACCTGTGATGCCAGCGAGGTCGACAGCATCAGCGCAATGAGCAGCGACGTCATCGGTTGCACGACCGCACGCAGCGCCTGCGGCAACACCACTGCAGAGATGATGCCCATCGGACGCATGCCCAGACTGAGTGCAGCTTCGACCTGGCCACTGCTCACGGTATTGATGCCTGCGCGCAGGTAGTCTGCCGTGAACGCCGAACAAACCAGCGTCAACGTCAGGATCACGCTGGGTTCATAGTCGATCAGGACATTCAGATCAGGCAGCGCGAACACGATGAAGATGAGCAGCACGGCACTGGGAATGTTGCGGAAAATCTCGACGTAGCCGGTCAGAAAAAAGCGGAGTGGCTGCAGCGGAAGGAGCCGCAGGACGGCCACGACCGTACCAAGCACAAAACCCGCCGCGAATGAGATCACGGTGAGCCTCCACGTCAGCAGGAGAGCCTGCCCGAAGGCAGGCCCGTAGTCGGCCAGCAGCCGCGCGACACTGCTCATCGACTAAGGGAGGGAGGGCGGCGCCGGAACGGCCACGCTGCCGGTCCGCTGCCCGATCGACACGGTCCAAAGCTTGGCCCAGGTGCCGTCGGCTTCAATCTTCTTCAGAAAAGCATTGATGAATGCCACACCATCGGAGCCTTTGGGCAATCCGACGCCGTAAGGCTCCTGGGGTCCGAACGGCGCGCCCGCCAACTGGGCGTCGCCGCCTCCGAGGCTGACGGTGTTGAGCAGCAGCGTGTAATCGGTCACGTAGGCGTCCACGCGTTGCTGGCGGAGTGCGTCGAGAGCCTCCTGGTGGGTCTGGAACTCTTGCACGACAGCCTTGGGTGCGAACTGCGCCAGGATCGCAGGTCCGGTAGATCCTGCTTGCGTTGCGGTCTTTTTGGCCGTCAGATCGTTGTGCGACTGGATCGTCTTGTTGCTGGACTTGACCAGCACCCCCGCCTGGGAGGTGTAGTACGGACCGGCAAACGAGATCTTCTCAGCGCGGGCAGGTGTGATGGAGTAAGTCGCAAATACAAGGTCCACCTGGCCGTTGACAAGCACCTGCTCACGTGTGGACGAGGTAACCTGCGTGAACTGATACTTGCCCGCGTCGCCCAGGATGTAGCGGGTGATGAGTTGTGCCAGACCCGCGTCGAAACCGCGGATCTTGCCATCCTTCTCGTTCAGCAACGAGAACAGATTCGAAGTTTGCGTACCGCCCAGGCGCAGCGTGCCAGCCTGCTTGATCTTGCTGGCCCATGTGCTCGACGCGATGGTCGCTGCGTCGGCAACGGAGCCCTGAGCGATCAGTGCGTCGAACGCGGCCGTGTTGATGGGCGTTCCCTGTGCAAAAAGCGGAGCACCGCTGACGATCGCAAGAGCGATCACGCTGGACTTCATGAGGGACTGAATGGACATACTTTCCTTTTAGTGGGTGTGTGTAACTGAAATAATATATTGAAGTTGATAGAACGGCTCAGCATCTGCAGGACTGTCCGATTTTTCGCCGCGTCCGACAAGCCCAATGAGTTCGAGGCATTCACAGCCACGACTCTGGATTTCATCACGTGCACCCGAGTCGTGGAGTCACAACGCCAAAGCCACCTTGTCAACAAACACCATGCAGCCTGCGCTTGAGCAGTGCTTTTGTTGGGTGATGCCAGATCCACGGCAAGAAACGAAAAAAGCCTTGTTGCTCAATGAGCAACAAGGCTTTTTAATTTTGGCGAGGGTGTCGTTCCTATCATCCTTGCCAACCCGCATGAACGCTAGCTTTCGCTGATTTCAAAGTCGGACATACCCCCAAAAATACCCCCAAATTGAGTTCGTCACCCAACTTTTCCGCCTGATTGGATTTGATTGTTTTGAAGTGGGGAATTTTTTCTCTGTGTGACATACGGTGTGGTTTACGACGCGAAAAAACAGACGACTTTTTTAGAGCCCCGTCCCAGCCAGAGAGAAAAGCAGTCAATTTAACTAAACTCTGTCCATTGTTGATTGACAAGTGCAGCGAAGAAACACACTCTAAAAACTTACATTCTTAAAGCTGGGAGTTGGAAATGGACTTAGCGCTCATTGAATTACAGAACGAACTTCAATGTAAAGGGCTGGAGGCTGGCTTATCCGTCCTGAACCAACGTGTTCCGCATCGGTTTACGGCAGTTTTTAAGCTTGATGGCGCGATGATGCGGAACGTTGCCATTGTTGACAAGCTTGGTGAGGTCGTACCGGAGAGCTTTAAGGTCATCCCTTTTGAAAATAGCTTTTGCCAGTTTGTCCTGCGTGATGGTTCGTTCACAACGCACGACTCTGCAGTTGATAACAGGCTCGACGGCCATGTGTACAAAGGTGTATTGAATACCTACGTTGGACTGCCGATCTCCGAAAACAACGGGGAACTGTTTGGCACGCTGTGCCACTTCGACTTCCCACCGCAGAACTTGCCTGAATCAGAATTTCAATTTCTCAATCAGGCGGTAAAAGTCCTTCCGCCATACGTGAAATCGTAATCACTTTTGCCCATCACGGGCCTAGATTAAGGGGTCACACTGCGAGGTTCGTGCGGTGCTGTGTTGGATAAGTGCATGGCTTGTCTCAACTTCAGCCACTCAGACTTTTTCAGGCCTTGCCCGATACCACCGCCTTTCAAGGCATTAGGCCACGCACCCCAATTCGCCGTAGCAGCCCAGCCGCTGCCACACAAAAAGCCGCATCGCGTTTTTGCTGACAGTCCTCCAGCCGATCCAGCAAACGGGCATAGGTGCGGTGCCTCATGCCGCTAGGCCGCTGCCAGTCTTCCCCGATCGTTTCCTCTATTCGCCGTTGCTGCCGCCATGTACGCGCCACCGCGTCCTCTGACTGCGCGCTGTAGGCAACACGCTGGCAGTGCCTGCAGGCAAAGCGCCCAGCGCGCATATACAGCACACCCGCGCGCCGCTGACATACCGGGCAAACAAACCACGGCCGCGACTTACCGTAATTGCAGGCCGTGTGGGCCAGCCGGATCGTTTGGCTTCCGTCTCGCCGCTGGTCGTCACTGCCCACCATGTATTGCAGGGCCAATGAGTCAGCGCCATGCACCACCACACCGATGTTGCCTGTGGGTTCATCGCCACGGTGCCAACTCCAGGTGAATGACCGCCCCGCGCGCAAATAGCCGCTGCGATGCCATCGGCCGATTTCCACCCTCAGCAGGTGTTCTGCCTTGACCTTGTGGCTTGGCCTGCCAGCGCCGTATCTCATGCCGCCTCTGCTCATTCGCCCACCTCCACAGAAAACGAAATCAATAGGCCAACTCGCCTTTGTTCAATCAAGTCAAAGGCCATCAATCCGACCTCCCCACTCTTATGCGTATGCCTGTATCTGTGGCATTGAATGACTGCAATAGATGGTATTTCTAGATACTCCCCGCCTATCGGGTTAGCGCATCGTCTGAAAGTGACCGGATAGCCCCGATGGTCGGGGCAAAGCCCTTCACCCCATCGCCAGAAATCGGGGCTGTTCATACCCTCTCTACCCCGGCTTTCGGGGTAAGCGCCGCGATTTTGTATTGGCCTGTGCGGTAGGTTTTTGGATCAAGGTCTATGCCGTCCGTCACATCGAGCGCGTACCAACCCAGCGCAAACCATGCCGCTCGGTTAGGTCGCATACCCATGCGGGTTTCAATCAACAGCCCCGCCTCTTTCACTTCCGTCAGTGCGCGCGAAACCGTGTCGTGACTTCGCCATCCCATCGGCTTGAGGTACTTCGCGCAAGCCACCAGCCGCCCGTTATTGCTGCCCGTGTACTGGCGTGCAATGTCGAGCAGCAAGGCGCGCGCAGCGTATCCCAAAGCGCGATAGCTGGGGCTGTCAATCACCACGTGGGGTAAGGCCACGTAGCGATCTCCATCCCGCTTGTCCTTACTGCGCTTGTAGCTCTTGGTCACGGCCTGCCTTTGTTCGCTTGGCCAGGTAATCGCGCGCCGCGTCCAAGCTTTCCAGTGGCTTCCACAGCCCGTATCGGGTCGCGTAGTACGGCGTTTGCCCAATCACCTCCGGATCACCCTTAACCAGCTCCACGCCAATCAAAGCAAATTGCGCCGCAAGGGTTGCATAGGCTTTGCGCTCGCGCTGTCCGGTAGGCAAGTCAAGGTCGTTGTGTAGTGCGTCCAGCGTGCTCATTGCATTCCCTCCCGCGAGTACAAGCCGACGCAATGCTTCACCCCGGCCTCCGTCACCACGGTCTGCCTGTGCGTCAGGATTCGATGGCCTGCCTTGCGTAGCTGCAATATGCGCGCGGGGCAGTGATAAACATCGAGATAGCGCATGGCCTCGAATGTCGTGATGGAAAACCGTGTCAGCGCCTCCAGCAGCCGCGCGCATTGCGTGTCGGAACTGGTGCCCTTAAACTCTGCCCTGATTGCTTCTAGGGCCGCTTTCTTTTCGGGGGAGGTGGCCTTTTCTTTTGTCATGGCTTGGCCCCCTTACTTCGCTGCCTGCGCTTTAAGAAAAGCGTCGATGGCGTTGATGTCAAACAGCGTGACTTTTTCTCCAGCCTTCAGGGGCTGGGGAAAACCGTTGCGGGATTTTGTCCACTGCCACAGCGTTGACCGCGCGATTTGAAAGTGGGCGCAAGCGACTTTTGCGCGTGCGTAATGAGGCTTTTGGTCGGTGCCTTGAACCGGATTTTTGCTGACCATAAATTGACTCCAATTGCGTCCAGCACCGTGGTGGCTGGCATGGAGTCGATCATCTTGGTCTAGCTGGTAAGAGTCATCACCCGTTTGCTGGCAGCCCGTCCGGTTTGCTGGCAAACGGGGTGCCTTTTAGCCAAACTTCCCGCATCTGCTTTTCCGTAATCTTGATATGAAACTCGTTCAAAGCGCGGCGCACATAGTCGCGTGAAAAGGCAGATTTGTTGCCATCGTATGCTGAGGCATGCGCTGCCCATTCCGACAGAACCCATTCGCGCGCATCATTCGTCTTCCGATGACGCCGGTGGGCCAGCTCAGCCCCCCTTTCCGACAGCGCAATTCGTTTCAGCTCTTTGAGTCCAATGTTGGATGACTTCGGTGGAGATACAAAACTCCTCAGTCGTTCTAAAGCTACTGCATCTTCATCAAGTTGACCGCCATCATCAAGACTTGCAAGTACACAGTCATCGATTTTCATAAGTGCGGCAAGCGCTGCGAGTCTCTGAGGCAACTTGTCGAACGAGTCGTCTTGAAGATCGCTAGGCGTTGAGCGAATTAGGTCCAGAAACACCATGACCTTTGATGGCAAACGGTAATCCGACCAATAGGCTCGAAAATCGGCGATGGAAACATTTGTCCCAATCACGCCATCCTCAAATGACTTCACCAAATCCGGATAGAAATCTGTATCGAGAAATTCCTCGGCTTGCCTAAGAAGGTCGGGAAGCGCTTCGTCGAGTTCTTCGATTGAAGGGCGACGATCTAAACCTTGGTCGGATACGAAAAACATCTCTTGCAAAGCATTGACCGCTTCCTGCCCCGCCACCCAGATCGAATGCCCGAGTCTCTTAGTGCCATTCTTGGACCCATCGTTAATTCTCCTCTCAGACGCCGGGAGTTCTGATGGGCCAAAGCTCTTGACCAGGTCATAAAATACAAACTTGTAACGTGTGGCCTTCGCCCACCTCTTTACTTTTTCGTCGGTGGAGAGGAGTTCATTACTCTTACTTGAAGATGCGACATCAACTGAATTCTTCATTGCGTCCCTAACGCACCCTGAAAAAAGGTGCCAGCCCAGCCCGTCAGGGAAACGGGTTTTCGGGGATCAGCCTAGGACTGGCAAAACGGTTATTTACGCGGCTTTTTGCTTGAAGGCCAACACCTTGCCTGTAGTGCAGTTTTCCAGATAGTCCCCCCAATGCTGCATCATCTTGGCGCGATCGCTGAGGTAGGTTGCATGGTTGTAAGCGGCGCTCACTTCATCGCGTTCCTGATGGGCCAACTGCAGTTCGATATGAGCATGGTTGAAACCAATTTCGTGCAACACCGTTGACGCGATGCCCCTGTAGCCATGCCCCGTCATCCGACCCTTGTATCCCATGCGTTCCAGCGCCTTGAGGATCGTGTTGTTGCTCATGGGTTTTTCATGGTCACGCTCACCGGGGAACAGCAGCGCGTTATGCCCCGACACCAACTGCAGTGTCTGCAGGACGTTGATGGCCTGTGACGACAAAGGCACGATGTGCGGCGTTTTCATTTTCATGCGCTCCGGGGGAATATCCCAGCGCCCCGCCTCTAGGTCAAACTCAGCCCAGCGCGCGCCGATCAGCTCGGAAGTGCGGACAAACGTCAACGCCATCAGTTTCATCGCCAACCGCGTGACGGGTGCGCCTTGATAGGCTTCCATGTGGCGCAGCAGTTCGGGCAGTTCCTTGGCGTCCAGCCGGGCATAGTTCCCCGCCTTGCGTGAAGCCAGAATGTCCGCAGGCTTGATGTCGGTCGCCGGGTTGCGTTGTGCCAGCCCATGTGCGATGGCGTACCGGAATACCTGTCCTGAGGTCTGTAAAGCGCGCTTGGCAATGTCCAGTGCGCCCCGGCCTGCAATGGCCTTGACCATCGCCACCAGCTCTGGGGCTTGAATGTCGGAAACAGGCCGCTTCCCAATGGCGGGGAAAACATCAGCCTTCAATCGTTTGTGCACGTCATCAGCATGGCGGGGGCTTTTGGCGCTGCGCCATTGTTCCCACCACAGCAGGGCCACGGTTTGGAATGAGTTTTCAGCAGCGGACTGCTTGGCGAGCTTGTCAGCCTTGCGCTTCACCATCGGGTCGCTGCCCGTCGCCAACAGCTTGCGCGCCGCGCCCATCGCGTCCCGCGCCTGCGCCAGCGTCACATCGGGGTAAGACCCCAAGGCCATCACTTTTTCCTTGCCGTCAGCCCGGTACTTCCAGCGCCACAGCTTGGAGCCGCTTTCGGTCACCAGCAGGTACATGCCCTTGCCGTCGCTTAATTTGGCGGGACTGGGGCCGGGCTTGGCTTTTTTGATAGCGGTGTCAGTCAGCGGCATGGAAGGCTCCAAAACGGCTGATTTGGGAAATACCCCCATGGTTTTGAGCCGATACCCCTGAACATACCCCCAAAACATCCCGGCTTGCAATACCCCGTATCGGACGGCTAGAAACAAAAAAGCCCCGTGAACACTGGGGTTCCGGGGCTTCTAGGGGTCTATGTTGGACTACATAAAACCAATCTTTGGCGGAGAGGGTGGGATTCGAACCCACGGTACCTTGCGGTACGCCTGATTTCGAATCAGGTACATTCGGCCACTCTGCCACCTCTCCGCGTAGCCGCTGATTCTATCAGGATCAGGCGACTGCCAATACGCTTTGGCCGCCCATGTAGGGCTGCAGCACGGCGGGGATGTCCACGTTGCCGTCGGCGCGCTGGTAGTTCTCCAGCAGCGCGACCAGGCAGCGGCCCACGGCCAGCCCGGAGCCGTTCAGCGTGTGCACAAATTCGTTTTTGCCCTGCGCGTTTTTGAAGCGGGCCTGCAGGCGGCGGGCTTGGAAGGCTTCGCAGTTGGAAATCGAGCTGATTTCACGGTAGGTGTTTTGCGCTGGCAACCAGACCTCCAGGTCATAGGTTTTGGCGGCACCGAAACCCATGTCACCGGTGCACAGCAGCATGACGCGGTAGGGCAGGCCCAGCTTTTGCAAGATGGCCTCGGCGTGGCCGGTCATGGCTTGAAGCGCGTCGTCGCTGTGCTCGGGGTGAACGATTTGCACCATCTCGACCTTGTCGAACTGGTGCTGGCGGATCATGCCGCGGGTGTCGCGGCCGTAGCTGCCCGCCTCTGAGCGAAAGCACGGCGTGTGGGCGGTGAATTTCATCGGCAGGGCCGACTCGGCCACGATCTCGTCGCGCACAAAGTTGGTCAGCGGCACTTCGGAGGTGGGGATCAGGTACAGCGCGGCGTTCTCCGCCTCGCCTTCCTGGCCGCCTTTTTTGGCGGCGAACAGGTCTTCTTCGAACTTGGGCAACTGGCCGGTGCCGCGCAAGGAATCGGCGTTGACGATGTAGGGCACATAACACTCGGTGTAGCCGTGCTCGGTGGTCTGCACGTCCAGCATGAAGGCGGCCAGCGCGCGGTGCAGGCGCGCCAGCGGGCCCTGCAGGACGGTGAAGCGTGAACCGGTCAGCTTGGTGCCCAGCTCGAAGTTCAGGCCGTGTGGCTGGCCCACATCGACATGGTCGCGGGCTTCAAAGTCCAGCGCAGCAGGCGCTGCGCCCGCACCGCCCACCGGGCTCCATTTGCGCACTTCCACATTCCCCGCTTCGCCGATGCCCAACGGCACGCTGGGGTGCGGCAGGTTGGGCACCGCCAGCAGCAGCGCCTGCAGCTCGGCCTGGATCTGGTCCAACCGCACGCTGGAGGCTTCCAGCTCGGCCTTGGACGCGCTGACTTGGGCCATCACGCCAGCAGCGTCTTCGCCCTTGGCCTTGAGTTGACCAATCTGCTTGGACAAGGTGTTGCGCTGGTTTTGCAGCTCTTCGGTGCGGCTTTGCAGAGCCTTGCGCTCGGACTCCAGCGCCTGAAAAGCCTCGACATTCAGGAAAGTCTGGGGAGACTTGCGGGTTTCCAGCCGGGCGATGGCGGAGGGCAAATCTTTGCGTAGCAGGGTGATGTCGAGCATAAAAAGAGTCTTTTTAGAATTAATACGGGCCGTAGCCTAGGTTTTGATTGCCTGGATTGCTACAAATTAAATAGCAGATCAGCGCTGGCCGCTCACTCCAGGTGGTGCAGCTGGCTGTCGCCCACTTCCAGCACATGGCCCTGGGCGTCCAGCTTCAGGCCCTTGGGCAGCGGGAACTTGATGGTCTCTTCAATGCCGTCCATCTTGCGGATGGACACCGCGCCCAACGCCTTGATGCGGTCAATCACCTGCTTGACCAGGATCTCGGGCGCCGAGGCACCTGCCGTCAGGCCCACCTTGGCCTTGCCGTCAAACCAGGCTTCTTTCAGCTCGCTGGCGTCGTCGACCATGTAGGCCTCGGTGCCCAGCTTGGCGGCCAGCTCGCGCAGGCGGTTGCTGTTGGAGCTGGTCGGGCTGCCCACCACGATCAAAATATCGACCTGCGGGCTGAGCACCTTCACCGCGTCCTGGCGGTTTTGGGTGGCGTAACAAATGTCTTGTTGCTTGGGCGCACGCACCTGGGGGAACCGCGCTTTGACGGCGGCGGTGATCTCGGCGGCGTCGTCCACGCTCAGCGTGGTCTGGGTGACCACGGCCAGCCGCTCGGTTTGCAGCGGTGTGATGCGGCCCACATCGGCCACGTCCTCGACCAGGTGGATGCCGGTGTCGAGCTGGCCCATGGTCCCCTCGACTTCCGGGTGGCCCTTGTGGCCGATCATGATGAACTCGTAGCCTTCCTTGTGCAGCTTGGCCACTTCCACATGGACCTTGGTCACCAGCGGGCAGGTGGCGTCAAAGATCTGGAAACCGCGCGCACGCGCTTCCCGCTGAATGGCCTGGCTCACGCCGTGGGCGCTGAACACCAGCGTCGCGCCGGGCGGCACGTCGGCCAGTTCCTCGATGAAGATCGCGCCTTTGTCCTTGAGGTCGTTGACCACATAGGTGTTGTGAACAATCTCATGGCGCACATAAATCGGCGCGCCAAACTTGGTCAGCGCCCGCTCAACGATCTCAATGGCGCGGTCCACACCCGCACAAAAGCCGCGCGGCTCGGCCAGCAAGATCTCTTCAGGGCGTTGGTGCGCTTGGTCAGCCATCACAACACTCCGATGACCTGGACTTCAAACACCACCGGCTGGCCGGCCAGCGGGTGGTTGAAGTCAAACTGCACCGCATCACTGGGGCCGCCCACCTGCTGCACCGCACCGGCGTACTGACCCATGCCGTCGGGCGTGGGGAACTGCACCACGTCGCCGACCTTGTACTGCTCAGCCGGGTCGCCCAGCTCGTTGAGCAGCTTGCGCGCCACCCACTGCACCAGATCGGGGTTGCGCTCGCCAAACGCCTGGCCTGCGGCCAAGCTGAAGGTGGCCCGGGTGCCTTCTGGCAGGCCCATCAGCGGTTGCTCCAGCGCGGGCGACAGCTCCCCTGTGCCCAGGCTCAGCGTGGCGGGTTTGCCGTCAAAGGTGTTGATGATGTTGACGCCGTCAGGGCCGGTCATGCGGTAGTGCAAGGTCAGGAAGGAGCCGGCCTCGATCACGGGCAGGGTGGTGGCAGTGGGGGCATCGTGGGACATAAGGCTTTCGGAAGGCAGCGCAAGGCGGTGTTTGTAAACTGCCCCCATTGTAGAAAACTGAGAACCGTGGGCTGCGCGCCTGCTGGAAGGCCCCATTGCTCCTCAAAGACCTGCCCCTGGATGCCCGACCGCGTGAAAAGCTGCTGGCCCGTGGCCCCGGTGCACTGGGCGACGCCGAGCTGCTGGCGCTGCTGCTGCGCACCGGCCTGCCCGGCAAAAACGCATTGCAGATGGGCCAGGAGCTGCTGGAAACCTTTGGCGGTGTGGCCGGGCTGCTGCACACCGGGGCCGACGCGCTCAAGCGCATCAAGGGCCTGGGCCCGGCCAAACGCGCGGAAATTGTGGCGGTGCTGGAGCTGGCGCGCCGCGCACTGGCCGAGCAGCTGAAGGAAAAAACCCTGTTTGACACGCCCCAGGCGGTGCGCGACTACCTGCAGCTGCAGCTGGGCAGCCGCCCGCATGAGATTTTTGCCGTGCTGTTTCTGGACAGCCAGCACCGGCTGCTGGCGTTAGAAGAACTGTTTCGCGGCACCCTGACCCAGACCAGCGTGTACCCGCGTGAAGTGGTGGTGCGCGCCCTGGCCCACAACGCCGCCAGCGTGGTGCTGGCCCACAACCACCCCAGCGGCTCGGCCCAGCCGTCCCGCGCTGACGAGTCCCTCACCCACACGCTGAAAGCCGCTCTGGCGCTGGTTGATGTGCGGGTGCTGGACCACTTTGTGGTGACGAGTACCCAGGCAGTTTCAATGGCCGAGCTGGGGCTGATCTAATCGCTGAAACTTTTCGCCCTGACCATGCCTGCCGCACGCCCCACCCCCCCAAAGCCTGACCTGACCCCCGCCCTGCGGCAGGCGCTGGAAAGCGTGCTCAAACGGGCCGCCCCGGCCTCGGTGGCGCCCTCCCCCGGCCCGGCCACGCCCGCCGCCACCCGGGTGCAAAAGCGCCCGATTCGCCAGCCGGACCTGCGCAGCGCGCCACCCCGGTCCACCCCGGCGGCGGTCAAGGTGGTCAAAACCAAACCGGCCGCGGCCAAACCCGCCAAAAAAGCCCCCGCCCTGCCCCCGGTCAAAACCCTGCAGGAGCTGCTCAGCGTCAAGCAGGCGATGGAGACCCGCGCCCGACTGGCCGCTGAACGCGAGACCGCCCGCCAATTGCTGGAGGCCAAACTGCGCGCCGAAAAAGAGCTGTTCAGCCGCGCGGTTGGCCCGGTCAAAACCCTGCCGCCCAAACACCGCCCCGGCCAGCGCACGGCCCCCCAGCCCATGCAGACCCCGCCGATTGCGGTGCAGCACCAGCGCGACGAGCTGGCCGTGATGCGCGAAGCGATTTCCGATGAATTTGACGCTGAAACCCTGCTGGACACCGACGAAGCGCTGAGCTTTCGCCGACCCAGTATGGGGCCCGACGTGATCCGCAAGCTGCGGCGCGGCGGCTGGGCGATTCAGGCCCAGCTGGACCTGCACGGCTTGCGCCGCGAAGATGCCCGCGAGGCACTGGTCGCCTTCATCAAGGACGCCACCAGGATGGGCTGGCGCTGCGTGCGGGTGGTGCACGGCAAGGGCCTGGGCTCACCGGGCAAAACCCCAGTGCTCAAGGGCCGGGTGCAAAGCTGGCTGATCCAGAAAACCGAGGTGCTGGCGTTTGTGCAGGCGCGGCCTGCGCAGGGCGGCGCGGGGGCGCTGGTGGTGCTGCTGACTGCATGAAATCAGCTTTTTGAAGCCACTCAGGCTTGCAGCAGCCATTGCGCTGCGATCATCGGTTGCCCGACACACCTGGTTTTGCCATACCGACAAAAATCACCACACCGTCACCACCGGGATTAATCAGGTCAGCATCAAAATTCGGCTTCCAATTGTTCAGCACCCAGACATTGCCTGCTTTGTCAATCACGCAATTGGTCTGGCGCATCAGCGGGCTGTAGCAAGCTGGCTTGCCAGGGCCATACAGCGGCTCGCCAGTTGAAAGCAGCACTTGTTCGCCCGCTGAAGCCAAGGTGAAACCGCTTTTTGGCATCAACGGTGTGCCAACAGGCGGCTCGTCTGCCAGGGCATCGGGATGGACCCCCATCAGCAGCGAGATGGCCGCTGGCCCGTAGACGGAATTTTTCTCAATCGGGCCAAAATTGGCCACCCACACATTGTTATTGCCGTCAACGGCCACGCCCCAGGGTCCATTGATGCTGTCGGCCCGAAAGCCTTTCAGGCTCAAACCGTCGGGGCTGATCATGTAGACGGTGTGGTCACCACCTGAGGCAACCCAGACATTGCCCAGGGAGTCCAGCGCGATGCCCTTGAGGGCCGATCCCACGGCCAGAGAACTCAGCAGGCTCAAAACCCCGTTTTCAAGTTTGAACTGGCAAACGCTGCTCTGGGAGGCACCACTCAGGCCGCCGCTGTTGGTGACCCAGGCCAGCACAGCATTCTGGCTACCGTCACCACTCCCGCCGGGCGCAACGACGGCCAAGCCAAATGGCCCGCTGCCAGCGGGTTGTTGATAGCTCACCGACTTGGCCGGATCACCTCCCAGATAAACCACGATGGAGTCGTTGCCAAAACTGGCGATCCAGAGGTTGCCTTGATGGTCAAGCACAGTGGACTGCGCCCTGACCGCACCACCGTGGTAGCCGTTGGCCGGCGAAATTGGCTGTCCGTCCAGCGCAAACCTCGAAACACTGCCCATGCCCAGTGGTGTCGGATTAAAGCCGCCCCAGCCGAAGTTGCCGACCCAGACCGAATCGTCAGACCCCAACGTCACCCCAAAACCGGGGCCGAGCAAACCGCCACCGGTGATGGGTGAGCGTGGCGTGCCGGCCGTGCCGTCAGCCGGCCTGCCATCGGGTTGAAGCACGACGATGCCACCAGTTGACACCCCTGTGCCCTGCACCACATTGTTGGTCACCCAGGCGTAACCCCGGTCATCAAACGCGATATTGGCCGGCCCGCCAAACGGCACATTGGCGCCACCGGAGTCATTGACCTTGATGGCAATCGTCCAGGCATCGGGCACAGCATTCAGTGCTGGCAGAAAACGCGGGGCGATCAAGCTGTTGTCATAAAGCTGAGCCACACACTTCGCCGGGTTTTGTGCAATGTGAGCCAGCGCCTGCAAACTGGTGCCAGGCAGGCCGGTACGTGTGCTTTTGGCAAGTGCATACAAAAGCAATCTCGCCTGCGACGGGTTCTGTACGCAGGCTGCAAGCAAATTGGCCAGCGATCGTGTCAGGCGCAATGAAATGCTCTGATCGGCATTAGGTGACGACAGCAACACCGCTGAGGGCTCGCCGGTCCGCACATCGGCAATGTTGCAACTCATGCGGGCAGCCAGACCCAGCCCAAAACCGTCACCCGAGACGTGGTCATCCGAGACAAACTGCGCCAGCGAAAAAGCCGCAGCCACGCTGGTCAGCTCGTTCAGACACACTTCAGCGGGTGGCGCAATGCCCAAACAAGCCAGTAGCGAGACACCGCAGCCCAGATCAGCCTGCACATAAAGAATGCCGGCGTAACCAGCACCGGGAACAGCGACTGAAAACTTGCCATCAGCGTCAGTTGTGGTGGCGCCCAGTGCCACCGCTTCGCCCTGCAGCGCCTGATAAAGCGTGAGTGGCTTGCCGACCACCGGCATGGCGTTGCCCACAGTGCCAGACTGAACACGACCGTTGAGTTGTATGGCTGATGCGGTGCTCTGCATGTTGAATCCCTGAGTTGAAAAAACTGCATCTTGCCGGGTTTCAGCGTTACCTGCCATCGTCAAAAGCACCTCAGCGGCTTGAGTGGCTCAAAACAACTGGCATCAAAAACTCGTTCTACATTGAAAAATCGTCGTCATCGTTCAAGGTGCTGGCAACGCCGCCACGCGATGGCTTACTGTTCAAACCCACCATGACAGGCAGGGACGAGCTCAACAGTTGCCTGGATAACAGTCAAACCAGCCACTCGCCTAGGTTTTCATTGCCTGCATTGCTATTTATTCAATAGCAAATTCAATAGCAAAAATCACTCACCGCGGTTGCGCATCCAGTCCGCAGTCTGAAAAAACGAGGCGTTGAGCCGGGTGCGCAGGGCCTCGTCCACGGCGGTCTCCACCATGGCCTGGTCCATGCAGGCCAGCCACTGGTCCCGCTCGGTGATGCCAATGGGGCCGCCGCCGGTTTGCTCGGGCATGTGGCGCATGCGCAGGCGGGGGTGGCCGAAACGTTCGGTGTAGTGCTGGGGGCCGCCGAGCCAGCCGCACAAAAACCAGAACAGGCGCTGGCGGGCGTTCTCCAGCGGGCCCGCGTGGGCGGCGCGCAGGGCGGTGTAGCCGGGCTCCAGGTCCATCAGGTCGTAAAAACGTTCCACCAGGGCTTTGACGCGTTCCTCACCGCCGATCCAGGCGAA
>JBJXEI010000157.1:0-21615 GCA_046154065.1 Polaromonas sp. | reverse complement strand
GCCGGGCTGAAAGCGCGGCCATCGCTGAACTTGGGGAAATTCAGTTCGATGCGCTCCACACCTGTCAAATCCAGATCGCGGGGGTCCAAATCATTGGCGAAAACGATGATTTTTGGGTCGTTCAGGTCGCTAGTCGGCGCATTTGTTGCCTGTGTTGCTATTAATTTCATAGTTTTCGAAGTGGTCATGGGGGGCTCCTGCTCAAGCCGCAATTGCAGCAGCGGTGGCCGCAAAACGTGCGCTGTTGGCGGCAGCCTTGAACGGGTCCAGGCCCACACGCTTGAGGGTGTCGATGAAGGTTTCCTGCTTGCTGCCTTGCGCCGTGCGCTGGGCGCGGTAGGTGGTCAGCACCGCCTCGATCACTTCAGGCACTTCAGCCGCTGAAAACGAGGGCCCGACGACCTTGCCGACCGCTGGTGCGCCTGAGAGCGTGGAGCCGTCCGAGCCGCCCAGCGTGATCTGGTACCACTCCTTGCCGTCCTTGTCGACACCCAAAATGCCGATGTGGCCGCTGTGGTGGTGACCGCAGGAGTTGATGCAGCCGCTGATGTGCAGGTCGATCTCACCGAGGTCATGCAGCTCATCCAGGTCCTGGTAGCGCTGGGTGATAGCTTCGGCCAGCGGCAGTGAGCGGGCGTTGGCCAGCGAGCAAAAGTCGCCGCCGGGGCAGGCGATCATGTCGGTCAGCAGGCGAATGTTGGCGCGGGCAAAACCGGCCGCGCGGGCGGCGTTCCACAGGTCCACCAACGCGTCGGCTTGCACCCAGGGCAGCACCAGGTTCTGGTCATGCGTCACGCGCAGCTCGCTGGCGCTGAACTGGTCAGCCAGCTGGGCGGCCGTGTCCATCTGGTCGGCGGTGGCGTCGCCGGGGTACTGGCCCAGGCGTTTGAACGACAGCGTGACGATGCGCAGGTCCGGGTTCTGGTGCGGGGCCACGTTTTGGGCCAGCCAACGCGTGAACTCGGCCTGGTCAGCCGCTGGCACGGCGGGCACGCCGCCTTGGGAGGCACGCAGCACCGGGGCCACAAAGGAGGCGGACACCCGGTCCAGTTCGGCCTGGGTGATGGTGTGCGGCGCGCCGTCAATCAGGGCGATGGCCTGGTACTCGGCTTCCACCTGATCGACAAACTGCTGGCCTTCGGCCTTGACCAGAATCTTGATGCGGGCTTTGTACTTGTTGTCGCGGCGGCCAAAACGGTTGTAGGCGCGGACCACGGCTTCCAGGTAATTAAGGACCTGGTTCCACGGCAAAAACTCACGCAGTGTGGCACCCAGAATCGGCGTGCGGCCCATGCCGCCACCGACCAGAACTTTGAAGCCCAGCTCGCCCGCGGCGTTCTTGATCAGGTGCAGGCCCACGTCGTGCCAGGCGGTGGCGGCGCGGTCTTCATGGGCCCCGGTGATGGCGACCTTGAACTTGCGCGGCAGGAAGGCGAACTCGGGGTGCAGCGTGCTCCACTGGCGCATGATTTCAGCAAACGGACGCGGGTCGGCGATCTCGTCGGCGGCGATGCCGGCGCGCTCGTCGCTGGTGATGTTGCGGATGCAGTTGCCGCTGGTCTGAATGCCGTGCATGTCCACGCTCGCCAGCAGGTCCATCACGTCGGCCGCTTTGGCCAACGGAATCCAGTTGTACTGCACGTTCTGGCGGGTGGTGAAGTGGCCGTAGCCCTGCGTCAGCTTGGAATGCACCGAGCCGCCGGATTTCAAGGCCACCGGGCCCAGCGTGTCTTGCGTGGCGATGGCATCCGCGAACAGCGCGTCCTCGGGTTTGTCAAAGTCGCGGGCAATGGTGGCCAGCACACGCATTTGTGCGCTGGACAGCTCGCCATAAGGCACTGCCACACGCAGCATGGGCGCGTAACGCTGCACGTACCAGCCGTTTTGCAGGCGCAGGGGCAAAAACTCGTCGTCGGGCAGTTGCCCGGCTTGCCAGCGCGTGAGCTGGTCACGGAACTGGTTGGCCCGGGCCTGGACAAACTGGCGGTCAAATTCGGTGTATTGGTACATGAGTTGGAAGGCGAAAGTGGCTTTGAGGCTGAACGTCGGATTTTAAGGGGTGCAGGTCAGATCGAAATGAGCTTGAGCCCGGCGTACGCCAGCAGCGCGGACAAGAGTGAACGGATCACCCGCTCAGGGGTTTTGTGCATCAGGCTGGCCCCTAGCCAGATGCCTGGCAGCGACCCGGCGAGCAGCTTGACCAGCAGCGGCCAGTCCACCGAGCCGATGGACGCATGGCCCAGCCCGGCCACCAGCGTCAGGGGCACCGCGTGGGCGATGTCGGCGGCGACGATGCGCGGCAGGCCCAACGCGGGGTAGAGCAGCATCAACGCGGTCACGCCAATGGCCCCCGCCCCGACGGACGTCAGCGTGACCAGCGCACCAATCACGGCCCCGAAGATCACTGGCAGGGACCAGTGGCGCGGGCGTGTGGGGTGGCTTTGCTGCTCGGCGGTGGCGGTGGCCGTGCCCGCCTTGCCGCGAATGGCTTTGTACAGCGTGGCTGCGGCCGTCAGCAGCAGGGCCACACCCAGCGTGGTGGTCATGGCGGTTTGAATGGCCGGGTTGGTCGCGCCGAAGTGCTTCAGCGCGTACAGCGTGAGCAGCGACGCAGGCACGCTGCCAGCGGCCACCTGGCCCACCACGCCCCAGTCGATCAGCCGCGCGCGCGCCAGCTTCACCGTGCCGCCCAGCTTGGTGAAGGCCGCAAACAGCAGGTCAGTGCCAATGGCCAGGTGCGGCTTCACGCCGAAAAAGAAGATCAGGATGGGCGTCATCAGCGAGCCGCCGCCCACACCCGTCAGTCCAACGATGAGGCCGACCGCGAAACCGGCAAAAATAAAGACGAAATCATGCATAGCCGGGCAATGTAACCAGCCTGACGCCTAATCCAAAGGATTGATTCGTTGTTCGCTTATGCAGATAAAGATATGAAGACACCCCGGGAGTGCCACTTTGCCGCCAGTAAAGGCCATCTAAAAATTCTAATTTGCTATTAAATGTATAGCTAAAGAGGATTCAAACGCCTTGGCTGCAGGGCTAAACGGCTTCACAAGCAGGCGCCAATGCCCGTGCCAGCCGCTTTTCCAGCGGCCACGGCTCGCCATGCAGCTGCGCGGCCAGCAGTTCGGCGCACAAAGCAGCAAAGGTCAGCCCGCGTGAGCCCATGCCGGTACACACCCACAGCCTGTCAGCGCTGGCGACCGGACCCACGGACGGCAGGCGGGTGGGGGTGGCACACCGCACCCCGGCCCAGGCGTGCAACTCGGGCGCTGGCTGCATCAAGGTCTGCGCGCACTGCGGCAGCAGCGTGTGCAGGCGCTGCAGGTTGTGCCGGTCGTCGCTGGGTTGCAGGGTGGTTGACGTGTTGTCCCGCTCAAAACTCGCGCCAATCAGCCAAGCGGGTTGCCGGTGGTTGGCATCCAGGGGCAGGTTGGCCTGCAGGTGGCCGTGGCCGTTGACCGGAAAGACAGGGCAAGCGCCGGACGTGCCCGGCGCGTGCGGTGCCCAGGACACCTGCCCGCGAATCGCCTGCAAGGCCAGGGGCGTGGGGGCCAGCGGAGCCACCAGCGCGGCAGTGGCGTAACCCGCTGCCAGCACCACCAGGTCACTCGACGCCAGCAGTTCGCCCGAATCACCGAGCGCCTGCCACGCCTTACCCACACGCTGCAAACGGCCCACGGTGCTGTGACCGCGCCACTGCACACCGGGGGTGCGCAGCCAAGCCTGGACCAGTTGTGCGGGTTTGACCCAACCGGCCCGGGCGTGCCATAGCGCCGCATCGGCATCATGGGCTGACAACCCGCAAGCCGCCCGCTCTGCGTCACTGGCGGGGCGGACCCAATCTTGCGCGGCAGATGCCAGCGCACCGCCAGCCAGCCAGGCTGCGGGCGGGCGGCGCGGGTGGTCCAGGCAGCGCTCCAGCACGCCGGTGGGGGACCAGTCCTGGCCTTGCGCCAACAACTCGGCGGCCTGCTGCAGCGTGATGCGCGCCCCGGCCCGTGACAGCCGGGATAGCAGGCTGTCGTCCGGTGAAACATGCGGCGCCAGGATGCCCGCAGGCAAACCTGACGCGCCGCTGGCGGGCGCGGCGGCTGCGTCCAGCACGGTGACGCGCCAGCCGCGCCGTGCCAGGCTGCTGGCCACCGCCGCGCCCGCTAGGCCCGCGCCCACCACCGTACAGGTGCCGGTCGGGGGTGCAGCGGTGGTGGCCAGGTGTTTTAACGGCCAGGACGGGTTGAACTCCCCGCGCCAGACTGGCGTGTGCGCCTGGGTGGTGAAGCCGCATTGCGTCAGGTGTTTTGATGCCTCGGGTGGCAAGGGCCGCGCCGCCACCCGCGTGCCGCGTTTGCAGCAGGTGGCGATGGCCTTGAAGGCATACACGCTGGCCTGCGTACCCGCAGCAGCGTCAAAGTCCAGCCACACGGCATCGGCCGCCACCGTGTGTTGCCGCAGCAGGGTTTGCACATCACCGACACACACGGTGAGCAGCACACGCCCCTCGTCAAACGCCAATCGATGAAACCCGGGCAACAGGCCCCACAGCGCAGCCTGCAGCTGCTCTGCCAGCGCTTGAAGTTCGGGGTCGGGTGTTGGCAAAACTACCGGCATGGACGGCACGGTGAGGGCGGTGAGCGCCACGTGGTGCAGCAGCCGTGGCCGCTGGGGGTCGGCGCGCCAGGCCTGCCACAGCGTGAGGAAGTTCAGCCAGCCGCAGTGGCCGGCGTCCAGCAGGGTGAAGTGGGGAAGACCGGCCCAGCGGCGGGGCAGGTCAAAGGCGGCAAGCCAGTCCCCGTGCGGCGGGGTTGCTTGTTCAGGCACTCGGTGGCACGTAGCCCTGCACCGCGTCTGCGCCGCCTTCAAAAAAGTGCTTTTCCATTTGCCGGGCCAGGTACTGGCGGGCGCGTGCGTCGGCCAGGTTCAGGCGGTTTTCATTGACCAGCATGGTTTGCTGCTTCATCCAGGCAGCCCAGGCTTCCTTGCTGACGCCTTCCCACAGTCGTTTACCCAGCGGGCCAGGGTAGGGCGGAAAGTCCAGTCCCTCGGCTTCTTTGTCGAGCTTGATGCAGTGAACGAGACGTGTCATGGCGGAGTCCTAAAAGGTCTAAATATAGTTTTGTAATTAAGAACTGAATTTATATTCGTTCTGGTTTTCAACTCTTGCGTGAAGAATGCGATCCATCAGCATTTTTCAGGAAAGAAATCAACATGTTTTCACGCCGCGACTTTATCAATCTTTCAACCCGCACCGCTCTGTCGGCCGGATTGGCCGTGTCGCTGACAGGCTTGTCGGTGCTGGCGCAGGCCCAGCCCGCCCCGGTCACGCTGCTCAATGTGTCCTATGACCCGACCCGCGAGTTGTACGTGGAGTACAACGCCGCCTTTGCCAAACACTGGAAGGCCAAAGCCGGCCAGGACGTGACCATCAAGCAGTCGCATGGGGGCTCGGGCAAGCAGGCGCGATCGGTCATCGACGGGCTGGACGCTGATGTGGTCACACTGGCGCTGGCCGGGGACATCGACGCGATTCACAAAAACGGCGGCTGGCTGGCGGCCGACTGGCAGAAAAAGCTGCCGCTGAACTCAGCCCCCTACACCTCGGCCATCGTGCTGGTCGTGCGCCAAGGCAACCCCAAGGGCATCAAGGACTGGGACGATCTGGTCAAACCCGATGTCAAGGTCATCACACCCAACCCCAAAACCTCGGGCGGCGCACGCTGGAACTACCTGGCCGCCTGGGAGTTTGCCAAGCGCAAATACGGCAGTGATGCAGCGGCCAAGGACTTTGTGGCCAAGCTGTATGGCAACGTGGCGGTGCTGGACACCGGCGCACGCGGCGCCACCATCAGCTTTGCCCAGCGTGCCCAGGGCGATGTGCTGATTGCCTGGGAAAACGAAGCGTATCTGCTGGAGAAAGAATTCGGCAGCAAGTTCGACGTGATTGCGCCGTCCATCACCATCCAGGCCGAGCCGCCGGTGGCCGTGGTTGACAAGGTGGTCGATAAAAAAGGCACACGCGCCGTGGCCGAGGAGTACCTGAAGTACCTGTACTCCGAAGACGCGCAAGACATCATCGGCAAAAACTTCTACCGGCCCACGTCCGCCAAAGCGCAGGCCAGGTACGCCAAACAGCTGCCCAAGCTGAACCTGTTCACCATTGACAAGGCCTTTGGCGGCTGGGCCACTGCTGACAAGGCGCACTTTGCCGACGGTGCCAGCTTCGACCAGATCTTCACCAAGAAGTAAACGGCATGTCATTGAAACCGACTGTTTTGCTGCTGGCCGGCAGCCCGTCCGAGCCCTCACGCTCCGCCGCGCTGCTGGACGCGGTGGCCCAGCGCCTTAGCGCCCACCAGGGACCCGCCCAAGCGGCCTTCCAGGTGGAGCGTTTGAGCATCCGTGACCTGTACGCGCCTGCGCTGGTGCTGGCCGACTGGAGTCACCCGCAGATCGTGGCCGCGCTGGCGCAGGTGGCGCGGGCGCAGGTGATTGTGGTGGCCACCCCGGTGTACAAGGCCGCGTACAGCGGGCTGCTCAAGGTGTTTCTGGACCTGCTGCCGCAAACCGCGCTGGCCAGCAAAACCGTGCTGCCGCTGGCCACTGGCGGCAGCCCCCACCACATGCTGGCGCTGGACTACGCGCTGCGGCCCGTGCTGCAGTCGCTGTCGGCCCGGCACATCTTGCCGGGGGTGTACGCCACCGATGTGCAAATCCCGAAAGGCGAGGACAAGGCCTACAGCGTGTCGCCCGACATTGCCCAGCGCCTGGACGAAGCGGTCAGCAACCTGCTGACCGAGGGCCTGCGAATGCCGACCACGGCGCGGTTCGAGCCCGTGCTGTTCTCCACGGTGCGATGTAGCGTTTAACGCCCCTAGGCCGCTTCACCCCCTTTTTTTTTAGCCTGTGCCAAAAAAAATTGGCACAGGTGCTGGGCAGAGCTTTGCCCAAAACACCCTCTTTTTACCGTCAGGACTTCTATGACCGCCGACATTTCAACCGCTTCACAACCGGCCAAGCGCCGAAGCCGCGTCAGTACCGCCCTCAAAGACCTGTTGCTGGCCACCCTGGCCATCGCCTCTGTGGCGGTGGTGGTGAGTTTGCTGGTCACCCCCGTGGCGCGGGCGCAAGACAAGACCGAGCTGCGCATCGGCTACCAGAAATCTGCCAGCTTGTTGGTGCTGCAAAAAGCCCAGGGTTCGCTTGAAAAGCGCCTGGCGGCGCAGACCACTACCGTGAAATGGATCGAGTTCCCCGCCGGGCCACAGCTGCTGGAAGGCCTGAACCTGGGCGCGGTGAATGTGGGTTTTGTGGGTGAAGCACCCCCCATTTTTGCGCAGGCTGCCGGGGCCAAGTTCGCCTACATCGGCTATGACCCGGCCGCCCCCACGGCCGAGGCGATTTTGGTGGCCAAGGATTCGCCCATCACGTCGGTGGCCGGGCTCGAGGGCAAAAAAGTGGCGCTGAACAAGGGCAGCAACGTGCATTACCTGCTGGTCAGGCTGCTGGAGAAAAACGGCCTGAAGCTCACCGACATCCAGCCCGTGTACCTGCCGCCCGCCGACGCCCGTGCGGCGTTTGAAAGCCACAACGTCGATGCCTGGGTGATCTGGGACCCGTTTGCTGCCTCGGCTGAAAAAGCCATCGGTGCGCGCGTGCTGGTCAACGGGCAGGGCGTGGTGAACAACTACCAGTACTACTTGGGCGAGCGTGGGTTTGTGCAAAAACATCCGGCGGTGATTCAGGCCCTGTTTGACGACTCGGTCGAGCGCGGTGCCTGGCTCAAGGCCAATGTCAAAAAAGCCGCCGAGCTGATTGCGCCGCTGCAGGGCCTGCCGGTCGATGTGGTGGAAGTCAGCCTCAAACGCTATGAATTCAACGTCAAACCCGTGCCACCCAGCGTGCTGGCCGAGCAGCAAAAGCTGGCCGACACCTTTTTTGCGCTGAAGTTGATTCCCAAGGCCATTGCGGTCAAGGAAGCTGCCGCCACCAACGCGTTCTGAAAGGCCACACCATGAAGCACCCCTCCGTCAATTTGCGCCGCAGCTTTCTCAAAATTTGCCTCACGACTGCCAGTGTCTGGGGTTTGGGCAACGCGAAGGCACAAACCGCTCAGCCTTTGCAGCCCTTGCAGCAGTTGCGTATTGGCTACCAGAAGTCAGCCGTCAACCTGGTGATCCTCAAGCAGCAGGGCACGCTGGAAAAGCGTTTTCCGGGCACCAAAATCACCTGGGCCGAGTTCCCGGCGGGCCCGCAACTGCTGGAAGCCCTGGCCGTTGGCAGCCTGGAGTTTGGGCTGACCGGCGACGCACCGCCGGTGTTTGCCCAAGCCGCCGGCAAAGACCTGCTGTACGTTGCGGCCGAGCCGCCCAAACCCGACAGCTCGGCGATTTTGGTGCTGGGCGACTCGCCCTTGCGGACCCTGGCCGACTTGCGGGGCAAAAAAGTGGCCCTGCAAAAAGGCTCGAGCGCGCACTACCTGCTGGTGCGGGCGGTTGAAAAAGCCGGCCTGCAGTGGGCCGACATTCAGCCGATCTACCTCGCCCCGGCGGATGCCCGGGCCGCCTTCGAGCGCAAAAGTGTGGACGCCTGGGCCATCTGGGACCCGTTCTACGCCGCCACCGAGCTGGCCATCAAGCCACGCACCTTGGTGACTGGCCGCGACCTGTCGAGCAACAACTCGTTTTACCTCGCGTCCCGCCCCTTTGCGGTCCAGCACGAAGACGCGTTGCTGGCGCTGTTGCAGGCCTTGAGCCAAGCCGACCAGCTGGCGCAAACCCAGCGCAAGGACGCTATCAAGCTGGTGTCCGACTTCAGCGGCCTGGACGCCGGGGTGGTGAGCCTGTTTTTGCAGCGCCGCCCTGCGTCACCCGTCGGCCCGCTGAGCGCCGCCACCGTGGCCGACCAACAGCGCGTGGCCGACGCGTTTTTCAAGCTCGGGCTGATCCCCAAACCCGTCAAGGTCGCCGACATCGTGTGGCGAGCCAACCCCGCCAAGCTGGCGCAGGCCCCCACCCGGCCACTGCGCTAACCCGCTTTTAAGGAACAACATGCAAGTTTTATGGTTCATTCCCACCCACGGCGACAGCCGCTACCTGGGCACCAGCGAAGGCGCACGCGCCATCAGTTTTGACTACCTCAAGCAGGTGGCCGTGGCCGCCGACACGCTGGGCTACGACGGGGTGCTGCTGCCCACCGGTCGCTCGTGTGAAGACCCGTGGGTCGTGGCGTCCAGCCTGCTGGCGGCGACCACGCGGCTGAAGTTTCTGGTCGCCGTGCGGCCCGGCCTGCACCAGCCCAGCCTGGCAGCGCGCATGGCCGCCACGTTTGACCGTCTGTCCGGCGGGCGTTTGATGATCAATCTGGTCACCGGCGGTGACCAGGCCGAGCTGGAAGGCGATGGCGTGTTTTTGAACCACGCCGAACGCTATGAGCAGTCGGCCGAGTTCATCCGCATCTGGCGGGAAGTCATTGCCCGCAGCCACACCGGCGAGCCGTTTGACTTTGACGGCCAGCACCTGAGCGTCAAGGGTGCGAAGCTGCTGTACCCCCCGGTGCAGCGACCGTACCCGCCGGTGTATTTCGGGGGGTCGTCTGAGGCCGCGCACGATCTGGCGGCCGAGCAGGTCGACACCTACCTGACCTGGGGCGAACCCCCCGCCGAGGTCGCCCAAAAAGTGGCCGATGTGCGCGCCCGGGCGGCCAGGTACGGCCGCACCGTCAACTTCGGCATTCGGCTGCATGTCATCGTGCGGGAAACCGACGACGAGGCCTGGCAAGCCGCCGAAAGCCTGATCAGCCGTTTGGACGACGACACGGTGATTCGGGCCCAGGCTGCTTTTTCCCGCATGGACTCGGAAGGCCAGCGGCGCATGGCGGCCCTGCACGCGGGGGGCAAGCGGCGCACACGGGCCGACCTGGAAATCAGCCCCAACCTGTGGGCCGGTGTGGGTTTGGTGCGCGGTGGCGCGGGCACGGCGCTGGTGGGCAGCGCACAAACCGTGGCGGCGCGGATCGAGGAATACGCGGCTTTGGGCTTGGACACCTTTGTGCTGTCCGGTTACCCGCACCTGGAAGAGGCCTACCGCTTTGCCGAGCTGGTGTTTCCGCTGCTTCCGCGCAAGGTGCAGCACCTGCTGCAAGGCAGCCTGCCCGGCACATCACTGAGCGGCCCTTTCGGTGAGGTGGTGGCCAACAACTACCTGCCCAGAACGACCGGAACCACGGCAACCACGGAGGCGGCCCCCCTGCGGGTGTCGCAAAGCTGATGAGTGCCCACCTCAGCCATGTCGGGGAGCTGTCCGTGACGCCCATGCCGCTCGCTGCGCCGCAGTCGGCAGGGCGGGCCAACACCTTGGCCACCTTGCAATCTGCCTTGCGCGCCATCGGCCAGCGGGCACTGCCCTGGCTGGTGCCGGTGGGGTTGGTGGTTTTCTGGCAAGTCGCGTCCAGCTTCGGCTGGCTGTCCACCCGGGTGCTGCCCGCGCCGCTGGACGTGGCCCGCGCCGCGTGGAATCTTTCGGCGTCGGGGGAGTTGTGGGTACACGTCAAGGTCAGTGCCTTGCGTGCGCTGACCGGGCTGGCCGTGGGCGGTGGACTGGGCCTGGCGCTGGGTCTGCTGACCGGCTCCAGCCGGTTTTTTGAAACGCTGCTCGACTCCACCATTCAGATGGTGCGCAACATCCCTGCGTTGGCGCTGATTCCACTGGTGATTTTGTGGTTTGGCATTGACGAGACGGCCAAGCTGTTTTTGATCTCCGTGTCGGTGTTTTTCCCGATCTACATCAACACCTTCCACGGCATCCGCAATGTGGACCCGGCGCTGGTCGAGATGGGACGCACTTACGGGCTGACACGCTGGCAGCTCTACCGCGAGATCATTTTGCCGGGCGCGTTGTCATCCGTGCTGGTCGGGCTGCGTTTTTCGCTCGGGCTGATGTGGGTGATTTTGATCGTGGCGGAAACCATTTCTGCCCAGGCCGGCATTGGTTACCTGACGATGAATGCCCGGGAGTTTCTGCAGACCGACGTGGTGCTGGTCGGCATCTTGCTGTATGCGCTGCTGGGCAAGCTGGCCGACGTGTTCGCCCGTGGGCTGGAGCGCTACTGGCTGCGCTGGCACCCCGGCTACCAAACCTGAATCGAAAGACGCACCATGCTTGAAACCCTTGAATTTTCCGTGGGCTGCGGCCGCCCCGAGGCACCAGCCACCCCCGCCCGCACCACCGGCGGCGTGGGCGTGGCGATTCGCCAGCTGTCCAAAACCTATGGCGCGCGGGAGGTGCTCAAACACACCCAGCTGAGCATCGAGCCCGGTGAGTTTGTGGCGATTGTGGGCCGCAGCGGCTGCGGCAAAAGCACGCTGCTGCGCCTGGTGGCGGGCCTGGAATCACCCAGCCACGGCACGGTTGAACTCAATGGTCAGCCGGTGGTGGGCCTGCAGGAAGACACCCGCATCATGTTTCAGGACGCGCGTTTGCTGCCCTGGCGCAGCGTGCAGGCCAACGTCGCCCTGGGTTTGCTCGCCAGCGGGGCGGCGGCCGCCCAAAAAGTGCTGCAGCAGGTCGGCCTGGGGGACCGGGGGGCCGAGTGGCCGGCCAGGCTGTCGGGCGGCCAGCGGCAACGGGTGTCATTGGCCCGCGCGCTGGTCCACAACCCGCGCCTGCTGCTGCTGGACGAGCCGCTGGGCGCACTCGACGCGCTGACCCGCATTGAAATGCACCAGCTGATCGAAGACCTGTGGCTGCACAGCGGCTTCACGGCGCTGCTGGTCACCCACGACGTGCAGGAAGCCGTGGCCCTGGCGGACCGCGTGATCCTGATCGAGGACGGGCGCATCGCGCTGGACCAGCGCATCGACATTCCCCGCCCACGCCAGCCCGGCGACCTGCGGTTTGCCGCGCTGGAGCGGCAGATCCTGCAACGTGTGCTGCAGCGCCCCGCCGACGACAGCGCCGAGCGCCCTGAATCCTTCACCCCATGGCCTGGCGCGCACGCCCACGGCCTGCGGTGGGCTGTTTAGGCCGATTGATGAGTCAAATCACCCACCAGCCTAGGCTTTCATTGCCACCTCTGCTATTGATTCAGTAGCAATTCAGTAACTTTTCAGTTTTTTCAACCCCAGGAGTTTTTCATGTCCATTCAAGCCATCAACGTTCGCAACCAGTTTCGCGGCAAGGTCAAGGAGATCATTCGCGGTGACGTCGTCTCCGAAATCGACGTTGAAACCCCGTGGGGCATCGTCACCTCGGTCATCACCACCCGGTCCGTCGACCAGCTCGAGCTGGTGGTGGGCAGCGACGTGGTCGCTCTCGTCAAGTCCACCGAGGTGTCCATCGCCAAGCTGTGACGGCAGCGCCCATGGGAAGCCCAATGGCCGGCTATTCAAGCAGCTACAAAATCAGTAGCAGCCCCAGACCGCAGCAGGGTGCGGGAAGCGGTTAAAATATGGCACGCGTGCAGGGGCTGCGATCAAGCAGCTCCCTTCTTGCGCACCAGGTCACGCACCTGGTGTTGCAGGCGCACCTCACCATACAACCCTAGGAAGATTCAAACCATGGCAAGAGCTGACGCCAAAACTGCTGTCCTCGCGGACGGCCTGCGCTACAAGTCCAAGGTGTCCGGTTCCCCGTTTGCGGCCACCACCTCGTTCGGTGCCGCCACCATGTCGTGCTTTTTGTGCGGCAAACACCGCGCCCGCTCCCTGATGGGCACCAAAAAAGTCCTGGGCAAGTCCCAGGCGGTGTGCGCACCGTCCTGCAAAGGGCTGGACGAAGCACTGGCCAAAGCGGCCGCCGGCGAATAAGCCGCCTTTGCCCAGGGTTGCCCGCCAGCCCTGGCGCTTTCTTGCGCTTCTGATGACGTGACCAATGACGCGCAGCATGACGTGAAGCAACGCCACTACAACTACAAAACGCCATGAAAAAAACCTACCTGCTCGCCATTGAAGGCAAAAACCGCGACCGCCTGATCGAAGCCGCTAAACACGACATTCGCAAATACATCAAACGTGAACGGGCCAAGGCCCTGCCCACAGGCGTTGATTTTTGGGATTTTGAATGCCAGTCCGGTGCTGCTGACACGTCAGCCACCCCGGTTCACGTGGCTGAGCTGTTCCGTGCTATCGACAAGGTGATCGCCGAAGGCGGCGACCAGTTTTACGTGCAAGTGCAGGCCACACCCGGCCACCGCACCGCACGCCCTGCGGATGAAACCGCTGGAGCGTCCAACCCAGGCCTGGACGACGACGATTTCGAATAAACCGGACTGACGCAGCCCGGCTGCGTCAACCGGTTTTTAGTCTGACGCGCGGGCCGCAGCCGCCCGCAGCTTGTCTTTTTTACTCGGGCGTTTGCCCTTGATGCCGCCGGTTGAATCGGGGTCTTGCGCGTTCACAGCCGCCACCTCCACCGGCTCAAACCCCACCACCTGCTCACGTACCACCGTCATCTGGTGGCGTTTTTCAATCAGCTTGAAATGCGCCGCCGCATCCGCCGTGATGAAACTCACCGCCAGCCCGCTTTCACCCGCGCGGCCGGTGCGGCCAATGCGGTGGGTGTAGTCCACCGCCGAGCGGGGCAGGTCGTAGTTCACCACCACCGACAGCCCGGTGATGTCCAGCCCGCGCGCAGCCACGTCGGTGGCCACCACCACCTGCACCGTGCAGGCCTTGAAGTCCATCAGCACCTGCGTGCGTTTGCCCTGGCTCAGCTCGCCGTGAAAGGGCTCGGCGTCAATGTCGGCCTTGCGCAGCTTGTCCGCCACGATTTCAGCCGCGTGTTTGGTCGCCACAAACACCAGCGTGCGGGTCCATTTTTCGGTTTGCACCAGGTGGCGCAGCAGCTGCGTGCGGCGTGACGGGTCCACCTCGATGGCCCGCTGTTGGATATCGGGCGCGGCTTGCTCGACCTGCGCCACTTCAACGCGCAGCGGGCTGCTCATCATGCTGGCGGCCAGCGCTTCCATGGCGGGCGGGAAGGTTGCTGAGAAAAACAGGTGTTGCCGACGCGCCGGCAGCAGCGCCAAAATGCGCGCCAGCTCCTCGCCAAAGCCCAGGTCCAGCAGCTTGTCGGCCTCGTCCATCACCAGCGTGCGCACCGTGGCCAGGCTCAGTGCGTTGTGCGTGATGAGGTCCAGCAGCCGGCCCGGCGTGGCCACCACGATGTGGGCGCCACTGCGCAAATTCATCATCTGCGGGTTGATCGACACGCCCCCAAACACCACCGCCACCTTGAGTTTTTGCGGCAAATGGCTGCTCAGCTGCGTGAGGGTGTCGCCCACCTGCACCGCCAGCTCCCGCGTGGGCACCAGCACCAGCGCACCCAACGTGCGTTTGCGCGCCAGTGCGCCAGCGGGCGGCGCAGGTGCCGTGATGAGCTGCGCCAGCACCGGCAGCGCATACGCCACCGTTTTGCCCGACCCGGTTTGCGCCGACGCCACCACATCCCGCCCAGCCAACACAGCCGCCATCGCCTGCTCCTGAATGGCGGTGGGCACGCTGTAGCCCAACGTCCCCAGCGCCGCAGACAAAGCGGCCAGCGCGTCAGGCGGCAAGACGGAAAAAACAGCTGGCGACAAGCCCTGTGATGAAAATGGCATGGGTGGGCGGGTGCTTTTGAAAGAGGGAAGGGTGGGCCAGGGCGGCGGGGAATCCGCAGGCCATGGGGGGGGCAACGTGGGCAGTGAGTTTAAGGCCCGCCAGAGCAGTCAGCCACAAGGTGTGTCGAAGGCTTTAAGCGGATAAAAGTTCTGCCAAAACAAAGGTGCTTTGTTTTATGTAACTGTTTGGTCGCACACAGTCATGAGATGTCAACTGTATTTTGGAGCGAAGTCGTCTAGCGTTTTCCGAGCTTCAACGAACTGTGCCGCTGCGGCAGCTGTGAGTTCATGAAGCGGTAGAAGAAGGTCAGCCGGGGTTGCATCATTTAGTTCACGCGTTTTTACTACCTCAAGCACCGTTTGAACTTGTCGTATGGAGTTGCTAGCTTGGAACAAGCTAACCGAACATTCCGGAAGAGCTGTGTTGAGTGAAAAAAGCTCGTCTTTTGTTGGGAGCTGCAAAGTGCCAAGCACATATAGATGGTGGTCGAACTGAATTAGGGGCAAATTGGTTTCAGCGCTCAATGCCTGCAATTCCTGCGCGACCCACTCTAGGCCGGCGATCGTTTGGTTAATCCGATTTAGAAGGCCACTTGCTACAAATTTTGCCTCGGCAAGTGAGTTTTTTCTCGCTACACGTAACTGCCACCACACAACCCCGATCGCGGCGAACACGGCGGCAGCAGAGAAGATGGCTTGGGCCCAAGCAGCCCATTCAGAGCTGGGTAAACATGGGTTCTGCCAAAGAAGACACCATTCAACCGGCTTACTGTCCATCATGTGAGACGAGTTGTGGTTGAAGGCAGTATTTACCTACAAACCTGCTTGTTAACCTGATCATCTAAAACTCCGTAAATGGCTTGTGTGATGTGGCTTAAGGCTGTTGAGTGTTAATCGATACAGTTAAAACGAAGCCGTTAAATCCCGAAGTGGACTTCTGCAATCGATCCGACTTGATAGGACGGTTTTTGCGATTAGTTGACAGCTTGACTATAGCGATCACTTTAAAAGTGGCGGCTTTACCAAGCAATTCTCACCCAGGTATGTGCATCACCGGCACATCGAATACCCCCCAGTCTCCAAATGAAAATGATCCCGGTGCGCCGCGTTGTAGTCCGGGCTCAGCACACCGTTGAAAAATCGGCAGGCACCTTCCCGCGCATCCATCAGCAGCAGTGCCGCCGCATCCGGTGGCGATGTGTCCGCCTCGCCATGCCAGTCTTTCAGCAAGGTGATGCGACGCCCGCTGGCCAGCGTGAAACCCGCAATGTCCAGCGCGTCGGCGGTGCTGTGGCGGCTGCGTGTGCCGGCGTTGGGCGTCGCGCCTTCGCCGGTGTTGATGTTGCGGCAGGCGTAGCTGCCCAGGTGCTGCAGCGCGACCACGGGCTCACCGAAGCGGGCCAGGGCGGCGGGTTGCAGGGCGTGTCGCTCCCACATCGCCAATGACAAGGCCATGGGGCAGCTCAGGGAAATGGGTGAGCCGAGGCGGACGTTGGCCTGACGCAGCAGCACCGCTTGGGTGAAGCCGCAGCCGGGGCCGGTGACGCGGTCGGGCAGGGCTTGGTACTGCAGGCCGGTTTGGGCCAGGGCGGCACTGCACGCGGTCGGGTCGCTGCGGGTGCGCTGCAGTTTGTAGCCGGTCAGCAGGCTGGGTGGGGCGGTGACGTTCAGCGGCGCCCACGGGTTGTAGGCCTCGGGGATGGGAAGGGTGCTGGTGTAGACGCCATACAAGCCGGTGAACAAGGTGGCCATCGCGGCGGTGGCGGACCAACTGGCCCTGTGGGGGCGTTTGGGCGGTGGTGAAACGGTAGATGACATCGCTGTTTTATAAGCGCTTCACCGCTGCACGTTTGAAAGGTTTTGACCCATTTTGGCGCTGATGAACGTGAAAGGTGCCGCCTGCCGCCGCTGATAATTGCGCCATGACTGTTTTGCGCAACGCCCACTTCCTTGCCCGCTGGGTACTGGTGTGGTTTGTGTTGTCCATCGGGGTGGCGGTGGCTTCGCCCATGGTGCACCCGAAGGTCATGCAGCTCGTCTGCTCGGGTCTGGGCGTGGTGAAGGTGGTGATTCAGACGTCGGACGGTGCGCAAGACCTTGGCAGCCACGCCCTGGACTGCCCGCTGTGCGTCCTTGGCCATGCGCCGCCACCGCCTGCGGGCACCTCGGCTGTGCCGCCGATTCAGCCACTGGCCTACGCCCTGCAAAGGATCCCTGCGGCCCGCATCGCCGCGGCCACGGCAGCACCGCCTCCCGCACGCGGCCCGCCTGCTGGCTCCTGAACTGTTGAAGTCATTGCGCCTCACGCCCGTGTCACGGGTGGTGCTGGCTGATTTTTAATATTTTTGGAGTTGTCCGCATGCGGAAAAATCATCTTGTTGCCTCAAGCCCTGTTGACGCGCGCAGCCTGTACCGCGCCGTTTGGCGGTGGCATTTTTATGCGGGTTTGCTGGTGCTGCCGTTTTTGATCTGGCTGGCGGTGACGGGGGCGCTGTTTGTCTTTAACAAGGACATTGACGGCTACCTTTACCGCGAGTTGAAAACCGTGCCTGCGGTGATCACGCCGGTGCCCTCCCATGAGGCGGTGCTGACTGCGGCGCTGGCGGCGCACCCTGGCACGGTGTTCAGGTACACCCCGCCGGCCACACCGACCAGCTCGGCGGAAGTGGGCGTGGTCAACGCTTCGGGCGTGCGTTGGGTGGTGTTTGTGAACCCGCACACCGTGCGGGTGCTGGGGGCCATGCCGGACCGCAGCAGCCTGAGCTGGACGATTCGCAGATTGCACAGCCTGAAGTACTTCAGCCCGGTTGCGCGCGGGGCCATTGAGATTGCGGCGGGCTGGGCGATCTTGCTGGTGCTGACTGGCACCTACCTTTGGTGGCCGCGTGGCCGAAGTGGCGGTGTGGTCACGGTTCGCGGCCAGGTGCGGCAGCGCCTGTTTTGGCGTGATCTGCACGCCGTTACCGGCTTGGGTGTGGGCGCGGCGGTGCTGTTTTTGGCGTTCACGGGCATGCCGTGGTCTGTGTTTTTGGGTGACAAGGTCAACCAATTGGCTAACGGGCAAAACTTTGGTTACCCAACCGGGGTGAGGGTGGCCGTACCGATGTCGGACCAGCGTTTGCGTGACGCAGGGCCGACGAGCTGGTCGCTTGAGCAGGCGCAGTTGCCGCAGTCCGGCCATGCCGGACATGACGAACACGCTGGGCATCCAGCGGCTGGTGCCAGCCAGGTGCAGGGCGCGCTGCGGCTGGACGCTGCCATCGCCATCTTTGAACGGCTGGGCATTGCCAAGGGCTACACCGTCAACCCGCCCAAGGGGCTGACGGGGGTGTACACCGCGTCGGTCTACCCCAACGCGGTGGCCGACCAGCTCGTGATTCACCTGGACCAGTACAGCGGCAAACCGCTGATTGACATGCGCTACGCCGACTACGGCTGGCTGGGCCGCTGGTTGGAGTGGGGCATCAACATCCACCTGGGCCAGGAGTTTGGTGTGCCCAACCAGCTAGCGCTGGTGGGGGTGTGCCTGGCCACGGTGTTGCTGTGTGTGTCGGCTGCCGTGATGTGGTGGAAAAGGCGGCCTGCGGGCAGCCTGGGCGTGCCGCCATTGCCCGCTGACCGGCGCGTGCTGCGCGGCGTGGCGGGGCTGCTGGTCATCGGCGGCCTTGTTTTCCCGTTGGTGGGCGTTTCCTTTGTGGTGATGTGGGTGGTGGACGCCTGGGCGTTTCGCGCAAGGCCCCCTCAAACCACCGTGTGGCGTGTGGACGGTGAAAAAAGACTTCTATAAACTTTATTGAGTCTAAGCAATCAATTTAATATTATTTTGAAAGCTATAGAAAGTGCGTTAAATTCCCCCGCTACACAAAAAAGCACGGGTGTGCAAGCGGACCAACCCGGTCCTGCCTGTGCCACCGCATCACAAGGTTCACGCGTTTTCATGATCGAGCTCAAGGGAATTTTTCAAACCTACCCCGGTGCCACCGGCCCGGTTCAGGCGCTCAAGGGCGTTGACATCCACATCCGGCCCGGCGAGGTCTTCGGCATCATTGGCCGCAGCGGTGCGGGCAAAAGCTCGCTGGTGCGGGTCATCAACCTGCTCAATCGGCCCACGCAGGGCCAGGTCATCGTCGGGGGGCGGGAGCTGACGACCCTGAGCGGGGACGCGCTGCGGGTGGCGCGGCGTGACATTGGCATCATCTTTCAGCACTTCAATTTGCTGTCGTCCCGCACGGTGTACGGCAACGTGGCGCTGCCGCTGGAGATTGCCGGGCTGCCGGCTGACGAGATCAAGGCGCGGGTGGAGCCGCTGCTGGGCCTGGTCGGCCTGGCGGATTTTGCCCACCGTTACCCGGCTGAAATCAGCGGTGGGCAAAAGCAGCGGGTGGGCATTGCCCGGGCGCTGGCCAACCGGCCCAAGGTGCTGCTGTCGGACGAAGCCACGTCCGCGCTGGACCCGGAAACCACACGCTCCATCCTCGCGCTGCTGCAAAAAATCAACCGGGACATGGGCCTGACGATTGTGCTGATCACGCACCAGATGCAGGTCATCAAACAGGTGGCGGACCGCGTGGCGGTGATTGACGCAGGCCGCATTGTGGAGATGGGCCCGGTGATTGACGTGTTCACCCGCCCGCAGCACGCCACCACCCGCAGCCTGATCGACGAGATCGTGCCGCAGGACCTGCCGGCCAGTGTGCTGGCCCGTGTGCGCACGCTGCTGGCGGCGTCCGATGTGCCCGGCAGGCTGCTGCGGCTGGCGTTTGCCGGTGAGGCGTCTGACCGCTCGCTGCTGTCGCACGTGATCCGCACGTTCGAGCTGGATGTGTCGGTGGTGCACGGCCAGGTCGATGAGGTGCAGGGCCAGCCTTTTGGCTCGCTGGCGGTGGTGGCGCGCGGTGCGCCGGCGCAGCTGGACGCCGCCATTGCCTACTGGGAGGACGCCGGTGTGCAGGTGGAGCAAGTGGATGTGGTGACGATATTGACCGGGGAGGCGCAGCATGTTCGGTGATCTGTTCAGCAACTTTTCAGAGGCGCTGCTGGCGCTGTTCGTGACCTCGCTGTGGGAAACCATGGCGATGGTCGGCATCTCGGGTGTGGTGGGGGCGCTGCTGGGCGTGCCGCTGGGGGTGTATTTGCGCCTGAGCGACACCGGCGGCGTGCTGCACAACTCGCTGGCCAACCGCGTGGTGGGCGGCATCGTCAACGCGGTGCGGTCCACGCCCTTCATCATTTTGCTGGTGGCCATCATCCCGCTGACGCGGTTCATCACGGGCTCGTCCATCGGCACCGCGGCGGCCGTGGTGCCGCTGACGATTGCCGCTGCGCCGTTTGTGGCCCGGCTGGTGGAGGCGTCCCTGCGCGAGGTGGACCACGGCCTGATCGAAGCGGCCCAGGCCATGGGCGCGACCACCCGGCAAATCGTGATGAAGGTGCTGCTGCCCGAGGCGCTGCCCGGCATCGTCGCGGGCCTGACGATCACGCTGGTCAGCCTGACCGGTTACTCGGCCATGGCCGGAGCCATTGGCGGCGGCGGCCTGGGCGACCTGGGCATCCGTTACGGCTACCAGCGTTTTCTGCCTGAGGTGATGCTGGCCGTGGTGGCGGTGCTGGTGCTGTTTGTGCAGGCCGTGCAAAGCCTGGGGGACTGGGCGGTGCGCCGTTTGAGCCACAAATGAGCCACAAATAAACCACAAGTGAGCCCGCCTTAAAACACTATTGAATTGATAGCAGACCAGGCAATGAACGCCTAGGCCAGTGGCCTGTTTGGCCTGAAAACCGTGATTTTTAACCCTCCAAGGAGCCTTTTGATGAACAAACGTACCCTGATCCAATCCGCCATCGTGTTGAGCCTGGCCGCCACCTTCGCAGGCGCGGTGCTGGCGCAAGACAAACCCCTGAAAATCGGTGTGACGGGCGGCCCGCACGCGCAGATTTTTGAGCAGGTCAAAAAAATCGCTGAAAAAGACGGCCTGAAGATCCAGATCGTCGAGTTCAGCGACTACGTGCAGCCCAACGCCGCGCTGGCCGCAGGCGACCTGGACGCCAACAGCTACCAGCACAAGCCTTACCTGGACCAGCAGGTCAAGGACCGGGGCTACAAGATTGTCTCGGTCGGCTATACCGTCAACTTCCCGATCGGTGTGTATTCCAAAAAGGTCAAAAACCTCAAGGACCTGAAAGAAGGCGCACGGTTTGGCATCCCGAATGACCCGACCAATGGCGGGCGTGCACTGCTGGTGCTGCAGGACCAGGGCCTGATCAAACTCAAACCCGAAGCCGGCCTGAAAGCCACGCCGCTGGACGTGATCGACAACCCGAAAAAGATCAAGTTTGTGGAGCTGGACGCCGCGCAGCTGCCGCGCTCGCTCGACGACCTGGACGCCGCCACCGTCAACACCAACTTCGCCCTGTCCGCCGGGCTGAACCCGACCACCGACGCGATTGCCAAGGAAGCCGCCAAGTCCCCCTACGTCAATGTGCTGGCGATCCGCGAACAAGATCAAGGCAAGCCGTGGGTGGCCAAGCTGGTCAAGGCCTACCACTCGGAAGAAGTGCGCAAGTTCATCCAGACCGAGTTCAAGGGCGCGGTGCTGGCCGGGTTCTAAACACTCGCCAGACAGCAAAAAGCCCGCAAGGTTGACGTCTTGCGGGCTTTTTTCATGGGCGGTTTGAAGCGGTTTATTGAGCGGCAACAGCCATTTCAGCTTGTGCGGCGGCCAGCGCGGCGGCTTTGGCGGCGTCGCCCATGGCCAGGCCTTCGGCGCGCACGATGCGGATGTCGGTGATACCGAAGAAGCCGAACACGGTTTTCAGGTAGCTCTCCTGGTGCTCCATGGCGTTGCCCGCGTCGCTGGTCGAATAAGCACCGCCCCGGGTGGACGCAATGATCACGGTCTTGCCGCCCGCCAGGCCGACCGGGCCGGTCTGGGTGTAGCTGAAGGTGCGGCCAGCCTGGGCCACGCGGTCCACCCAGGCTTTGAGCTGGGTGGGCACGCTGAAGTTGTACAGCGGCGCGCCCAC
>JBJXEI010000156.1:0-9216 GCA_046154065.1 Polaromonas sp. | reverse complement strand
TCGGACTCGTCGGCATCTAGCGTTTCGTGCAGGTCGATGTGGGCGGCAAACTGCCCACGCAGCGGGGCCACCAGGTGCATCAGGGCGGCGGACTCTTGCGCGGGGCTGTCGGGGCGAAAGGATCGGTTCGGGTCGATGGCGTTGAAGTTCCAGCGCTGAATGCGCTCATAGGCCCAGGGGCTGACGCAGGGCACGACCAGCAGGTTCACCCTGCCCGCGTAGGCATCAGCCTGGGCATCCACAAAATGCAGCGCGCCCTGCACGCCACTGGTTTCATACCCGTGCACACCGCCGGTGACCAGCACGCAGGGCTTGCCGGGCTGCCAATGGCGGGAGCGAAGGGCGAACAAAGGGAAGCGCTCGTCGCCGTACACCACCTCGCCATAGGGCAGCACGTCAAAGCGGGGGCGCAGGCGCTCGACGGCGCTCAGCACGTCGCTGGCATAGCTGCGCTGGCGCACCTGGCACGCCCGCCACTGGGCCAGCTCAGCCGCGCCCCAGGGCTGGCCGGGGGTGCCGATGGGGTAGAAGTGGGGAGGGTTGGGGGACAGGTTCATGGACGTGATCAAGGCGGAATGGGGTTAGTTTTTGGGCAGCGCGCTCGCCTTGCGGCACACATGCAGGTCGGTCTGCACCGAATCGTCCTCTCCCGACCTCACGTCCAGGAAGCTGAGCTTTTGTTTGGTGTTGATGGCCATGGTGGGCGTTCCTTGTGGTTTTCAACATCGTACAAGGGGGCGTTGACGTGCTGCCTGTGCTTGACAGTTCGCGGGCGCTTTCAGCACCAACTTACCCACGTTGCGCCAGAGATCGACACCCCATCACGCCAGCGCCCTATCACCCCTAAAATCCGCTCATGCACCCCGCCATCGCTCAACACCAAGCCAGTATTTCTGCCGTTGGCCGGTGTCATCACAAAGCCTGTGATGCAGCCTGACCACCCAGCATCGGTGATGCGGGTGTCCGTCAATACCCTTACTCAGCTCTTTGCCAGCCAGCCAGCCGTCGTGGTGGCCTTGTTGTTTGGTTCAGTGGCGCGCGGTACCCATACGCCAGAAAGCGATCTGGACGTTGCCGTACTGACCAGACAACCGATGAGCATGACTGACAAGCGCGGCTTGATTGAGCAAATGGCAGTGACCATGGGCCGGGCGGTTGATCTGATTGACCTGGCTACCGTTGGCCAGCCGCTGCTGGGGCAAATTCTCAAAGACGCCAAGCGCCTCAAAGGCACTGACAGCCAGTTCGCTCAACTGCTGCTGAAAAACGCCGAGGAGCAAGAGGATTTCATGCCGTACATCACCCGGCTTTTACAAACAAGGCGGGCAGCATGGACCGGGTAGTGGTTGACCAAAAGCTGGAGTCGCTGCGCCGCTGTGTCGCGCGCGTGATGGCCAAGCGCCCCAACAGTGTGGCGGAGCTGGTGGCGGATGTAGATGCGCAGGACGTGATCGTGTTGAACCTCAGCCGAGCTGTGCAGATTTGTGTGGACGTGGCGATGCACTATTTGGCCAGCGCTGATTCGGCAGTCCCGCAAACCATGGGGCAAGCCTTCGAGTTGCTGGCCATTGAAGGCGTGATTGACACGGCACTGGCCGAGCGACTCCGACGGGCGGTAGGGTTTCGGAATTTGGCCGTTCACAGCTACGACACGATTGACTGGGCACTGGTTTTTGCCATCTCTGGCGACCAACTGGATGACTTCCGCGCTTTCGCCAAGTCGTTTGCGTGAACACCACGGCCTGTCTGCGGTCAAAGCCATCACGCACAAGCACTATTATTTTCATAGCGCGTTCCACATGTAATGATTGGGCTGCAGCCGTTTTAATGCCATAAACAGGCCTAAAAAGGCCTCAAAAACGACCCTGAAGTCGTTTTTGGCGCATCAAACCGCTACAAAGCGGCAAAAATTAATCTGTATGTTAATTTTTACCTCGCTTCTCCCTACTTCCCCCGCGCCATCGCCATCACCTGCCCGGCGTCCAGTGTTTGCGCTTTTTGCTGGATTTGCGGCAGGTACTGGGTTTGCAGTTGTTTGGCGGACGGCAGCAGGCCCTGGTAGGTGTCTTTCAGCACCTGGGTGCTCATGACGCGGCCGCCGGCGTAGTAGCGCTTGGCCAGGTGGCCCAGGGCGTAGGTGGTGGCCACCACCACGGCAGGCACGGGCGCTGCCAGCTCGGCCGGGGTCAGCGCGGCCAGGGTGTCGGCGTTGTGGCTGAAGGCCTCGGCCTGCGCCGGGTCAATGCCCAGCTGGCGGTGGCGGGTGTCGGTCAGGCGGGCGAGCACTGCGTCCAGAGGGTGCCACGCCGCGTTAAGTTACCGCAACCCGCCCCGCTTGACGGGTTTACTGCCGCAGTTCGGGCGCAATGCCCGCCAGGATGTCGCAGGCACCGCAGACGGCTTGGCGCATGTGCAGGGCTTGCTGGGTGCTGACGGTGCCGCCGCTGAAACGCGCCTGGCCATAAGACTCCGTGGCAAACCCGAGCCAGCGCCTGGCCAGTGGGGGAATGCGGGCGGCGCTGGACCAGTGCTCCCGCACCGACTGCCCGGCGGTTTTGTCAACCCCGTGGAGGTGCAGACACCAGGTCATGGCCTGTGCCGACAAACGCATGGACGGCATGGGCGCGCGCCTGGCCACCAGCCCCGACAACAGCAGCGCGCCCCCCACACCGATGCGGTAGCGGCGCCGCCACAGCCAGAACGCCACCAGCAACAACGCCAGCAGCGCCAGCAACATCCACAGCGCCAACCCCCAGGTGCTGGATGAAGGCGTTGGCGGTGCGTCGCCCGCAGCGTCGCCAGCTTCGCCAGCGTCGTCAGGCGGCGGGTTCAGTGCCTGATGAAGCCCCTGCAAAGCGCTGACCCCAGACATCATCAGGCTGTGCTGCCATCGGGGGATGGACGGGTCGCTCAACGCTTGGCGCATGTACTTGAGCATGTCGGCCCACTTCTGGCTCACGTCGCCGGGATGGGATGGCGCGCCCTGCCCCTGCCCCTGCCCCTGCCCGTTGAAACCCGTGCCCCCACCAGCAGGGCCGCCTTGTCCAGACTCTGCGCTGCCATCGCGGCCTTCGCTGGACGATGAAAACAGGCCTGGGGCGTCTGACCCCGGCGGTAAAAACCCAAAGCCTAGCAACGGTGGGCGGGGCAGCCAGAAGAAAAGCGCCGCCGCCAACACCACGGACAAGCCCATGAACCCGGCGGTCATGGCGGCCTTGGTCCAGCGGGACAGTGGCACACCAGCGGCGTGCTCCCAGGCCAGGGCCAGGGCCCCAAAGACCCAGGCGGGTCCGAGGTAGACCCACAGGGTCCAGTCGGAAAAGGCGTTGGTCACGGCCACAAAACTCTCGACGATCACCACCGACAGCATGAAGTAGAAGTCGCGCCGCGTCCTGAGCATGGCGGCGCGGGCGCCCATCACCACCATCAGCATCAGGGTGAACAAGCGCACCGGGCTGTACAGCACCAGGGCAGGCACCGCCAGCAACATGCCAAGGGACCCCAGCACCACCCACTGGGTGTAGCCGGACTGGTCACGCTTGTGCACGTGCAGGCAACCAGCACCGAAGCCAAGCAGCGTCCAGGTCATCCACAAAAAGCTTTCCAGGCCGAAGGTGCCGTGCCGCCTGTCCACATAGGACAACGCCAGGCCGACACACCCATAGCTCAGGCCTGTCAGGGCCACCACCGCCCGGCTGCGCAACGGCTCCGCAGGGTCCACCGACCCCATCGGGGCGACCAAGGGCTCATTGACGTTCATGCTGCCTCCGTGAATGCGGTGAACCCTGCCTGCCGCAGCAAGGCCTGGGCGGTGCGCGCGCTTTGCAGGTCAGCCGCAGCATGCCGTCGGCCCTGGGCAATGCACACCAGCGCGGTGCAGCCTTTGCGCGCCAGCAGCTCCAGGGGCGGCAGCAGGTCCTTGACGGCGTGGCCTGCCGCCACCACCACGGCGACCTGCTCGCCCGGTGCAGCGTCGTTCACCACCGCCGCCAGCACGCTTTGAAGGCCATCGGGCTGCGGCAACGCCTCAGCCAGCGCACGCTCAAAGGCGTCTTGGCCATGCAGAGGGGCAGCCGAAGCGGACTCATAAAACGCCAGCTGCACGCCATGGGCGTGGGCCGCCTCGCACACCCCTGCGGCCAGGCGAATGGCCTGTTCACCGGCGCTGTGGGGGTCACCCAGGGCAGCACCCTGGGGACGCGCCACCACCAGCCGCAGCCGGATGGTGCCGTTGTGCTGGAAATGCTGAATCACCAGCTCCCCGGCCCTGGCAGACGCGCGCCAGTTCACCCGCCCCACCGCGTCACCGTATTGGTAGTTGCGCAGCATGCCCAGCTCAAACGACTGGCCCAGGCGCCGGGTGGTGCGCTCGCCCAGCGCGTCATCCGTTACGCCCCATGGCATCGGCCAGTGCACCGCCTGCGGCCGTGGCAGCACCCGCAGCTTCACTTGCATTTGCGCGGGCGACAGGGTGTGGCTGACTCGGACCAGGCCAAGCGGAAAACCGCTGGACAAGCGCACCGCCTTGAGCTGGTAGTGCCCCCGGCAGGCAAAGCGCACCCGCCCGCTCAGATCTGGCAAGCGGCCAGACCGAATCACCGGAATGATCTGCCGCAACACCGTGCGCCGGCCCGCCCATTCCCACTCTGTTTCAACCGCCACCATGAAGGCGGGCCAGAAGGTCCGGCGCTCCAGGTGCAAGTTGAGTTGGCCATCAGCGCCTTCGTGGATGTCCAGATCCATCGACGCATCAAGCCGCACGCGCATGGCGCGCAAAGACAGCCAGGGGATGGCAAACCCCAGGCTGCTGATGACCAGCAGGAACAAAAACAGGCCGTAGACCATCGGGTCCCGGCGGTTCAGTGCAGCCATCAGCAGGGCCACACAAAAGCAGATCAGGACGCGAGACTTCGATAACCAGCGCTCCACCGTCGGGCCTACTGGGGGGTGCGTTGGGACGCCAGAATGTCCTGCACCAACGCTTCAGCCGTTTTGGCCTGCACGCCTTGGGTCTGCACGATCAGGCGGTGGGCCAGCACCGGCCCCGCCACCTCCCGCACCACGGCCGGGTCTACATAGCTAAGCCCACGCAGGCCACTCAAGGCGCGTGCCATGCGCGCCAGACCCAGCGTGCCGCGTGGGCTTGCGCCAAACCGGATCGCCGGGTGCTTGCGGGTGGCCGCCACGATGGACGCCATGAACAAACCCACCTCAGGGGTGATGGTGACGTGCCGGGCACCTTCCACCAACGCCGCAAAATCGCCCGCCGCGCACACGGGACGCAGCGCACCGATCGGGTGGGCAAACTGCTGCATGGTGATCAAACCCGCTTCGGTGTCGATGTCGGGGTAGCCCAGGGACAGCCGAACCAGAAACCGGTCCAGCTGCGCCTCAGGCAGGGGAAAGGTGCCCGCCATGTCGATCGGGTTTTGAGTGGCCAGCACTGCAAACGGCGTGGGCAGCGCCACGGTCTGCCCGTCCAGCGTGATCTGCCCTTCCTCCATGCACTCCAGCAAGGCAGACTGCGCCCGGGGGCTGGCCCGGTTGATCTCGTCGGCCAACACGATGTTGGCGAACACCGGCCCTTGCCGAAGGAAAAAACTCCCGTCCTTCGGGTTGTAGACCGGCCCGCCCACGATGTCCGACGGCATCAAATCAGCGGTGAACTGAATACGTTTGAACGACAGGCCCACCGACACCGCCAAGGCCCGCGCCAGCATGGTTTTGCCCAGGCCCGGCACGTCTTCGATCAGCAGATGACCCCCTGCCACCATGGCGGCCAGCGCCAGCTCCACCTGCTGGTGTTTGCCCTTCAACACCAGCTCAACGTTGTGCAGGATCGCCTGCGCCACGCGTGCGCAGTGTGACGGGTCCCCTGCGTCGGATGCACGTGTTTGATTCAATCGAGTTTCTCCCAAGTTAGGGAAATTCTAAGGGCCGAAAATGCCCGCCCCGTGACCACAGCAACCCCTCAACAATCATCGCCCTGACTGCAACACCCGCCCTTGGCCGACAGACAAAAGCCCGAAGCTCCTGCTTAATTTGCGAGGACTGTCGAGACAGCTTTTTCAACCCTACTCAGGAGACTTCCCCATGCCCCAATTTGCCAACATCACCGGCCTGGTCACCTACACCCCGGGTGACGGCGCGCCGATCGAGATCCCGAAGGTGCGCATTGAAGTGGTGCTGGCCCCGGACAGCGCCACGCTGAGCTGGGAGCCAGAAGAAGGCGTGACCGGCGTGACCGCCATGCCGCGCACCCAGTTTGACGACTACGTGCGGGACGGCATGATCACCTGGATCCAGGACTGAACGAGAATCCGCAGCGTTCATGTCCCTCCTGCCCACCCCATGCCTGCCCAACTGCTGCCCGAGCTGATCTGCTTCAACAAACCCTATGGCGTGCTGAGCCAGTTCACCCCCGAGGGGCGCTGGCGCGGGCTCAAGGATTTCATTGACCTGCCGGGGGTGTACGTGGCGGGGCGGCTGGACGCGGACAGCGAGGGCCTGTTGCTGCTGACCAGCAACGGCCAACTGCAGGCCCACATCAGCGACCCGCGCTACAAGATGGAAAAAACCTACTGGGTGCAGGTCGAGGGTGAGCCCGACGAGGCGGCACTGAGCGCGCTGCGCGCCGGTGTGCCGCTGAACGACGGCATGACCCGCCCGGCCACCGCGCATCGCATCGACACCCCGGCCGAGCTTTGGCCGCGTGACCCGCCGGTGCGGGTGCGCCAGGCCATCCCGACCAGCTGGATCGCCCTGGGCATTCGGGAAGGCCGCAACCGCCAGGTGCGCCGCATGACGGCCGCCGTTGGCTTTCCCACACTGCGCCTGATTCGGGCGGCCATCGGGCCGTACGCGCTCGGTGCGCTGGCCCCCGGCAGCTGGCGGGAGGCCGATGGGGCCCTGGCGGACCTCAAAAAGCAATAATTACAAGCCAAATCGGCTGCCAGCCTAGGCGTTTAAATCCTGAACTGCTATTGAAATAATAGCAATTTCAGCCGTTGAAAACCGCCTTGCCCGGCAAGAAAACGCGCGCTCCGGTAAGCTCACTTTTGCAGTTGGCGCTGCCACGACATGCTTTCACCACCACCTCAACAGACAACAAACAGACCACACCATGACCCAAGCCCGTTCCATCCAGCTCACCGAATTTGGCCCCCCCGACGTGATGCGCCTGACCACGCTGGACCTGCCCGCGCCTGCGGCGGGTGAGGTGCAGCTGCAGCAAACCGCCATCGGGTTCAACTACATCGACGTCTACCAGCGCATGGGCAAGTACCCGCTGCCGTCCCCCACCGGGCTGGGCCATGAGGCGGCCGGGGTGGTCCAGGTGCTGGGCGAAGGCGTCACCGACCTGCAGGTCGGTGACCACGTCGTCTACATGAACGCCGGGGTGGGGGCCTACGCCAGCCGGCGCAACGTGCCAGCGGCCAAGCTGGTCAAGATCCCGGCGGGCATCAGTGACGAAGACGCGGCCGCCGTGTTCTTCAAGGCCATGACGGTGCAGTACCTGGTCAAAAAAACCTACGCGGTTCAGCCCGGCGACGTGGTGCTGGTTCACGCGGCAGCGGGCGGCGTGGGCCTGATTTTGTGCAGCTGGGCCAAGGCCCTGGGCGCCACCGTGATCGGCACGGCCGGGTCGGCGGCCAAATGCGCGCTGGCCGTGCAGGCCGGGGCTGACGCGTGTATTGACTACACACAAGCCGACTGGGTGGATCAGGTGGTGGCCGCCACCGGCGGGCGCAAGGCGCGGGTGGTGTATGACTCGGTCGCGGCGCATACCTTCATGGGCTCACTGGACTGCACCGCGCCGTTTGGCATGGTGGTGCTGTTTGGCGCGGCGTCCGGCCCGGCCCCGGCGATTGACCCGGAGCTGCTGAGCAAAAAAGGATGTTTGTTCCTCACACGTCCATCGGTCTTCCCGCACAACGCAGACGCGGCCACCTTCCGCGCCAACGCGGCCGACGTGTTTGCCGCCATGGCCAGCGGCGCGGTGAAAGCCACGATTGGCGCCCGCTTCACGCTGGCGCAGGCCGCTGACGCGCACCGCGCCGCCGAAGCGCGGCAAACCACGGGCGCCATCGTCATCACGCCCTGAACCTCACCATGACCATGACCATGATGCTGGACGGCCAACTGGTGGCCCAACCCCTTTTCAGCCCGGCGGCTGAGCGCAACAAGCAGTACATCCTGGCGCAGCTGCAGCGCACCCTGCCCGCCAGCGGCACGGCGCTGGAGCTTGCCTCTGGCACGGGCCAGCACGTGGCCTGCTTCGCCGCCGCCCTGCCCAGCTGGCACTGGCAGCCCACCGACGCTGACGAAGAAGGCTTCAGCACCATCACTGCCAACACCCAAGGCCTGCGCAACGTGCGCGCGCCGCTGCGGGTGGACGTGCTGTCACCCGCGTGGCTGCAAGCGGGCAGCCCGCCGCTGGGTGACGACACCTTCGACGCCATCTACTGCGCCAACATGCTGCACATCGCCCCGTGGGCGACCTGTGCCGCGTTGATGCACGGTGCCGCTCTGCGCCTGGCCCCGGGCGGCCAGCTGATCACCTACGGCCCCTACCTCGAAGACGACGTGCCCACGTCGGCCGGCAACCTGGCGTTTGACGACAGCCTGCGCGGCAGCAACCCGACTTGGGGCCTGCGGCGGCGGGAGGACGTGCAAGCTTGCGCCCAGCAAGCCGGGCTGGTTTTACACGCCCGCCACGCCATGCCGGCCAACAACCTGCTGCTGGTGTTTGGGCGGGCCGCATGATGGCCACCCGACGCACCGCCCTGCTGGCCAGCGCCAGCCTGCTGGTGCTGCCCCGGCTGGCGGCCGCTGCACCGCCACCAGCCGTGTGGCCGGCTGCGTCTGCGGTGCCGGGCGGTGTGGCGCGGCTGTCGCTGGGGGCTGCCGCCGTGCGGCCCGTGGCGCTGGCCGGTGACGTGCCAGTGCTGGTGCTGGGGGACGCGATCGAGTGGACGGCGGTGGTGGGCATTGCGCTGGCAGCGCTGCCGGGCCCGGCCAGCATTGCGGTGCAGACACCCGGCGGCCCACGGCAGATCGACTACAACGTGGCGGCCAAGAAGTACAGCGAGCAGCGGCTGAAGGTGGCCCCGGGCACGGTGGATTTGTCCCCCGAGAACGAGGCACGTTACGCGCGTGAGCGCACCCACCTGGCCGGTGTGATGGCGACCTTCAGCGACGCCAGCACGCTGCCGG
>JBJXEI010000155.1:0-11495 GCA_046154065.1 Polaromonas sp. | reverse complement strand
ATGTCCGACACCGGTGAACTCGAAAAAATCATCGACGACGTGCTGGCCGCCAATGCCAAAAACGTGGACGAGGTGCGTGCAGGCAATGCCAAAGCCATGAACGCGCTGGTCGGTCAGGCCATGAAGGCGACCAAGGGCAAGGCCAACCCGGCGCAGGTCAACGAGCTGCTGAAGAAAAAGCTGGGCTGAAGCCCTGCCGCAGCATCAAGGGGGCGGCGTGCCGTTGCGCGCCCACAGCTGCTGCAGCGTGACCAGTTCCTCGTCGAAGCGCCGGTTCAGTCGGGCCTTTTCCACGCCCTGGCTGATCACAAACTGCTGCTGCGCCTTCTGGTTGCTGATGTTGCTTTCAAGGCGGCTTTTGAGCGCAAACGGGGCTCTGTTCGGGTCCTTGAGGTAGAACTCCATTTCAGTGTTGATCGCCACCCGCTCCTCCATCAGCGCCTGCGTGCGTTTTTGCGACGACGCGATGATGTCGTCTACCACCGCCAGCGCGAGGTTGCGTTCCCGCTCATGCGCTTTGCGGTCGGGGTAGCGCAACAGCAGCGCGCGTTCGCGGCGCTTTTCATCCTGTTGGCGTGCTGCTTCAACAGCAGCGAGCTTGTCTTTTTCGTCCTGCACGGCGCGCTCTTTCGCGCTCATCGCCGGGCTGACCTTGCGGATGACGGCGCCGGACCGGCTCAGCTCCTGCTGGTCGCGGTCCATGCAGTCGGGGATGGGCCGATCGGCGGTGATCTTGCGGCCCTTGGCGTCCACGCAGGTGAAAATCCCCTGAGCAGCAGCGCTGCCTGCCAACAACACCAGGCACAAAGCGCCACCGCTCAAGCGCAGGGCAAAGGGCATGTCAGCAAGCGCAAACACCATCGGGGCAGATCCTCACAAGGCCAAAGCAGCCAGGGCGGGCAACAACTTACACCACCCCGTACCGTTGACGGTAGGCCAGCACGGCCGCGTGGTGCGACTCGAGCGTGGAGTCAAACCGCAAATACTCCAGCAAATCCGACAGCCGGGCAATCGAGCAAACCCGCAAGCCCAACTGGTTTTGGACATACTGCACAGCGCTGTGGCTCACGTCCACACCGTTTTCGGTGGCTTTTTCCTGGCGGTCCAGGGCAATGACTACCGCGTGCGCCGTGGCGCCTGCTGCCTGGATGATGGCAATCGACTCGCGCACCGCCGTACCCGCCGACATCACGTCGTCAACGATCAGCACCCGCCCTTGGACCGGTGCGCCCACCAGCGTGCCGCCCTCGCCGTGGTCCTTGGCTTCCTTGCGGTTGTAGGCAAACGGCAGGTTGCGGCCCAGCCGCGCCAACTCGATGGCGACCGCTGCCGCCAGCGGAATGCCCTTGTAGGCCGGGCCAAAAATCATGTCGAACTGCAGGCCGCTGCGCTGCTCTTCGGCCATCAGCTGGCGCGCATAAAATTGCGCCAGCAGGCCCAGCTTGGCGCCGTCGTCAAACAGCCCCGCGTTGAAAAAATAGGGGCTCAGGCGGCCAGCCTTGGTTTTGAATTGGCCAAAGCGCAACACGCCGGAAGCGATGGCAAACGCCACAAACTCCTGCGCCAGCGTGTCACTTTTTGGGTCCGCGCTGACATTTTCGTCACCCTGTGGTGAACGTTTCATTTCATTGATCATTGTGCTGGCCATGTCGTCGGCTGCGCTGCAGCCAGAAGGGGTCACCATGGGAGAAGTCCTTGTTTAAGTTAACCAGTCTGAACCTGAACGGCATCCGGTCCGCAACCAGCAAGGGCCTGGAGCCCTGGCTTGCAGAATACGTGCCGGATTGTATTTGTGTGCAGGAACTCAAGGCCCAGGCCCCCGACATGGCGGGCCGCTTCGAGACGCTGGCCGGCCTGCAAGGGCACTTCCAGTTTGCTGAAAAAAAAGGCTACTCTGGTGTGGGCGTGTACACCCGGCACGAACCCAGCGACGTGGTGGTCGGCTTCGGGTCCGCCGAGTTTGAAGCCGAAGGCCGCTACGTGGAGCTGCGCTTTGACCGCCCCGGCCGCTCCCATTGCCCCAAGCTGTCCATCATCAGCACCTACTTCCCCAGCGGCTCGTCCGGCGAAGAACGCCAGGCCGCCAAGTTCCGCTTTCTGGCCGAGTTCTACCCCTACCTAGCGGCGCTGAAAAAGGAGCGCGACTTTGTGCTGTGCGGTGACGTGAACGTGGCGCACCAGGAGATCGACCTGAAAAACTTCAAGGGCAACCGCAAGAACAGCGGCTTTCTGCCTGAAGAGCGCGCCTGGATGACCGAGCTGCTGCGCAGCGACGTGGCCCAGGACGCGGCCGAGGCCAACGCCGCCGCCGACCAGCTCACCGCCACGGCCCCCGGCGGCGGGCTCGTCGACGTGTACCGCGCCTTGCAGCCCACCACCACCGACACGGCCTACACCTGGTGGAGCAACCGCGGCCAGGCCTACGCCAAAAACGTCGGCTGGCGGCTGGACTACCATTTGGCCACCCCCGCCTTCGCCGCCCTGGCCCGCACCGAGCACATCTACAAGGATGTGAAGTTCAGCGACCACGCGCCGATGACGGTGGAGTACGACTTCACGCTGTGAGTCCGCGCAGGCTGCCCTGCATGGCGGCTTGGCTAACGGCGTTCATCGCCCGCGTTCGCACCCTTCCCGCATACCGCGCCTCGCCGTTTGGCGCAGGTTGCTGCGCGCGTGGTCGGCCGCTTTTCTGACAGCCAGACAAGCACCTCGCTTGTTGGCACCCGCCGGGCACCCCTTTAGGCTGAGACCTTCACCCTCGGGCCGCGCCATGGAGCGCCCGCCCGCACGACTCACTCCAGGGCCAACACCAGGCCCGTTGAAGGAACCCCATGAACATCCTGATGGTTTTAACCTCGCACGACCAACTCGGCGACACCGGCAAAAAAACCGGCTTCTGGCTGGAAGAGTTTGCCGCGCCTTACTACGTCTTCAAGGGCGCTGGGGCCGACATCACGCTGGCATCGCCCAAGGGCGGCCAGCCGCCGCTGGACCCAAAAAGTGATGAGCCTGACGCCCAGACCGAGGCCACCGAGCGCTTCAAACAAGACACCGATGCCCAAGCGGTGCTTGCGCACACCCGCAAGCTGGCCGACGTGTCGGGCGACGGGTTTGACGCGCTGTTTTTCCCCGGTGGCCACGGCCCGCTGTGGGACCTGGCAGAAGACAAGGACGCCATCGCCCTGATTGAAACCATGGCTGCGGCGGGCAAAACGGTCTCGGCGGTGTGCCACGCGCCTGGCGTGTTTCGCCACACCAAGTCCGAGGGCGGTGCCCCGCTGGTTCAGGGCAAAAAAGTCACTGGTTTTACCAACACCGAAGAGGCCGCCGTGCAGCTGACCGATGTGGTGCCGTTTCTGGTGGAAGACATGCTGACCACCAACGGCGGCGTCTACAGCAAGGGCGCGGACTGGCAGCCGTACGTGGTGACAGACGGCCAGCTCATCACCGGGCAGAACCCGGCGTCGTCCGCACCCGCTGCCCAGGCCGTGCTGCACCAACTGCACCAGCTGCAGTCGAAGTAACCCCCCCTTTTTAGAAAGATCCCCGCATGGCCTACCAAAGCACCAACCCCTATGACGGCAACGTCGTCCAGTCGTTTGACGAGATCAGCGACGCGCAGCTGCAAGAGCAACTCCAAGCCGCCGACCAATGCTTCAGCACTGACTGGCGGCACCGCTCTTTTGCCGAGCGCACCGCCATTTTGAAAAAAGCCGCCGCGCTGATGCGGGAGCGGCAGCAGTCGCTGGCTGAACTCATCACGCTGGAGATGGGCAAGCTGATTGCGCAAAGCGTGGGCGAGGTCAAGCTGAGCGCGGCGATTCTGGACTACTACGCCGACCATGCCGAGGCGTTTTTGGCCCCCGAGCAACTGAGCACGCCCAAGGGCCAGGCCACGGTGGAAAGCAGCCCGATCGGCGTGCTGTTCGGCGTGGAGCCCTGGAACTACCCCTACTACCAGATCGCCCGGTTTGCCGCGCCCAACCTGATGGCCGGCAACGTGGTGATGGTCAAACACGCGTCCAACGTGCCGCAGTGCGCGCTGGCCTTCGAGCAGCTGATGCGGGATGCGGGCGCACCCGCCGGGGCCTACACCAACCTGTTCATCTCCAAGGACCAGGTGGCCAAAGTGATCGAAGACCCGCGCATCCGCGCCGTGGCGTTGACCGGCAGCGAGGCCGCCGGAGCGGTGGTGGCGGCGCAGGCGGGCAAGCAGCTGAAAAAGTCCACCATGGAGCTGGGCGGCAGCGACGCCTTCATCGTGCTGGAAGACGCGGACCTGGACAAGGCCATTCAGCACGCGGTGAGTGGCCGCATGGGCAACACCGGCCAGGCCTGCACGGCGTCCAAACGCTTCATCGTGGTGGCCCCGATGGCTGAGCGTTTCCTGGCGCAATTCAAAACCGCGCTGCAGGCGTTTGAGCCCGGCAACCCGATGGACCCCAAAACCACGCTGGGCCCGCTGTCGTCGGCCGATGCCTTGAAAAAACTGCTGGGCCAGGTGGACGAAGCCGTGGCCCACGGCGCCACGGTGGTCCTGGGCGGCCAGCGCATTGACGGGCAGGCCGGGGCCTTCATGCAGCCCACCATCCTGAGCGACATTGACGCCAACAACCCGGCCTACCACGAGGAGTTTTTTGGCCCGGTGGCGCTGTTCTTCCCGGTGGCGGACGAGGCGGCCGCCATCCGGCTGGCCAATGACTCGCCGTTTGGCCTGGGCGGCACGGTGTTCACGCAGGACATTGAACGCGGCAAACGTGTGGCCCGCCAGATCGACACCGGCATGGTGTTCATCAACTCGGGCGCGGTGTCGTCGCCCGAGCTGCCGTTTGGCGGCGTGAAAAACTCGGGCTACGGCCGGGAGCTGTCGGGTGCGGGCATTCAGGAGTTTGTGAACAAGAAGCTGATCCGCGTGAACTGAGCAACGCCCCGGTAAATGCTATTAAATCAATAGCACAACAGGCAATCAAACCGCAGGCTAGCGTGGGGTTTGACCTTAAAACAGCTGATTTCAAAGGCTCAAACTCCTGAAAATTAACCTACAGGTTAAATTTCAGGGGTTTTCGGCCATTTTTTACTGCACAAACCCCATGCCGCGTGCCTCCCGCACCTCGGGTTTGATGCGGTGCTCGGCCTCCAGCTGGGCCAGAAACTCGTCGGCGGGAAGCTCGGTGGCCAGGATGTCGATCTGGCGTTTGACGGCCGCAAAGTCCCCCGGGCACAGCTGGGTGAGTTTGGCCAGGCGGGCCCGCAGGGCGTCCGTCAGCCCGGCCGCGTCACCGGCCAGTGCCTCGGCCACAAACATCTGCTCACGCTGGGGGGCGGTCAGCGGGCTGAATTTGATCTTGAAGGTGAAGCGCCGCAGGGCGGCCTGGTCCAGGCTGTCGAGCAAGTTGGTGGTGCAGATGAAAATGCCCCGGTAGCGCTCCATGCCCTGCAGCATTTCATTGACTTCCGTGACCTCGTAGGTGCGCTGTGCGCCGCGCCGGTCTTGCAGAAAACTGTCGGCCTCGTCCAGCAGCAGCACGGCTTTTTCAGCCTCGGCCTCCCGGAACATGGCGGCCATGTTCTGCTCGGTCTCGCCCACGTACTTGCTCATCAGGTCACTGGCTTGCTTGATGATGAGCGGGCGCTGCAGCGCCTGGGCCATGTGCTCGGCCAGCGCGGTTTTGCCGGTGCCGGGCGCGCCGTAAAAACACAGCGTGCCGTGGCCGCGGCTTTTCACCGCTTCAATGATGCGGGGCAGCTCGTAGCGGGTTTCCACATTGAGCATGGCCAGGTCGTAGGTGGTCACGCTGCGCCGCCCGGTGCTTTCCGCCCGGTTGCCCAGCGCCACGTCGGCGTTTTGCAGTTGCCGCTCGATCAGCTGCTCCAGACGCGGCGCGGCCGCCTCGCTGGCCGGGTCGTCCACCAGCGCCAGCCGGGCAAAACGCACGGCGGTGCGGATCTGCGCGGGCGTCAGCCCCTTGCGGGCGGTGAGTTTGGCGACATACGCCTCACTGACCTGCACGCCTTCCAGTGTTTTGCGCACCACACCCTCGCGCGCGCCGGGCGGGGGTGAGCGCAGCTCCAGGTGGTAGGCAAAGCGGCGGCGAAACGCCGGGTCGATCTGCTCGATGCGGTTGGTCACCCACAGCGTGGGCACGGTGTTGGACTCCAGAATCTGGTTGACCCAGGCCTTGCCACTGACAGACGCCGTGGCCGGGGCGGTGAGCTGCTCGGAGCGCGCCATCAGCTGCGCCGCCTCGCTGGAGATCGGCGGGAACACGTCTTCGACCTCGTCAAACAACAGCGCGGACTGGGTACTGCCCTTTAAAAACACCTGCGCGATCTGCAACGAGCGGTAGCGGTCGCGCCCGCTCAGGGAATTGCCGTCGCGGTCACTGGACTCGACCTCGTACAGGTCCAGCCCGGCGGCCTGTGCCAGCACGCGGGCCAGCTCGGTTTTGCCGGTGCCGGGCGGGCCGTACATCAGCACGTTCACGCCCTGCTCTTTTTGCGCCACGGCGTTGCGCAGCAGGGCCACCAGCACGTCGGCGTCTTCTTTGACAAAAGCAAAGTCCGCCAGGCCCAGCGCACTGCGGGCGGCCGGGCGGGTGAACACGGCCATCAGCTCGCTGGTGTCGCGGTACTCGCGCATCAGCACCGGCGGCAGTTTTTCACTGACCTTCATCAGGTCGGCCAGGTCAGTGATGTTGTGCTCGGAGATCAAATTCTCGACCATGCCGATGCGCTCCAGGCGGGAACCGGCGCGCAGGGCTTCGGCCACTTCCTGCGACTTGACCCCCGCGATCTCGGCAATCGCGGCGTAGGCTTCGGGCGCGTTGCTGACCTTGAACTCCACCAGCAGCGAGCGCAAATCCCGCTGGTAACGCGCCAGCGTGCCGTACAGCAGCAGGGCACGCTCAGCCCGGTTCAGCAGCAGCAGGTTGGCCAGCGCGTCGATGTTTTTCTCGACCAGCGTGGACTGTTTTTTCAGCGCGTGGGCCAGCCAGTCGCCGGTGGCGCTCAGGGCCGACAACAAATCGCGGGGCTGGTCCTTGGCGTACTCGTCGAGGTAGAAAAACAGCGTGCCTTCTTCGTACGGGCCGCGCCACGTGCCGTGGCGGGTCATGAACTCGGCGTCCGTCAACGCCTCGTGGCCGCGCCAGGCGTCATTGCCCGCGCAGCGCCGGGCCAAAAACTCCCGCAGCCGCAGCAGGCAGGGCAGCGGCCAGACCAGGTGGCGGCCCGACAGGGACAGCAGGCTGTTCAGGTCGCGCCGCACATTGAACTTGGCCCCCTGGCGCGCGGCCAGGCACAGCACGAAGTGGGAACACATCAGGTCCAGCACCGGGGCTTGTTTCAGGCCCGGTGACAGCACAAAAGACGGCGAATCAGGCGCAGTGCGTTTGCTCATGGAAAACCTTTGGTTAGGCATTGCACCGGCTGCAGGCTTTTTCCGGTGGTTTGCCGACATCATCACCATAACGCAGCTTGAAGCATCATGGAAGACGCTACTGACATCGCCTTTTATGGGGGTGGGTGTGAAATGCTTCACGCAATGCGCCGCATACTGACAATCGGTCATTCTTCAGACGCAACAAGGAGCTTCATGCTGAGCCTTCACGACATCGAACAAGCCGCCGAGCGCCTGCGCGGGCATTTGCTGGACACGCCCTGCGTGGCGTCGCGCACGCTGTCCAACATCACCGGGGCCGAGCTGTTTTTGAAGTTCGAGAACCTGCAGTACACCGCGTCCTTCAAGGAGCGCGGGGCCTGCAACAAGCTGGCGCAGCTGACGGACGAGGAAAAGCGCCGTGGCGTGATCGCCATGAGCGCGGGCAACCACGCGCAGGGGGTGGCGTACCACGCGCAGCGGCTGGGGATTCGGGCGGTCATCGTCATGCCGCGTTTCACGCCGGGCGTGAAGATCGAACGCACCCGCGGCTTTGGCGCCGAGGTGGTGCTGCACGGCGACACGCTGGACGAGTCCCGTGCCCATGCCTTGACGCTGGCCGCCGCGCAGGGCCTGGTGTTTGTGCACCCGTATGACGACGCGGCCATCGTCGCGGGGCAGGGCACCATTGCGCTGGAAATGCTGCGGGCGGTGCCCGACCTGGACACGCTGGTGATTGCCGTGGGCGGCGGCGGGCTGATGGCCGGCATGGCCACGGCGGCCCGCGCCATCAAGCCGGGCATTGAAATTGTGGGTGTGCAAACCGTGCGTTTCCCGGCGATGTTCAACGCCATCAAGGGCACGCAGCACCCGCAAGGCAGCAGCAGCATTGCCGAGGGCATTGCCGTGGGCACGCCGGGCACCCTGACCCGCGCCATCATTGCTAAGCTGGCCGACGACATGCTGCTGGTCGATGAGGGCGACATTGAGCAAGCCATCGTCATGCTGCTGGAGATTGAAAAAACCCTGGTTGAAGGCGCGGGCGCGGCCGGGCTGGCGGCGCTGCTGAAGTACCCTGAGCGCTTCAAAGGCAAAAAAGTTGGCCTGGTGCTGTGCGGCGGCAACATCGACCCGCTGCTGCTGGCCGCCATCATCGAGCGCGGCATGGTGCGCGCCGGGCGGCTGGCGCGCATCACCGTCAGCGTGCGTGACGTGCCAGGCTCACTGGCCAAAATCACCGCCACCGTGGCCGACGCCGGAGCCAACATCGACGAGGTGCACCACCAGCGCGCCTTCACCATGCTGGCCGCGCAGAATGTGTCGCTGGAGCTGGTGATTCAAACCCGGGGCCGCGAGCACATCGCGCAGGTGCTGGCCGCGCTGCAGGCGGCCGGGTTTGAGGCGGCCGAGCAGCACCTGGGCTGAGCGGCCTTTTCCGGTTCAGCGCAGGTGTTTACTCATCTTCGCGGCAAACAGCTGCGGGATGCTCGCCCCGCGCTTGCCGGGCACCAGCTCAAACGTCTCGCCCGCTTGAAGCGTGCCGGGTGTGTCCACCCGCAGGTAAAAGCCGCAAAACCCGGTGTGCGCCATGCGTTTGGCCGCCTGCGCAAACCCCATCACAGCGTTGAATTTGAAACACGGCTCACGCGGCAGGCTGACGCGCAGCGCGCAGTTGGGAAACTGCAGCACGTCGCCGGCCCAGACCTGGGTTTCCAGCAGGCCGCTGAGGGTGAGGTTTTCACCCAGCGTGCCGTGCGGCAGGCTGTCGTCAATCAGCCCCAGACCGGCCTGCTGCCGCTGGTCCTGCCAGTAGGCGTAGTGCTCGGCCGGGTAGGCGTACACGGCTTTTTCCAGCCCGCCATGCACCGACAGGTCGGCCTGCTCATCGCCCATCAGCCCCAGCGGCAGCACCGGCACCGGGCCGGTCAGCGGCTGCTTGGCCCCGGCCGTCAGCACGCTGCGGTCGCCAATTTTGATGCGGTGGGCGCGGCCCACCTGAACGGATAAAAGTTGTTGCATGGCTGCATTGTGGCCAAAGTGGCGCGGAAAGTGGCCCGTTGAAAACGGGCCGATGGTTAAAATGCGGGCAACCCACTATTCAGGATTGCCCATGTCAGCTCCATTGCCGCCCGCCAGCCCCGCCGCCGAACAAGAAGTCGACGTGGTCGAGTCCATCGCGTATGCCGCGCCCATCGTGCTGCCCATCGTGGGTGGTGTGCTGATGTTCCTGCTGGCGTTCATTGCGGTGTTCATGGCCTGATTGGCCCCCGCTTTCCTGTCAAAAAGTCCGCCGCGTGCGGACTTTTTTCATGAGCGCAGCGGCATGATGTGCACCGCTTCGGTCGGAATGTGCAGCCGCAGCGGTTTGCCCGGGCCCAGCCCCAGTTGCCGCAGCATGGCACTGGACAAGTTCAGCGTCAGGCACTGATCAGGCAGGGCGTGCGGCACCAGTGTGCAAAGGCTGATTTCCCCCAGCGCCAGCACCTCCTGCAGCGTGCAGGTCAGGGTGTTGGTGGCATCAAGCAGCGTGGGCGCGTCGGCCGAAATGTCCAGCAGCTCCCCGGCCACCACCCACGACACCTCGGCCGCGTTGTCGATCCGGCCCTTGTCCGTCACGCTCAGTGTGAAGCCGGGGGAGCCGCTCCGCCCCCGCCACACCAAGCGCCCAAACCCGTCCGGGTCAGCGGTGGTGTGGCTGAAAAACTGGCCCTGGAAGTGGTTTTGAATGCCCACCAGCTCGGCCACCCGGGCGTTGCGCGGGCTCGCAAACACTTTGTCGGGCGGGCCGACCTGCAGCGCCTGGCCAGCGTCCAGAATCACCACCCGGTCGGCCAGGCGGCGGGCCTCGTTCAGGTCATGCGTGACCAGCACCATCGGAATCGCCACGCTGCGCCGCAGGCTGGCCAGCTCGCGGTACAGGGTCTGGCGGGTGGGCGCGTCCACGGCGGAAAACGGCTCGTCGAGCAGCAGCACCTGCGGCTCGCGGGCCAGCGCGCGGGCCAGCGCCACACGCTGCTGCTGGCCGCCTGACAGCTGCGCCGGGCGGCGGTGTTGCAGCCCGGACAGGCCCATGCGCTCAAATAATGCGTCAAACTGCCCACCGGCCCAGGTTTTACTTGCCGCCAGTGCTATGTTTTCAAGAGCAGTCAAATGCGGAAACAACGCGTAGTGCTGAAACACCAGCCCGACCCGGCGCTGCTGCGGCGGGCGGTTGATGCGCTGGTCCGAGTCCATCCACAGGTCTGGCGGCGCGTCGCCCACCTGGACGCGGCCCCGCAAGCTGGGCGTTTTAAGCAGCCCGGCAATGGCGCGCAACACGCTGGTTTTGCCACTGCCGGACGGCCCGACCAGCGCCAGCAATTCGCCGTTGGCGCAGTCAAACGCGGCCGACAAATGCATGGGGCTGGTGTTGTGGAGCTGGACCTGGAGCATGGCCTCAACGCTCCTGCAGCGGTTTGGCCTTGTCCGCGCCCAGCACCAGCGCCAGCGCGGCCAGTGACGCGCCCACCAGGGCCAGCGCCATGATGTGGGCGCTGGCCATGTCAAAGGCCTGCACCCGGTCGTAAATGGCGATCGACAGGGTTTTGGTTTCACCGGCAATCGAGCCGCCGACCATCAGCACCACGCCAAACTCACCCAGCGTGTGCGCCATGGTCAGCGCCACACCCGCCAGCAGGCCGGGCCAGGCCAGCGGCAACTCGATCTTCCAGAATGCGCGCCACGGGCTGAGGCCACAGACCCAGGCGGCTTCCCGCAGGCTGTTGGGAATGGCGGCAAAGGCGCGCTGCACCGGCTGCACCATGAAGGGCAAATTGACCAGCACACTGGCCAGCAGCAACCCTTCAAAACTGAACACCAGCCGCAGCCCCAGGCTGCGCACCAGCCATGCCCCGAGCGGTGAGCCCTGGCCGAGCGTGGTCAACAAATAAAAACCAATGACGGTGGGCGGCAGCAGCAGCGGCAGCATCAGCAGCGCTTCCAGCACCGGGCGGCCGCGCCACGCGGTGGTGGCCAGCCAGCGCGCCAGCCACACACTGAAGGGCAACAGCAGCAGCGCCGTGCTGACGGCCAGGGCGAGGGAGATACGAGCAGCTTGCCAATCCATGCGGGCGATTGT
>JBJXEI010000154.1:0-5700 GCA_046154065.1 Polaromonas sp. | reverse complement strand
AAGCTGTTGGCTGCTGGGCGCTTCGATGTGCTGGTGGTGCCGACGTTGGCTGATGCTGCAGAGCCGCTTCGCGGTGGCAAGCCGCTGATCGTGTCTGTCAGTGCCAGTAGTGGCGAGGCCGATTTTTATGCGATGGCGGACAGGCCTGATTCAGCAGGTTTTTTGGTGATAGCGCCTTTCCTGTTCCCTGTGCAGATGAGGTCATCGGCAGCAGACTCTTTCTATGATTGGGATCGGCTGGCGCTTCGAGGGCGTGAGCGGCGAAAGTTTGAAGTGACCCATCCCGGTGCGCTCAACGACTTCAAGCGCTGGACGTGGATGCTTTCGCCGGACTGGCGTGAAAAGCTGCTCGATTGGGTGGGTCATCGCCTTGATCGACATCACCCTGAGAGCCTTTTCACGGCCAACGAGGCCCAAAAGTGGCTGGCCGACTTTGACCCGCAGTCGGTCTGGTTTTCAACGCCATCCAATCTGCTGCAGTTGTGCCAACTGATGAACTCCAGAAAGCCACCCAAGGTCACCGACAGGGACTGCGGCGTGAAGCTGGCCAAGGCGCTGTTTAAAGCGGGGCCAGCCTACCGCCACGAGCAAATGCAGACGCTGGTGCAAGCGCGCTGGGACACCCGCGAGGTTCAATGGCGCAGCAGTTTGCCGATGAGCGCGTGGTTGTCCTTGTCGCCCGATGCGCTGGTGGCTGTGTCGCCTGCTGCGATTGAACAAAGCGCCAGTGGGAAAAATTTAGCAACAGTCAAAAAAGAGCTGGCAAAGCTGCGGATAGCCGCAGAGCTGGGCCATGCTGATGCGTTGCTGGCCAGCGGTTTGATTCAGGTTGATGCTGATGCCGATGGGAACTATGACTTCCAGCACCGAACCCTGGCCACGTTGTTGGTGCGCGACCAGCTTTTGCAACAGATGGCAACGAAAGTGGCTGAGGATTGGGGCTGGGCTTGTTTTGACGAACAGCGCCGCCCGTTGGTGGATGCTGTGCTTGACGCCATGTCGCTTGAGCAGTTGGTTGGCACGTCGCAGCGGGCGTGTGCTGGCTCTGCAGAGGGTGATGCCAGCGCAGCCATGATCGGTGCGCGTGAGGCGTTGTTCGTGGCGTTGGGGCGGCGCATTGCTGGTGGCAACGCTATCGAAGCCGCTGACGTTTTGCCGCTGGCGCGGTGCGTCATTGCGCAGTTGGACATGGCTTCTGCGACTTGGACGATACCCGCGCCTTACTCACGCCCGACGCAAACCGATGACGACAGTTTGCAGTGGCTCACAGCCTGCTGGGCTTGGAGCCTGCTGCCCACTACCGATGAAGCCAGTGCGCCCGATGAAAGTTGGTTGTTCCCCGGCTGGTGCCAAGCTTTGCCTGAAACGCCCCCTTGGGTCAATGAGCTGTGGGTGGATGAAAAGTCCGAACCTGCCTCGCCCGCGTGGCTGCAGTTCTTGGTGGTCATTGATGAGTGGCTAAAAGACGTTGATGCTCCTGTCGCTGACGCGCCGCGCGCTTTGCATGTGGGCTTGTTGGCAAGGGCTGCTGGTGGGCGCTGGTCGCCAGATTTGAGCTGGTGGAAAAGCGTCAACGAATGCCGCTGGGCGCAAGACGCACTCATTGCGCGTTTGGAGGCTCTGGGTGCGCGCGATGCGCCTCAGATTGCCCTGCTGCTGTGGCCATCCTGGTTGGCTTTTGAACGGAGTTTTCCTGATAACAGCAGTTGGCTTGCGACCGTCTCGCGTATTCGGCGCTGGCTGCTTGGCACCATGAAAAACTTGGCCGCGTTGGAGGCGCTCAACGAAGACGATCTTTGGTATTTAGCCCGCTTGCCCGTCAGCCTGCCCCCAGAGATTCGGCCGCTGCTGTTTAAAAAATTGACACCTTTGCTGTTGAAGGAACTTCCATCCACGTTGGTTGCTGCGCTTGAACAAAGCCCGGCCATTTTTGCCCTTGGGCAGGAAGAGGAATTTTTTGAGCGCTTCGGCGCGGGTATTGCGCATTTGCTGCACGGCTTCCTGGCGCACGAGCGCTTGGGTTTTGCCGCCGCTACCTGCCTCTGGCGATGGGATGCAGAGGCTGCAAGTCAATGCCTGCAAGATTCGCAGTTGTTGGATGCCCCGGCACGCCAGCATCTTTTGATGACTTGCCCTGCGGCCCATCTACCAATGGCAGTCCTGATTTTGAAAACGAATCCAGAGCTTTTTGACATGACGTATCTCGATGGGTGGGCGCGCCCACAACTGCCCAATGCCGGGGCAAGCGCACCGGTATTGCTAGGCATCATCAGGGCCGCACAGGCCGCCATCGATAATCAGGCATGACTTCTTCTTCCCCCACCGACTTCGCGTCCCTCTCCCTGCCGGCCCATGTGCTGGCGAACCTGACCCAGCTGGGCTACACCGGCATGACCCCCATTCAGGCGGCCAGCCTGCCCGTCGCCCTGCTGGGCAAGGACCTGATCGCGCAGGCCAAAACTGGCAGCGGCAAAACCGCCGCTTTCGGCATTGCGCTGCTGGCCAACCTGAATGCGCGGCGTTTTGCGGTGCAGGCCATGGTGCTGTGCCCCACAAGGGAGCTGGCGGACCAGGTCGCCACCGAGATCCGCCGCCTGGCGCGGGCCGAGGAAAACGTCAAGGTGGTGGTGCTGTGCGGCGGTGTGCCGCTGCGCAACCAGACGGCCAGCTTGGAAAACGGCGCGCACATTGTGGTGGGCACGCCGGGCCGCATCATGGACCACCTGGCGCGGGGCCATCTGAACCTGGAGGCCATGAACACGTTGGTGCTGGACGAGGCTGACCGCATGCTGGACATGGGCTTTTTTGACGACATCAGTGTGGTGGCCAAGCAGTGCCCGAAAGAGCGCCAGACCCTGCTGTTTTCGGCCACCTACCCCGAAGGCATTGCCAAGATCAGCCAGCAGTTCATGAAAACGCCGCAGACCATCACGGTGCAGGCGCAGCATGAAAAAACCAAGATCACCCAGCGCTGGTACCAGGTGCCGGACAGTGACCACGACGAAGCCCGCCTGGGCGCGGTGGCGCAGGTGCTGCGGCACTTTCGCCCGGCTAGCACGCTGGCGTTTTGCAACACCAAGTCGCAGTGCCGCGCCTTGGTCGCGTACTTGAAAGACCAGGGCTTCAGTGCGCTGGCTTTGTTCGGCGAGCTGGAGCAGCGTGAGCGTGACCAGGTGCTGGTGCAGTTTTCCAACCGCAGCTGCTCGGTGCTGGTTGCCACTGACGTGGCCGCGCGCGGGCTGGACATCGCCCAGCTGGCCATGGTCATCAACGTGGACGTGACGCCGGACGCCGAAGTCCACATCCACCGCATTGGCCGCACCGGCCGGGCTGACGAAGAAGGCTGGGCCATCAGCCTGGCCAGCATGGACGAGATGGGCTACGTCGGCAAGATCGAGGTGCTGCAGAAGGCCGAGTCCGAATGGCACAAGCTGGGCGACCTGACCCCTGCCAGCAACGACCCGCTGCTGCCGCCCATGATCACCCTGCAAATCGTCGGCGGCCGCAAGGAAAAAATCCGCGCGGGGGACGTGCTGGGCGCGCTGACCGGCCCCGACGGCAACGTTCCGCCGTTCACCCGTGAGCAGGTCGGCAAGATCAACGTCAACGAGTTTTCAACCTACGTGGCGGTGGACCGGGACATGGCCAGCTTGGCGCAGCAAAAGCTCAGCAACGGTGGGGTGAAGGGCAAGAGCGTCAAGGTGCGCTTCATGGACGAGGCCTGATGCCAGACACCCGCCCACCGTTGCCCGATCCGGGTTTGGCCGTGGTCATTGGCGCGGGTGGGGGCATTGGCGCCGCCCTGGTGGCAGGGCTGCAGGCCCGTGGTGATGGCGCCGAGGTGATCGGTCTGGGTCGCCACACCGTGCCTGCGCTGGACTACCGGGACGAGGCCAGTCTGCAGGCGGCTGCGCAGTGGGTGATGCAGCGCTGTGCGGCGTCTGGCCAGTCGCTGCGGCTGCTGATCGTTGCCACCGGTTTTCTGCATGGCGACGCGGGGCAGCCCGAGCGCAGCTTCACCAACCTGGACGCGGCCTATCTGCAGCAGGTGTTTGCCATCAACACGCTGGGCCCGGCGCTGGTGATGAAACATTTTTTGCCGTTGATGCCCAAGCAGGGCCGGTGTGTGGCGGGCTTTGTCTCGGCCAAGGTGGGCAGCATCGGCGACAACGCGCTCGGCGGCTGGTATGGCTACCGGGCGTCGAAGGCGGCGCTGAACCAACTGGTCAAAACCGCGTCGATCGAGCTGACGCGACGCAACAAGCAGAGCATTTGTGTGGCGCTGCACCCCGGCACGGTGGCCACCGCGCTGAGCCAGCCTTTTGCCAAAACCGGCCTGAACGTGCGGCCCGCTGATGAGGCGGCGGCTGACTTGCTGCAGGTGCTGGATGGGCTGCAAACCGCCGATACGGGCTGCCTGGTGGACTACTGCGGCCAAAAACTGCCCTTCTGAGGGCGTTTAAGAGCCGTTTAAGAGCTGTTAAGAGTCGTTTAGATCGCTAGCCTAGGCTTTGATTGCCTGTTCTGCTATTGATTAAATAGCAAATCCTGGTCAGCGCTGGTTTGGGTTGTTGGGCCGGTTGTCGCGGGAGTTGCGCACGCCGTCGCCGTCACGGTCGCGGTCGCGGTCATGGCGGTTGCGCACGCCGTCGCCATCGCGGTCACCCCGGCCCAGGGCTCGGCCTGGGTGGCCGTCCCGGTGGCCTGGGGGGCCTGCGCGGTATTGCGCGTGGCGTTCCCGCACCCAGCGGTCCTGCACAAACACCACCGGCTGGGCGCAGGCGTTGTAGCGGCCGCAATAGCGGTTCCAGTTGTTGTAGTGGGCGGGCGGCACGTACAGGTAGATGGGCTGGCGCTGGTAGCCGCCAGGCTGCTGCTGCACGATCACCGGGGCGGGGCGCACCCAGGCCACTTGGGGCGGCGGCTGGCCAATGTCCACGCGGCCGTAAACGCCGGGCTGATTGACGCTGATGGACACGTTCTGGGCCAGGACGGGCTGCGCGCTGAAGGCCGCCAGTGCGCCTGCGGCCAGTGCGAGTCGGGCCAGCAGGGTGTGGCGTGGGGAGAGGCGTGAAGTCATGAAGGTCCTTTCGGGATGGAGCCTGCAGTGTGGTGCCCTGCGCCTATCGCCACACGTCTGCCTCGTAAATTTGGGTGAATTGTGGGGAAGTAGGGGCGCTGGACTACAGGCCCGCAGGATGACGCAGAAATATTTTTCACTGCACTGCATCCAATTGCCCGGCTGGTGTGTAGTACTGACAGCAGCACAAAAATGTTGCCTCGTGTTTTCTTCCCTAACGTGTTCAACCTTCTTCTTCACTGGAGTTCTCTCATGTCTATCAAGCACATTTCCATTCTGTCCGCCGTGGCTGCAGCCGCCCTGCTCAGCGCCTGCGGTTCCATGATGCCCATGGCCCCGGCGTTCACCCAGGACGGCCTGCCCGCGCCCGTGATGGTGCCGGCCGATAACAAGGTTGCGCTGGAATCCGTTGGTGTGGGCGAGATCACCTACGAATGCCGCGACAAGGCCAATGCCCCCGGCATGACTGAGTGGGTGTTCGTCGGCCCGAACGCGGTGCTGAACGACCGCAGCGGCAAGCAGATCGGCACCTACTACGGCCCACCCGCCACTTGGGCGTCGATGGACGGCTCCAAGATCACGGGCACGCAGGTCGCCGTGGCCCCAGCGGGTGCGGGCAA
>JBJXEI010000153.1:0-3845 GCA_046154065.1 Polaromonas sp. | reverse complement strand
CGCCCGAGCGAAATCTTCTGCTTGGCATCCGCCGCCAGGCCCGAGGCCCGCTGGTTGAGCTGGCCGCTCATGTCCAGCATTTCCGCAATCTCGCCCACCCGCTTGGTGATCTGGGCCTGCGGCACCTTGCGGTTGCGCAGCGGAAACGCCAGATTTTCAGCCACGGTCATGGTGTCGTAGATCACCGGGAACTGGAACACCTGGGCGATGTTGCGCTGCTGCGGTGAGGCGGTGGTCATGTCCACACCATCAAACTTCACCGACCCATGCGACGGAGCCACCAGGCCCGACATGATGTTGAGCATGGTGGTTTTTCCGCAACCGGAGGGGCCCAGCAAGGCATAGGCCCCGCCATCCCGAAAACTCATTTTCAAAGGCAACAAGGCGTAGTCACTGTCGCTTTGGGGGTTCGGCCGGTAGGCGTGCGCCAGATCCAGGTCAATGCGCGCCATTTGTCGCCCTCCCATTCATCGCCACACGCGCCGGTGCGCACAGCAAGGCCCCGGACGCATCAAACACATAGGCCTGCGCCGGGTTCAGGTGCAGCGTCAACGGCGCACCCAGTTCAAAGTAATGCACGCCTGTCAGTTGGGCAACCAGCTCACCCACGGCGGTGGCCACATGCACAAAGGTGTCCGAGCCCGAAATCTCCGCCAGCTCAACCTGCCCCGCCAACGACACGTCCCCAGGGCGTGGCACCACCCGCAGTGCACTGCCACGTACCCCCACCGTCAATGCAGACTGGTGCGCTGACGTTGCGGGCAACACCATGTTCAGCGCCGGGCCACCCGTCAGCTGCACCCCGTTCGCGGTCGGCGCGGCCGCGATCAGGTTCATCGGCGGGTCACTGAAGGCCCGCGCCACCCGCAGCGAGCGCGGCGCATGGAACACCTCGGCCGTCGGCCCGTACTGCAGCAGCTCACCACCGTCCATCACGGCGGTGTAGCCGCCCAGCAGCAGCGCTTCACCGGGCTCGGTCGTGGCGTAAATCACGGTCGAGTCGCCAGCGGCGAACAGCTGGGTCAGCTCCTCCCGCAGTTCCTCTCGCAATTTGTAGTCCAGGTTCACCAGGGGCTCGTCCAGCAGCATCAGCGGTGCGCCTTTGGCCAGCGCACGCGCCAGCGCCACGCGCTGCTGCTGTCCGCCCGACAGTTCGGCCGGCAGACGGTCCAAATACATCTCGATGTGCAGCCGCTCGGCCAGGGCGCGCACCGTTTGCGCGATGTTCTTTTCACCGCGCAGCTTGAGCGGCGAAGCAATGTTGTCCGCCACCGAAAGCGACGGGTAGTTGATGAACTGCTGGTAGACCATGGCCACATTGCGTTCACGCACCGACATGCCGGTCACGTCCTGGCCGTCCACCAGCACACGCCCCTTGCTGGGCACATCCAGCCCCGCCATGATGCGCATCAGGCTGGTTTTACCGGCCTGCGTAGCCCCCAGCAACACCGTCACCTCGCCAGGGCGCGGGGCCAGGTTCATGGCATAAAGCCAGTCCTCGGCACCCACCTTTTTGCTGATCTGTTCAAGTGCCAGTTGCATCACAGCCCCCGACACGCCCATTCACAGCTTGAAACATTGAAATGGTCACCAACAAGGATCTCCGGCAAAACGGTTAAGGAAAGTTCTAATTGATGCGATTTTTGTTCTTTTTTGATCGTTTTAAGGCATGGTTTTCCCTTATTTTTTTCTTTTTGTTTCGATATAGAGTGACGGCGAACCCAAGCAGCCCCCACCCCCTACATTTACCCCCGTGAACTCCAATCCCCGTCAAATCAAGCTGCTGGACCGTGTGCGCGCACAGGGCTCGGCCTCTGTTGAACAGCTGTCTGAAGCGCTGGGCGTGACCCTGCAAACCGTGCGGCGCGATGTGCAGCGGCTGGCCGACGCCGGTTTGCTGGCGCGTTTTCACGGCGGTGTGCGGGTGCCCAGCTCCACCATCGAAAACATTGCCCACCAGCAGCGCAAAAACCTCAGCGCCGATGGCAAGGCGCGCATTGCCCAGGCCGTAGCGCGGCGTGTGCCGCACGACTGCTCGCTGATCCTTAACATCGGCACCACTACCGAGGCGATTGCCAAGGCGCTGCTGCAGCACAAGGGGCTGCGCGTCATCACCAACAACCTCAACGTGGCCGAGATTCTGTGCAGCAACCCCGACTGCGAAGTCATCGTGGCCGGTGGTGTGGTGCGGGCCCGGGACCGCGGCATCGTGGGTGAAGCCACGGTGGACTTCATCCGCCAGTTTCGGGTTGACATTGCGATCATCGGCATCTCGGGCATTGAGCCGGACGGCTCGCTGCGTGACTTCGACTACCGCGAGGTCAAGGTGGCGCAGGCCATCATTGCCCACGCGCGGGAGGTCTGGCTGGCCGCCGACCACAGCAAGTTCAACCGCCCGGCCATGGTCGAGCTGGCCCGGCTGTCCCAAATCCAGCGCCTGTTCACCGACGAACCGCCGCCTGAACCGTTCCCAGCCTTGTTGGCTGACGCCAACGTCCGCTGCGAAGTGGCCCTGCCATGACCTACCTCCTCGCCCTGGACCAGGGCACCTCCAGCTCGCGCAGCATTGTGTTTGACGAACGCGGCCACATCGTGGCGCAGGCGCAGCTGGAGCTGCCGCAGATTTACCCCCGGCCCGGCTGGGTGGAACACGACCCGATGGAGATCTGGCGCACCCAGCTGGCCACCGCGCGTGAGGCGCTGCACAAGGCCGGCCTGAAAGCCAGCGACATCCGCGCGCTGGGCATCACCAACCAGCGTGAAACCACGGTGCTCTGGCACCGCCGCACCGGCCAGCCGGTTCACCACGCCATCGTCTGGCAGGACCGGCGGGCCGAAAGCACCTGCGCCCAGCTGCGCAGCGCGGGCCATGAAGCGCTGATCCAGGCCAAAACCGGACTGCTGATTGACGCCTACTTTTCAGGCACCAAGCTCAAGTGGCTGCTGGACAACGTGCCGGGCGCCCGCGCCCAGGCCGAGCGCGGTGAGCTGGCGTTTGGCACCATCGACAGCTGGCTGATGTGGCAGCTCACGGGCGGCGCGGTGCATGCCACCGACGTCAGCAACGCCGCACGCACCATGCTGTTCAATGTGCGCACCAACCAGTGGGACGATGAGTTGCTGGCGCTGCTGGGCATTCCCGACTCGCTGATGCCGCAGGTCCACCCGTCCAGCGCCCACTTTGGCGAGGTCCGCGCCGATCTGCTGGGCCATGCCATCCCCATCGGCGGCGTGGCCGGGGACCAGCAAAGCGCCCTGTTCGGCCAGGCCTGCTTCAAGGCGGGCATGGCCAAAAACACCTACGGCACTGGCTGCTTCATGCTGATGCACACCGGCCAGCACTTTCAAAGCTCTCACAACGGCCTGCTCACCACCAGCGCAGCGCAGGCCACCCAACAAACGGAGTTCGCCATCGAGGGCAGCGTGTTTGTCGGCGGGGCCGTGGTGCAGTGGCTGCGTGACGGGCTGAACGCCATCAAGGGCAGCGCCGAAGTGCAGTCGCTGGCCGAAAGCGTGCCCGACTCGGGCGGCGTGATGATGGTGCCCGCCTTCACCGGCCTGGGCGCACCCTACTGGCAGCCCGACGCGCGCGGCACCATCACCGGGCTGACCCGTGGCACCACCGTGGCCCACATTGCCCGCGCCGCGCTGGAAAGCATTGCCTACCAAAGCGCCGCGCTGCTGCAGGCCATGAGCCGCGACGCCGTGGCCAGCGGGGCCGCCCCCGTGGCCCAGCTGCGGGTGGATGGCGGGGCCTGCGTGAACGACCTGCTCATGCAGTTCCAGGCCGACCTGCTGGGCATTCCCGTGGTCCGGCCCGCCGTGACGGAAACCACCGCCCTCGG
>JBJXEI010000152.1:0-7816 GCA_046154065.1 Polaromonas sp. | reverse complement strand
CGCACCATCAATGCCAGTAGACAAGCTGCTCACGCTGGTCGCCGTGGTTGTCGACAAGGTGCCGATGCTGGTGTTGGCAGCAGCCAGCCCTGTGTTCAATGTCGTGATGCCTGCGGTGTTGCTGGCAACCCCAGTAGACAAGCTGCCGACGCTGGCTGTCGTTGCCGTTGACAGGTTGCTGATGCTGGTGGTCGCACCATCCAGCCCGGTGGACAGACTGCCGACATTGCCCAGCAAGGTGCTTACCCCTGTTGACATCGTTCCCACACTGGCCGCCGTCGTTGTCGACAAGGTGGTGATGCTGGTGTTCGCAGCCGCCAGCCCCGTGTTCAATGTCGTGATACCTGCAGTATTGCTGGCAACGCCCGTGGATAAGCTGCCCACACTGGCGGCTGTGGCCGTGGAGAGCGTGCCAATGCTTCCTGCAGTCGCAGTAGACAAGGTGGTGATGCTGGTGGTCGCACCATCCAGCCCGGTGGACAGGCTGCCGACATTGCCCAGCAAGGTGCTTACCCCTGTTGACAGCGTTCCCACGCTGGCCGCTGTCGTTGTCGACAAGGTAGTGATCGCTGTATTGACGGTCGCCAAACCTGTGGACAACGAGAGGACGTCTGCAGCTAAAGTGAACACCGTCTGCGCTACCGCTACGTCCGCCATGAAGGCACTCCCCGCCAAGATCACAGCCGTTGCCAGCTGAACCAAACCGAGTCGTGCTCCTTTGGACGCCCCCTTGCCGCGCCCCCTAGCCATTTCATGCGCAACGGCCCAAGTACCTGTTGCTTCGTTCCACACCAGTCGGTATGTCTTATTCATGGTCACCCCCAAATTAAACGATTTTTATGAACCCATCTTGACAAAACAATAAAATCATTTAAATCAAAATAATTGCTAATGTCACACAGCAGATTCAAGAAAATTCATCGTTTTTATGAGTATTTACACCTATAAAATAGATTTTTATCAGTTTAAAATTGATAAATTGATGCAAGCGTGAAAAAAATCACATGCCGAAACACACAGTAAAACCAGCCAAAAACATCCCAATTGAAATATTCAATTCACTACCAGTTCAAAGACTGGGACGTCAAGCACAGTTGGCGAAAACATGGGGGGTCATGCTGCTTCACTGTTGCATTCTTGGTTTGATGTCGCCTGGACTGGGGGCACAAACGAGCACAGGCGTTGCACCTCCAGCCAAAGTGCAGAACCTCTTGACGCTGGCAGCTCAAGGCATTGGGGCGACGCAGTGCCTGCCGGCCATTGAACGGCTTTCGTCCCTGGCTGTCGCAGGTTCCCGTGCCCATGAGGTGCTGGTGGATTGGGACCGCAAGCGTCCAGGCACCGCCCCCGTTTTTTCGCTGATCGGGATCGACTTTCAAAACAGCATTGCAGCCGCTTCCATCACGGCAGTTCCGCAGGCCAACGGCGAATGCGTGCTTGCGGCTGAACGCATCTCGATGGCGCCTTACACCTGCGCCAGCATCGCGCAAGTTGAACTCAAAGGGTATGCAGCCACCGCACTGCTGCCCATTTTTACGGTCTACACCTCACCCAACGATCCAGGGGCTTCGGTGTCGCTGATTGACTCTCCACCGAGCTGCCTCGTCATCCGCCGCCATGTTCAATATGGGTGGCGTGACGCCGCATCGGCCCCTTCCAAGGTGCCTTGATGGGGGCTGCCAACACCGAATTAAACGGGCTGCGCATCGGCATCACCATTGGGCTGCGGCACGAAGCCGAAACACTGTGGAGCAATGGGATCAAGCAAAATGCCGTTTTTTTGGCCGAAACACTCCAACAATCTCACTTGGTCGCTTCGGTGGTGCTGGTCAACACCACGCCTGTGGCCATCACCAGCGCCTTGCCCTGGGATCTGGCTCGCTGGCCAGTCGTCACCTTTGAGCATGCCAAGGACGCACTGGACGTTCTGATCGAGCTTGGCGGGCAGATTGACGCCGCCCAGACGGACTACCTCAAGCAACAGGGCACCCGGCTGGTCTCGTACTGCTGCGGCGTTGAGTACGTCAACGCCATGGAAGCCGTGTTGTTCAACCGTCCGCTCTGGGGTTACAGCCTTTTTGTCAACCAGCGGTACGACGCGATCTGGATGGTTCCGCAGGTCGCAAACATCAGCCAGCATTATTTTGAAACCCTTCGCAGGCGCCCTGCACGCATCGTCCCATTCGTCTGGGATCCGGTCTTTCTGGAACAACGAAGTCAGCAGTTTCCGGCTTCGGGTCAGTACCGCCCCCGAAGCGGCCCCCGCCGGCTGAGCGTGATGGAGCCCAACCACAACGTGGTCAAGTGCTGCCTCTACCCCATCCTCATCGCGGAAGAAGCCTATCGACTGCAGCCAGAAATGATTGCGTTTTTGCATGTCACCAACGCCGACAGGCTCGCCAACGAGAGCGCAGATTTTGTTGCCCTCATGAGCCAGCTCGACCTCGTTCGCCATCACAAGGCGGCCTTTGTCGGGCGTCATGAAACTCCACAATTTTTGAGCGAAATGACCGACGTGATGATTTCCCATCAATGGGAAAACCCGCTGAACTACTTTTATCTGGAAGTGTGCTGGCAAGGTTTTCCGCTGGTGCATAACGCCAGTTTTTGCCAGGACCTGGGCTACTATTATCCGCAAAACGACGTGCCCACAGGTTGCAGCCAATTGCTTCATGCCCTGCAGCACCACGACGAACAATGGGCCGCGCACCTGACAAAACAAAGACAGCTGATCGCACGGTATTTGCCGACCAACACCAGCGTTGTGCTTGAGTACGAAGGCCTCTTGGCGCAGCTGATGCGGCAAGCGCCCGTCTAGTGCTCGCACCGCGCCGCTGCGCCACGGACACCTCCCCACTACACGACATGCACCCACTCAATAGCGCCCCCATCAACATTGGCATTTCGGTGTTTTCAACACCCGATGCGCATATCTGGGACGGCGGCTTGAACCAGCACATCGCTTTTCTGGTCTTGTTACTGCGGCAAAGCCCGCGCATTGGCAAGGTCTACCTCCTCAACGGCGGCGACTCGGACCACCTCCCGCCAGGGCTGAATTTCAACCATCTGCAAGCCTCGCTGGTGCGCCCTCACGAGGTCACCCACGAGCTGGACGTGGTGATTGAAATGGGGGCCCAGTTGCCCCTGGAATGGCTGCGGCACGTCCGCGCACTGGGTGTGAAGATCGTGACATTTCTGGTCGGAAACAGCTATGTCAGCCAGTGTGAAGGCCCCATGTTTGGCCGACCAGCCGGGGCTCACTTTCGCGACACACCACACCATGAGGTCTGGTTGCTGCCGCAACATGAAAAAACGTCCCTTCCCCTGCTCAAGACGCTGACCCGGGTGCCCGTGCACAGCATGCCCCACTTGTGGTCACCCTGCTTTTTGGACCCTCACATTGCCCTGCTGCAGCAGCAGGGGCATCATTTTGGTTACAGGCATATTGACAGGAAGCCCACCCCACCCGGCTGGCGCGTGGCCATCTTCGAGCCCAATATCTCAGTGACCAAAACCTGCTTCGTGCCCATGCTGGTGACCGAACACGCCTACCGGCAGCAACCTGACTCGGTCGCCCTGATGATGGTGATGAACAGCTTTCACATGAAAGAGCACCTGACGTTCAACCGCTTTGCGTCGCATCTGGACCTGACGATCAATGGCAAAGCCACCTACGAGCCCCGTCTTGCATTTGCCAGCTGCATGGCCGAGCACGCCATGGATGCCGTGGTTGCGCACCACTGGGAATGCGGCTTGAACCACGCCTACTGCGACGCCCTGCACGGTGGCTACCCCTTGATCCACAACTCCACCTCCCTGCAACAGGCAGGCGTCGGCTTTTTCTACCCCGGGTTTTCTGCCAAGGCCGGAGGCCAGGCCCTGGCAGACGCGTGGCGCCTTGACGGCGGATTCTGGGACGACTACCGCCGTCACAGCGCCACCTACCTTCAGCGCCTGGCACCCGAGCACCCCGACAACATCGCGAGCTTCTTGAGCCGCCTGCTGCACCTTGAAGAGACCGACCAATGAGCCGTCCCAACCGAAAACTGCGCGTCGGCGTGACGATCAACCTGCGCAAGGGCGAACAATCCATTTGGGAAAACGGCATTTTTCAGAACTGCTATTTTCTGGTGCAGCTTTTCAACCTGTCCCCGGAAGTGGACTACGCCGTGCTCGTCAATGGCGGAGACGGCGAAGTCGCCAGCCAAGCCATGTTGCTGCAAAGCACCAACATCCGCGTGCTGACCCTGGCCGAGGCGCTGCAGAGCCTCGATGTGGTGATCGAAATGAGTGCCCTGCTGCCCGACGACTGGGTACACGCCTTCCGTGAACGGGGCGGCCGCTACGCATGGATGCGGGTCGGCAACGACTATGTGATCGACATTGAGCGCGCCGTGTTCGACAAACCCAGTGGGTCCCTGTGCAGTGCCAAGCCCTATGACGCCGTCTGGACCATTCCCGAGTACGAACACAGCTGCCTCGACTACTTCGGGCTGACCACGCGGGCGCCTGTACGCATCGTGCCGCACCTGTGGACACCGTTCTTTTTTCAGCAAGGCATTGCAGCACTGCCGCAAGGTTTGACCTACGGCTACCAACCAGGCCGGGCGCGCTGGCGTGTCTGCACATTCGAGCCCAACATGTGCATGGTCAAAACCAGCCTGATCCCCATGCTGGCGTGCGAAGAAGCCTACCGCGCACAACCTGGTTTCCTCGAAATACTGCGGGTCTGCAACACCACACAAATGAAGAGCCATGAAGCTTTTCAACATCTTGCCCATCGACTGGATGTGGTGAACCACGGGTTGACGACGTTCGACGGCCGCTACCCCGTGTTCAACTACCTCGCCGAACACGGGGACTGCGTCGTCTCCCACCACTGGGAAAACGGCCAAAATTATTTGTACTACGAAGCCTTGTACGGCGGCTACCCCTTGGTGCACAACTCCGAGTTCATCAAAGACTGCGGCTATTACTACCCTGACTTTGATTGCCAGGCTGGCGGCCAAGCCCTGCTGCGCGCCTTTGAACAACACGACCAGCAACTTGAGGCTTACCAGCACCAGGCCCAGCGCCAACTCGCGCAACTGGACATCAACTACCCGGGCAATATTGCGATTTACACCTCAGAACTGCTCAGGCTGTACGACGCCCCGTCAGCGTAAGCGTCGCCAACGCTGCACATTCACCCATGCAGACGCGAGGTTTTCGGGATGTGTGCCATCAAAAACTCCATCTGGTCCGCCAGAATGCGGCGGTTGCGCAGGATGAAGTCCTCCCACAGGCTGGGCATGTACGGGGTGTAGAGCAGCGGCATGTTGGCCTGCTCGGGGGTGCGGTGGCTTTTGCGGTGGTTGCAGGCACGGCAGGCCGTGACCACGTTCATCCAGGTGTCGATGCCCTTTTGCGCAAAGGGCACGATGTGTTCACGGGTCAGGTCTTCTTCATGGAAATGCTGGCCGCAGTAGGCGCACACATTGCGGTCGCGGGCAAACAGCTTGCCGTTGGTCAGGCCCGGTTTCAGGTCGAACAGGTTGATGTTGGGCACGCCCTTAGTGCCAATGATGCTGTTGACCGTGATGCGGGACTGCAGCCCCGTCACCGCGTTGTGGCCCCCATGAAAAGTGGCCACCTGCGCGCCCATCTCCCAGCGCACCTCATCGGCTGCGTAGTGCAACACGGCTTCTTCAAGGCTGATCCACGACTGTGGCAACCCCTGGGCTGAGAGCTTCAAGACCTTCAAAACGAACCTCCATGATGGTGGCAACGCGCGGTACTCGGATGACTTGCTCAATATACAGGCAATTGATGACTTCGTACCACGCTGGGTCATTGGCAAACCGATAATCGAATGCATGAAACTCTTTCGCGGCTACCGTGACCACCGACTTGCCCCCGCCTGTGCGCTGACCATTGGCAACTTTGATGGCGTTCACCGTGGCCACCAGGCCATGCTGGCACTGCTGAAAAACGAGGCCGAGCACCGGGGCGTGCCCAGCTGCGTGGTGACCTTCGAGCCGCACCCGCGCGACTACTTCGCCGCCCGCGCGGGCAAACCCGAGCTGGCCCCGGCCCGCATTGCCACGCTGCGCGACAAGCTCACCGAGCTGGCGCGTTGCGGCATTGACCAGTGTGTGGTGCTGCCCTTCAACACCCGCTTTTCCCAGCTGACAGCCGACGCCTTTGCCAGTGACGTGCTGGCCGGTGGGCTGGGCGCCAGGTACGTGCTGGTCGGCGACGACTTCCGTTTTGGGGCCCAGCGGGCGGGTGACTACGCCATGCTGGACGCGGCCGGCCCGCGCCTGGGCTTTGACGTGGCGCGCATGAACAGCTACGAAGTGCATGGCCTGCGCGTGTCCAGCTCGGCCGTGCGGGCGGCGCTGGCGCGGGGCGACATGGCGGGTGCAGCGGGCTTGCTGGGCCGCCCGTTCAGCGTTTCAGGCCATGTGGTGCATGGCCGCAAGCTCGGTCGTGACCTGGGGTTTCGCACCCTGAACCAGCGCTTTTCGCACTGGAGTCCAGCGGCTCAGGGCATTTTTGCGGTGCTGGTGCATGGGCTGAGCGCGGAGCCGCTGCAAGGCGTGGCCAACCTCGGGGTGCGACCATCGATTGACCCGAATGACGTCAACGGCGGCCGTGTGCTGCTGGAAACCTACTGCCTGGACTGGCCCGACGCGCTGGGTTCCGAAGGGGCCTACGGTAAAATCGTGCGCGTGGAACTGCTGCACAAACTACATGACGAGCTGAAGTACGACGGTCTGGACAGCCTGAAAGCAGGCATTGCCAAAGACTGCGTGGACGCACGCGCGTTTTTTGCCTCGCAGCCGCTGCAGCTCAGCAAAACCACCACCCGCGACCGAATTTAAACGATCTCGCCCCTGCTGGCTGCTGCCCCGCTTGCGGGCCTCTGGCAACCACAGCCCCCTTTTTTTCGCCCTTGTCCGAACGCTGTTCGGGCCAGGCCCCGAGGCCAAGCTTTATTCTGATCTGCCATGTCTGACCCAAAAACTGAACAACCCGCCAAGACCGACTACCGCAGCACCCTGAACCTGCCGGACACCCCCTTCCCCATGCGCGGCGACCTGCCCAAGCGCGAGGCACTCTGGGTCAAGGAATGGGACGACAAGGGCATTTACAAGAAGCTGCGTGATGCACGGCGCGGCGCGGTGAAGTTTGTGCTGCACGACGGCCCGCCGTACGCCAACGGCAAGATCCACATCGGCCACGCGGTCAACAAAATCCTGAAAGACATGATCGTCAAGGCGCGCCAGCTCAAGGGCCTGGACGCGATCTACGTGCCGGGCTGGGACTGCCACGGCCTGCCGATCGAGAACGCGATTGAGAAGTTGCACGGCCGCAACCTGAGCCGTGATGAAGTGCAAGCCAAAAGCCGCGCTTTTGCCACCGAACAGATCGCTGGCCAGCTCGAAGACTTCAAGCGCCTGGGTGTGCTGGGCGAGTGGGACAACCCCTACCGCACGATGGATTTCGCCAATGAGGCCAATGAAATCCGGGCGCTCAAACGCATCATGGAACGCGGTTTTGTGTACCGTGGCCTGAAACCCGTGTACTGGTGTTTTGACTGCGGCTCGTCGCTGGCCGAGTTCGAGATCGAGTACGCGGACAAAAAATCACAAACGCTGGACGTGGGTTTTGAATGCGCCGAGCCGGAAAAACTCGCCACCGCCTTTGGCCTTCCTGCCCTGGCCGCACCTGCTTTTGCCGTGATCTGGACCACCACCGCCTGGACCATCCCGGCCAACCAGGCCCTGAACCTGAACCCGGCCCTGACCTATGCGCTGGTGCAAACCGAGCG
>JBJXEI010000151.1:0-5906 GCA_046154065.1 Polaromonas sp. | reverse complement strand
CGCAATGAACTCGCCGCGCTCCATCACCAAATAGTCGTCGGCCAGCGCCTCGGCAAAGTCGTAGTACTGCTCCACCAGCAAAATCGCCATTCTTTGCCCGTTCATGCCGCGGTCGGCCAACATGCGGATGACGCGGCCAATGTCTTTGATGATGCTCGGCTGGATGCCTTCGGTTGGCTCGTCCAAGATCAGCAGCTTGGGGCCGGCGGCCAGCGCGCGGGCAATGGCAAGCTGCTGCTGCTGCCCGCCCGAGAGGTCGCCGCCGCGCCGGTGCAGCATTTGCCTCAGCACCGGAAACAGCTCAAACAGCTCGGCCGGAATCGGCGTACTGGCGCTTTTGTAAGCCAGGCCCATGCGCAGGTTCTCCTCTACTGTCAGCCGGGCAAAAATCTCGCGGCCTTGCGGCACAAAGCCAATACCGGCGCGGGCGCGTTCGTAGGGCGTGGCAGATTGGATCGGTTTGCTATCAAAATCAATGCTGCCGGTCTTGATAGGGATTAGGCCCATCAGCGCTTTGAGTAAGGTGGTTTTGCCCGCGCCGTTGCGGCCCAGCAGCACCGTGACTTTGCCGAGCGAAGCCGCCAGGCTCACATCGCGCAAGATGTGCGAGCCGCCGTAGTATTGGTTGATGTTGGTTGCGGTCAGCATGGCGATTGGGGCTGAGTTTTACCGGCCCAAATAGACTTCAATCACCCGCTCATCGGCCTGCACCTGGTCTAGCGTGCCCTGCGCCAGCACGCTGCCACCTTCCAGCACGGTGACGATTTCGGAGATGCTGCGGATAAAGCCCATGTCGTGCTCGACCACCATCAGCGAATGTTTGCCTTTGAGCGTCAAGAACAACTCCGCCGTACGGGCGGTCTCGCTGTCGGTCATGCCGGCTACCGGTTCATCGAGCAGCAATAGTTTTGGGTCCTGCATCAGCAGCATGCCGATTTCCAGCCACTGTTTTTGCCCGTGGCTCAGGTTACCGGCCATGCGGTGCACACTGTCGGCCAGGTGAATCGTCACCAGAATCTCGGCCAGGCGGTCGCTCTGGCGGGAGTCGAGTTTGAAGAACATCGAGGCCTTCACGCCCTTGTTGGTTTTCAGGGCCAGCTCCAGGTTTTCAAACACCGTGAGCTGCTCGAACACCGTGGGTTTCTGGAACTTGCGGCCAATGCCCAGCTGCGCAATTTCTGACTCCTTGTGCCGCAGCAGGTCAATCGTGCTGCCAAAAAACACCGTGCCCTCGTTGGGCCGGGTTTTGCCGGTGATGATGTCCATCATGGTGGTTTTGCCCGCGCCGTTGGGGCCGATGATGCAGCGCAGCTCACCGGGGGCGATGTCCAGGCTCAGCTTGTTGATGGCCTTGAAGCCGTCGAAACTGACACTCACATCCTCCAGGTACAGGATGCGGCCGTGCGTCACGTCCACTTCACCGGGTGTGGCTACACGGCTGCCGCTGGCGCTGCGCCCACCGGACTCGGTGTTGTGGCCGCTGGGCAGGGCCAGGTGTTGGTCCGCGCGGCGGGCACCCTGGGCTAACAGGTCGGGGGTCATGCGCTTTCTCCTTGGCCATCTCTTCCAGCACCAAATTTGTGGCGCAGTTTTTTCACCAGCCCGACCACGCCGTTCGGCAGGAACAGCGTGACACCGATGAACAACGCGCCGAGAAAGTACAGCCAGTATTCCGGGTAAGCCACCGTCAACCAGCTTTTGGCCCCGTTGACGATGAAGGCCCCCACAATCGGCCCGATCAGGCTGGCGCGCCCGCCGACGGCCGCCCAGATGGCGATCTCGATCGAATTGGCCGGACTCATTTCACCGGGGTTGATGATGCCGACCTGCGGCACATACAGCGCCCCGGCCACGCCACACATCACGGCCGAGATCACCCAGATCGTGAGCTTGTAGCCCAGCGGGCTGTAGCCGGAGAACATGACCCGGGTTTCCGCGTCACGAATCGCCTGCAGCACACGGCCAAACTTGCTGCCCACCAGCCATTTGGCGAACAAAAAGAAACCCAGCAACGTCAGCCCGGTCATGACAAACAGCGTCATGCGCATCGACGGTGTGGCAATCGGAATGTTCAAAATGCGTTTGAAGTCGGTAAACCCGTTGTTGCCACCAAAGCCGGTTTCATTGCGAAAGAACAGCAACATCGCCGCAAAGGTCATGGCCTGCGTGATGATGGAAAAGTACACGCCCTTGATGCGGGAGCGAAAGGCAAAAAAGCCAAACACAAAGGCCACCACCCCAGGCACCAGCACGATCAGCAGCAGCGTGGCGAGGAAGCTGTCGCTGAAGGTCCAGTGCCAGGGCAGCGTCTTCCAGTCCAGAAACACCATGAAGTCCGGCAGCTCGCTTTTGTAGTTGCCATCGGTGCCGATCTGGCGCATCAAATACATGCCCATCACGTAGCCGCCGAGCGCAAAAAACACACCGTGGCCCAGCGACAAAATGCCGGTGTAACCCCAGATCAGATCCATCGCCAGCGCGGCAATCGCGTAGCACATGATCTTGCCCAGCAGCGCCACGGCGTAGGTGCTCATGTGCAAGGCGCTGCCCTCGGGCACCCACAGGTTCAGCACCGGGGCCACCGCGCAGACGGCGATCAGCGCCATCATGAAAAAACTCCAGCCGCCCCGCGTGAGCAGCGGGCCTTTGGTCGGCAATGGCACGGCCGTCGGGGTCATCAACAGGTTGGTGGTCATGCTTCTGCGCTCCGGCCTTTCATCGCAAAAATTCCTTGCGGGCGTTTTTGAATGAAGATGATGATGAACACCAGCACCGCGATTTTGGCCAGCACGGCGCCGGTCCAGCCTTCCAGAAATTTATTCAAAATGCCCAGGCCCATGGCGGCGTACACGGTGCCCGCCAGCTGGCCCACGCCGCCCAGCACCACCACCATGAAGGCGTCGACGATGTAGCCTTGGCCCAGGTCCGGGCCCACGTTGCCGACCTGGCTCAGCGCGCAACCGGCCAGCCCGGCAATGCCGGAGCCGAGTGCAAAGGCGTAGGTATCGATGCGGGCGGTGTTCACGCCCATGCAGGACGCGATCGGCCGGTTTTGCGTCACGCCGCGCACAAACAGGCCCAGCCTTGTTTTGCTGATCAGCCCCGCCACCCCCAGCAGCACGCTGACTGCAAACACAATGATGATGAGCCGGTTGTAGGGCAGCGACAAATTGCCCAGCACCTGCACCCCGCCGCTCATCCACACCGGGTTTTCAACACCCACGTTCTGCGCGCCAAAAATCGAGCGCACCGCCTGCTGCAGCATCAGGCTGATGCCCCAGGTGGCCAGCAGGGTCTCCAGCGGGCGGCCGTACAAAAAGCGGATCACACTGCGCTCCAACGCCGCGCCGGTCAGGGCGGACGCCAAAAACGCCACCGGCAGCGCGGCCAGCAAATACCAGTCAAACAGGCCGGGCAGGTAGGTCTGGAACAGGCCCTGCACCACGTAGGTGGCGTAGGCGCCAATCATCATCAGCTCACCGTGCGCCATGTTGATAACGCCCATCAGCCCGTAGGTGATAGCCAGGCCCAGCGCCACCAGCAGCAAGATGCTGCCCAGGCTGATGCCGCTGAACACCGCGCCCAGCTTGTCACCCCAGGCCAATGACGCTTCCACCTTGGTCAGGGCCGCTTGCAGGGCCACCTTGACGTCGGCATCTTCTTCCTGGGCAATGCGCGCGATCAGCACGGTTTTGGTGGTCGGGTTGGCACTGCTGGCCAGCAGCGCGGCCGCTTCCAGGCGTTTGGCCTTGTCAGTGCTGCCCAGGAAAATCGCGGCGCGCATGGTGGCCAGCTGGTCCTTCAGGGCTGGAACCGTTTCCTGCGCGTAGGCTTTTTCAATCAGCGGCAGGCGCGCTTCGTCGTTGTCACCACCCAGGGTTTTGATGGCCTCGCGGCGGGTTTTTTCGTCTTTGGAAAACAGCTTCAACGCGGCCAGCGCGTTGTCCACCTCGCTGCGAAAAAAGTTCGGGTTGATCAGGTCTTCCGCGTCCGCAGGCAGCGCCCGCTCGGCCCCCGTGACAGGGTCCACGGCCTGGCCGTCCCGCACCACCAGCACCTGCTCACCCTGGGTTTTCACCGCGTCGTCGGCCAGCGCCTGAATGAAGGCGGTGGTTTTTTCGTCGGCTGCAGCGGCGGCCTTGTTCAGCGCTTCCACCCGTGCTTCCGCCTCGCCAAACACCATGCCCTTGACCTCGGCCGGGGTCAGGGCGTGGGCACTGGCGGCAAGGCACAGCGTCGCGGCAAGCAGGAATCGGGGTAAATGAAATAGTTTTTTGTGCATGTAAAGACCCTCTAGCTTGGGCAAACATCAAGCGTGCCCAAGCTGCAGGTTCCTGACCGCAGGAGTTTGCGGTTCGAGAAATGAAAAAGCGTAGCGAGCAGTCCGAGGTGGGTTCTTGGGCGCACAGCCGTACACCCGTACGGTGAGCACCCAAGAGCCCAGATCGGGCTGCGCAGTAGCTTTTTTACTTCTTGACCGGCTCGTCCGGCTTGGAGGCATTCCCCTCGATGTACGGGCTCCATGGCTTGGCTTTCACCGGGCCGGGGGTCTTCCAGACCACGTTGAACTGGCCGTCGGCCTTGATCTCACCGATGAACACCGACTTGTGCAGGTGGTGGTTTTTCTCGTCCATCTTGCTGACGATGCCGGACGGTGCATTGAAGGTCTGGCCGGCCATGGCGGCAATCACCTTGTCGGTGTCGGTGGACTTGGCTTTTTCAACCGCTTGTTTCCACATGTTGATGCCGATGTAGGTGGCTTCCATCGGGTCGTTGGTCAGAGGTTTGTCAGCGCCGGGCAGCTTCTTGGCCTTGGCGTAGGCGGACCACTTCTTAATGAACTCGGTGTTGGCCGGGCTCTTGATTGACTGGAAGTAGTTCCAGGCAGCCAGGTGGCCGACCAGCGGTTTGGTGTCCACACCGCGCAGCTCTTCTTCACCCACCGAGAACGCCACGACGGGCACGTCTTTGGCCTTCAGGCCGGCATTGCCCAGTTCCTTGTAGAAAGGCACGTTGGAGTCCCCGTTGATGGTGGACACCACGGCGGTTTTGCCGCCCTGGCTGAACTTCTTCACGTCGGCCACGATGGTCTGGTAATCGCTGTGGCCAAACGGGGTGTATTTTTCGTCGATGTCCTTGTCGGCCACGCCTTTGCTTTTCAGGTAGGCGCGCAGGATCTTGTTGGTGGTGCGGGGGTACACATAGTCCGTGCCCAGCAGCACCCAGCGCTTGGCACCGCCGCCAGCCTTGCTCATCAAATAATCCACGGCCGGAATGGCCTGCTGGTTGGGCGCGGCACCGGTGTAGAACACGTTTTTGCTGAGTTCCTCACCCTCGTACTGCACGGGGTAGAACAGCAGACCGTTCATCTCTTCCACCACCGGCAGCACCGACTTGCGCGACACGCTGGTCCAGCAACCGAAGATGACCGAGACCTTGTCCTGGCCCAGCAGCTGCTTGGTTTTTTCAGCAAACAGCGGCCAGTTGGAGGCCGGGTCGACGATGACCGGCTCCAGCTTTTTGCCCATCACACCGCCTTTGGCGTTGATCTCGTCAATCGCCATCAGCACGGTGTCTTTCAACACGGTTTCTGAAATGGCCATGGTGCCCGACAGGCTGTGCAGAATGCCGACCTTGATGGTGTCTGCAGCATGTGCGGGCAGCGCGGACAGGGTCGTCAGGGCCACAGCGGCGGTGAGCGCCTTGAGGGTGAAGCGGCGGGTAGAGCGTTGCATCATTCTTCTCCAATAGGGTTAGATAGGCATCTCGCCGCCCCTGGCCTGGACATCAGGCCCCAAGGCTTGGCGTTGAGATGCCTGCATTTTGGGAAGTGCAGGCGCATTGGGGAATACGCCGGGTGGCGTACGACGCAGGGCGCACCTTTAAATTGCTATTTATTTGATAGC
>JBJXEI010000150.1:0-2586 GCA_046154065.1 Polaromonas sp. | reverse complement strand
AACCCACTATAACCCCCCATTGAATTTTTTGCGTTAACAGAGCCGCAGACTACACCTTCAGAGTATTTTTTTACATCTTTGAATTGAGCGCTTTGCGGATCTTTTAAATTGTTTATTACTTCGCCTTTTACGCTTTCAATTTCCTTATCTCCAAAGCCCGTAAGAGCGACTGAAACTAAGCCAAGAGAAATTATTTTTAGAAGTAACTTGCCACTCATGACGACATCACCTTGGCAATCGCCGCGCACACGTAGTCAATGTTCTTGCTGTTCAGCGCGGCCACACACATGCGGCCGGTGTCGGTGCCGTACACGCCAAACTCGCTGCGCAGGCGCACCATCTGGTCGCGGCGAAGGCCGGAGTAGCTGAACATGCCGATCTGCGTGGTGATGAAGCTCATGTCTTGCGTCACGCCCGCGGCTTTCAGGCCGTCCACCAGCTTTTGGCGCATGGCCTTGATGCGCACGCGCATTTCAGCCAGCTCGCCTTCCCACTGGGCGCGCAGCGCAGGCGTGTTCAGCACCATGGCCACCACCGTGCCGCCGTGGGTGGCCGGGTTGCTGTAGTTGGTGCGAATCACCAGCTTCATCTGCGACAAGACCTTGTCGGCCTCTTCCTTCGAGTCACACAGCACCGACAGCGCGCCGACACGCTCACCGTACAGGCTGAAGCTTTTGCTGAACGAGGTGGACACCAGAAAGCTCAGGCCAGCGGCCACAAACTTGCCAATCACCGCGCCGTCTTCGGCAATGCCGTGGCCAAAGCCCTGGTAAGCCATGTCGAGGAAGGCGGTCAACTGCCGCGTCTTGACGGCTTCGATCACCTGGTCCCACTGGGCGGGGGTGATGTCATAACCCGTCGGGTTGTGGCAGCAGGCGTGCAGCACCACGATGGTGCCGGCTTCAGCGGCGTTCAACGCGCCCAGCATGCCGTCAAAATTCACGCCGCGTTTGTCAGCGTCGTAGTAGGGGTGGCTTTCCACCACAAACCCGGCCTGGATGAACAGGGCGCGGTGGTTTTCCCAGCTGGGGTCAGAAATCAGCACCTTGGCGTTGGGGTTGAGCTTTTTCAGGAAGTCAGCGCCGATCTTCAGGCCGCCGGTGCCGCCAATGCCCTGGGCCGTGGCCACGCGGCCGGATTTGACGGGCTCGCTGTCGGCGCCAAACACCAGGGACTTGACGGCCGAGTCGTAGGCAGCAATGCCATCAATCGGCAGGTAGCCGCGTGGCTTGGGCGCCTGGGCCATGGTGGCTTCAGCGGCCTGCACGCATTGCAGCAAGGGCAGCTTGCCGTTGTCGTCGTAGTACACACCCACGCCCAGGTTGACTTTGGCGGGGTTGGTGTCGGCGTTGAACTGCTCGTTGAGACCCAGGATCGGGTCACGCGGGGCCATTTCGACAGCGGTAAACAGAGACATGAAAAATCCTTTTTAGTGAAAAACCCGTATGCTTATCGGTTGCCTTGAATTTTAGCGGGGCTGGCGTCCACAAGTTAGAGCGATGAGGAGCAGGTCCATGCCAAACGTAACTGAAGTCATACCGTTTACCCCTGACGCTGCGGAGCTGCCCAGCGCCACCCCGGAAGGCAGCTTCGTGCGCTTCCCAGGCTCCCCGTTCGAGCTGTTCCAGCCCTACCCACCCGCCGGAGACCAGCCGGTGGCCATTGACAAGCTGGTGGAAGGCGTGAACGACGGCGAGGTGTTCCAAACCCTGCTGGGCGTGACCGGCTCGGGCAAAACCTTCACCATGGCCAACGTGATTGCGCGGCTGGGCCGCCCGGCCATTGTGTTTGCGCCCAACAAAACTTTGGCCGCCCAGCTGTACAGCGAGTTCCGCGAGTTTTTCCCGAAAAACGCGGTCGAGTACTTCGTCAGCTACTACGACTACTACCAGCCCGAGGCCTACGTGCCGCAGCGCGATCTGTTCATCGAAAAAGACTCGGCGATCAACGAGCACATCGAGCAGATGCGCCTGTCGGCCACCAAAAGTGTGCTGGAACGCACCGACACCATCATCGTGGCGACGGTCAGCGCGATCTACGGCATTGGCGCGCCCGAGGACTACACCCAGATGCGGTTCATCGCGCGGGTGACCGACAAGATGGGCCAGCGCGATGTGATTGCGCGGTTGATCCGCATGCAGTACAGCCGCAACGACCAGGATTTTTCACGCGGCACCTTCCGCGTGCGTGGCGACGTGATTGACGTGTTCCCGGCCGAGCACTCCGAGCTGGCGCTGCGCATCGAGCTGTTTGACGACGAGATCGAGTCACTGCAGCTGTTTGACCCGCTGACCGGGCGCATTCGCCAGAAGGTGCCGCGTTTTGTGGTCTACCCCAAAAGCCATTACGTCACCCCGCGCGACAAGGTGATGACCGCGGTCGAGACCATCAAGCTGGAGTTGGTCGAGCGGGTGGCGCAGTTTGTCAGCCAGGGCAAGCTGGTCGAAGCCCAGCGCATTGAGCAGCGCACCCGGTTTGACCTGGAAATGCTGGGCGAAATCGGCCACTGCAAAGGCATCGAGAACTACACCCGCCACCTGAGCGGCGCGCCACCGGGCTCCCCGCCGTCCACGCTGTGTGACTACA
>JBJXEI010000149.1:0-12622 GCA_046154065.1 Polaromonas sp. | reverse complement strand
CACGACAAACGCCGCGCCGATGATGTTCAGGTCCATGTCCAGGTTGGCCGGCTCACGCGGCAGCTGCAGCGCGCCGCCCAGGCCGGCCAGCAGCGCACCCAGCGCAAACACGCCGGTGAACAGCCAGACCTGGTTCACGCCCAGCGCGCTGACCATCTCGCGGTCTTGTGTGGCCGCGCGCACCAGCGTGCCCCAGCGGGTTTTGGTCAGCAGCAGCCACAACGCGCCCAGCACGGCCGGGCCTGCGGCGATCAAAAACAAATCGTAGGTGGGGAACTGCCGGCCCAGAATGCTGACGGCGCCGCGCAGGCCGGGCGCGCGCGGGCCCAGCAGCTCTTCAGCGCCCCAGAACCACAGCACGCCGTCCTTGATCACCAGCCCCAGCGCAAAGGTGGCCAGCAGCTGGAACAGCTCGGGCGCTTTGTAAATGCGGCGCAGCAGCAGCACCTCCACCGCCGCGCCCAGCGCCCCTACGGCCAGCGCCGCCAGCAGCAAGGCGGGCCAAAACCCCACCGTGCTGCCCAGCCCATTGACCAGCGAATAGGCCACATAAATGCCGACCATAAAAAACGAGCCGTGCGCAAAGTTGACGATGCGCGTGACTCCAAAAATCAGCGACAGCCCGCTGGCCACCAGAAACAGCGACGACGCCCCGGCCAGGCCGTTGAGCATCTGCACGACAAAACCGGAGGCATCCATGCGGGGCGGGGGTTCTGGCCAGGGCTCAGTCGGCCGGGCGCAGCTTTTTCACGTCGGCGGCGCTGGGCAGAAACTTCGCGCCGTCGGCGTAGCGGTAGTTCACCATCACGCCCTTGCCACCGTCATTTTGGGTGCGCCCGATGTAGGCGCCCATGGTGGACTGGTGGTCCTCGGCCCGGTAGGTGATCGGCCCGAACGGAATGGTCAGCTGCAGGCCACGAAAGGCGGTGATCAGTTTTTCAGTGTCAGCGGACTTGGCTTTTTTCATGCCTTCGGCCAGCGACTTGATGGCGCTGTAGCCCACCACCGAGCCCAGGCGCGGGTAGTCCTTGTACTTGCCGTGGTAGGCCAGGAAAAACGCCTTGTGCTCGGGCGTCTGGATGCCATACCACGGGTAGCCGGTGACGACCCAGCCGTTGGGCGTTTCGTCCTTGAGCGGGTCCAGGTACTCGGGCTCACCGGTCAGCAGACTGACCACCTCACGGCCCTGGAACAGGCCACGGGTGTTGCCTTCGCGCACAAAGCGGGACAGGTCCGCGCCGAACAGCACGTTAAAAATCGCGTCGGGTTTGGCATCACTGAGAGCCTGCACCACGCTGCCCGAATCGACCTTGCCCAGCGGCGGGGCCTGTTCGGCGACAAATTCCACATCGGGCTGTGCGGCTTTCAGCAGTGTTTTGAAGGTGGCGGCGGCCGACTGGCCGTACTCGTAATTGGGGAACACCACGGCCCAGCGTTTTTTCTTCATCGCGGCGGCTTCGGGCACCAGCATGGCGACCTGCATGTAGGTGGACGTGCGCAGGCGGAAGGTGTAGCGGTTGCCGTTTTGCCAGACGATCTTGTCGGTCAGCGGCTCGGCGGCCAGGAAGAACACCTTTTTCTGCTTGGCAAAGTCCGTCAGCGCCAGGCCGATGTTGGACAGGAAGGAGCCCGTCAGCACATCGACTTTTTCACGCGTCAGCAGTTCCTCGGCGGCGCGCACCGCGTCACCCGGGTTGGCGTTGTCGTCCCGCACGATCAGCTGCAGCTTTTTGCCGTTGATGCCCCCGGCAGCGTTGATTTCTTCCACCGCCAGCTCCATGCCTTTTTTGTACGGCTCCAGAAAGGCGGGCTGCGCCTTGTAGCTGTTGATCTCACCGATCTTGATGACACTTTGGGCGGGTGTTTGGGCATGTACCAGCGGCGCGCACCACAGCGCGGCCAGGGCCGCAACAGAAACGAGGGGAGTCAGCAGGTTCATGGTCAGGGCGTGGGTAAAAAAGGGTTGGCAGGATGGGATTGTGGGGGCAGGCAGCCACCGCGCCGGGATCACCGACAATTGGGGCCTGAAATTTTCTCACCTCAAGCCACCCAACCCCCTCTACCCACATGAGCGCTTTCAACGAAGAACGTGTTTTGTCCGTCCACCACTGGACCGACCGCCTGTTTACCTTCACCACCACCCGCGACACCTCGCTGCGGTTTTCCAACGGCCACTTCACCATGATTGGCCTGCGCGTGAACGACAAGCCGCTGCTGCGGGCCTACAGCATCGTCAGTGCCAACTACGAAGAGCACCTGGAGTTTCTGAGCATCAAGGTGCCCGAAGGCCCGCTGACGTCCCGCCTGCAGCACATCCAGGTCGGCGACAGCATCATCGTGGGCAAAAAGCCCACCGGCACCCTGCTGATTGACTACCTGCTGCCCGGCAAACGCCTGTATTTGCTGTCCACCGGCACCGGCCTGGCCCCGTTCATGAGCATCATCCGCGACCCGGCCACCTACGAAGCCTTCGACCAGGTGATCCTGGTCCACGGCGTGCGCCAGGCCGACGAGCTGGCCTACCACGACCTGGTCGTGGAGCACCTGCCCCAGCACGAGTTTCTGGGTGAAATGATCGCCCAGAAGCTGCTGTACTACCCCACCGTGACCCGCGAAAGCTACCGCAACATGGGCCGCGTCACCGACCTGATGGCCAACGGCAAGATGTTCACCGACCTGAACCTGCCCCGCCTGGACGCCGCTCACGACCGCGTCATGCTGTGCGGCAGCCCGGCCATGCTCAAAGACCTCAAGCACATGCTGGAAACCTGGGGCTTCAACGAAGGCAGCACCTCCAAGCCCGGCGACTTCGTGATCGAACGCGCCTTCGCCGAGAAGTAAGCACCAGGCGCAACCTGTATTGCTATTTAAAAGATAGCAATACAGGCAATCAAAGCCTAGGCAGACGGCCGATTCAGGCTTAAATCAGCGGCCAGAAGCCGTGAAAAGCCCCCGGTAGCGTCCTGGAACGCTCTTTACGAGGCGTTTGCAGCCCTTGGCAGGCGGTGGTGCGTTGTGCCACCATCACCCTGACAGGATGCGCACCATGACCCGGCCCAACTTTCCCCTCTTTTCTTTCCGTCCCCGCCACGCAGCCGCCTGGCTGGTGGCGGTGCTGCTGCTGGCCCTTGCCAGCGCCCATGCCCAGACGGGCGAGCTGCCCGCCGGTGACCCGCCGAGCCAGGTCGCACGGCTGAACTTGGCCGATGGGGCCGTGAGCGTGGCGCTGGCGTCCGGCCAGGACACCCCAGGCGCCGCGCGGGTCTGGCAAGCCGCCGAGCTGAACCGCCCGCTGACCAGCGGCGACCAGGTCTGGTCGGACAGGGGCGCACGGGCCGAGTTGCACGTGGGCTCCACCGCGCTGCGCCTGAGCGAGCTGACCAGCCTGGACCTGCTGCAACTGGACGACCGCGCGCTGCTGCTGCGCCTGAACGAGGGCAGCCTGCGGTTTCGGGTGCGTGCGCTGTACGACGGCCAGCGCCTGGAGATCAGCACCCCCAACCTGGCCTTCACCGTGACGCAGCCGGGCGACTACCGGCTGGACGTGAACCGCACCACCGACACCACGCGGGTGGTGGTGCAGGCCGGTGGCGGTTTGATCCATGGCGAACGTTCGGCCGACAGCCCCCTGACACGTCAGTTAGCCATCAGCGCCCAGCAGCAGGGCAGCTTCAGCGGCACGCAGCTGACCTCGGCCGCGCCGGGCCCGGCCGTGCAAGACAACTTTGACGCCTGGGCCATGGCCCGTGACCGGCAGGAGGACCAGTCGCCCACCGCCCGCTACGTGCCGCGTGAGGTGGTGGGCTACCAGCAGCTCGACAGCTATGGCGACTGGCAACAAGACGCCACCTACGGCGCGGTCTGGTTGCCGCGCAACGTGTCGGCCAACTGGGCACCCTACCGCGAAGGCCAGTGGCGCTGGGTCGCTCCCTGGGGCTGGACCTGGGTGGACGATGCACCCTGGGGCTTTGCGCCGTTTCACTACGGCCGCTGGGCCCAGATTGGCCCACGCTGGGGCTGGGTGCCGGGGCGTCTGGCGCCCCGCCCGGTGTACGCGCCCGCGCTGGTCGGTTTTGTCGGCGGTGCCCCCGGCCAGCGCAACCACCCGCAGGCCCACCCTGGCCGTGCGGGCTGGTTCCCGCTGGCCCCGGGCGAGGCGTTTCGCCCCGGCTACCGCAGCAGCCCGCGTTACGTCACGCAGATCAACCACAACACGGTGGTCAACCCGCTGGCGGGGGACTTGCGCGACCAACGCCAAGACAACGCCATCAGCCGCGCCAGCCGCGACGACTTCAACCGGAGCCGGGGCCAGCGCCCGCCGCAGTCGCCCCCCGTGCCACCCCAACCACTGCCCAACGTGACACCCCAGATCGGCCCGCTGCCCGGTGGCCCGGTGACAGGCATGACGAACGGCGCATTGACACCGCCTAGTCATTTCAACCGGGGCAATGACCGTGTGCTGGGTGGCCCTGACGGCCGGCCGTTCGGTCAGGCGCAGCAGCGCAGCCCCGACACGCTGCTGGAAGCCGACATTCAGGCCCGGCGCGACCAGTTCCGCCTGCAGCAGGAGCAGCGCCGCCAGCAGGAAGGCCTGGCCCGGCAACAGGAGGCCCAGCGCCAGCGCGACCAGGCCAGCGTGGGTGAGCGCGCCATGCGCCAGCAGCAGGAGCAGGCCGACCGCATCGCCAAGCAAATGCAGGACGCGCAGCGGCAGGACTTTCAGCGCGCCCAGCAGCAGCAGCAGCAGCAGCAGCAGCAGCAGCAGCAGCAGCAGCAGCAGCAGCAGCAGTTGCAGCAGCAGCGCATCCAGCCGCAACCCTTCCCGCAACCCCAGGCCCAACCGCAAACGCAGCCCCAACTGCGGCCGCCCGAGGCCATCGGCCAGCAGGCCATGCGGGAACAAGCCCAGCGCCAGCAGCAGTCCGACGAGCGGATGCGGGCGCAGCAGGCCGACCGCCTGGGGCGCGAGCCGGGCGCACGGCGCGGCATGCCCGGGGCGATGCGCGATTAACGGGGTTGAATGGGTTGAAGCGGTTCAATGGCCAGCGTCTTGGTCCCGTCACACAGGGGTGTTGAGATGCTTGAAACACGACGTAGATGGCTGACGCAGAACTACGTAAGGGTCTGACCCGGTAGCGACTGCAACGGGCGCTGACTACCATTTGCTCGCGGATCGGCCCCCCTTTGAAAAGGCCGTCCCCACCGGTTACAGACTTGTTGGGCACGGCCTGTTCCCGGTGTCCAGGCCGCCCCGCTGTCAGCCCCCATTCACCCGCCGGAGCTTCATTTGTCAGCTGAGTTCATTCTTGAAACACAAGGCCTCACCAAAGAGTTCAAGGGCTTTGTGGCGGTCAACCAGGTGGACCTGAAGGTCCAGCGCGGCCATATCCACGCACTGATCGGTCCAAACGGGGCTGGCAAGACCACCTTCTTCAACCTGCTGACCAAGTTCCTGACGCCCACGCGCGGGCTGATTACCTTCAACGGCATCGACATCACGCACGAGAAACCGGCCCAAACCGCGCGCCGCGGCATCGTGCGTTCATTCCAGATCTCTGCGGTGTTCCCGCACATGACCGTGCTGGAGAACGTGCGCGCCGCCCTGCAGCGCAACCTGGGCACCTCGTTTCACTTCTGGAAGCCCGAGAGCACGCTGCACCATCTGCACGCCCGGGCCCGCGAGCTGCTGGCCGAGGTGGACCTGGAAGCGTTTGCCGACGAGATGACCGTCAACCTGCCCTACGGCCGCAAACGCGCGCTGGAGTTGGCCACCACGCTGGCGCTGGAGCCCGAGCTGATGCTGCTGGACGAGCCCACCCAGGGCATGGGCCACGAAGACGTGGACCGCGTGACGCAGCTGATCAAGAAGGTCTCCAAGGGCCGCACCATCCTGATGGTGGAACACAACATGAACGTGGTGTCGTCGATCGCGGACCGCATCACGGTGCTGCAGCGCGGCACCATCATTGCCGACGGACCCTACGCCGACGTGTCCAAGAACCCGCTGGTGATTGAGGCCTACATGGGCACCACCAACACCGAACTAGTGGGTGCCCACTGACCATGACCCAAGAACTCCTGAAAATCGAAGACCTGCACGCCTGGTACGGCGAGTCGCACATCCTGCACGGCGTGAACCTGACCGTCAACGAGGGCGAAGTGGTCACGCTGCTGGGCCGCAATGGCGCGGGCCGCACCACCACCATGCGCGCCATCGTCGGCCTGACCGGCGCGCGCAAGGGCTCCATCAAGATCAAGGGCGAAGAAGTCATCAAGCTGGCGCCGCACAAGGTGGCCCGCCTGGGGCTGGGTTACTGCCCGGAAGAGCGCGGCATTTTTGCCTCGCTCAGCGCCGAAGAAAACCTGATGCTGCCGCCCACCATTGCACCGGGCGGCATGAGCATTGAAGAAATCTACGCCATGTTCCCCAACCTGAAAGAGCGCGCCAACAGCCCCGGCACGCGCCTGTCAGGCGGTGAGCAACAGATGCTGGCCGTGGCGCGCATTTTGCGCACCGGCGCCCGCCTGTTGCTGCTGGACGAAATCTCCGAAGGCCTGGCCCCGGTGATTGTGCAAAAGCTGGCCGAAATGATTCTGACGCTCAAGGCCAAGGGCTACACCATCGTGCTGGTGGAGCAGAACTTCTGCTTTGCCGCGCCGCTGGCCGACCGTTTCTATGTCATGGAGCACGGCACCATCGTCAAGCAGTTTGCCAAGTCTGAACTGCAGGCCAACATGGGCATGCTGCAAGAGTTTTTAGGCGTTTGATGCAGCGCTGACGCGCTCAACCCGATTTTGATTCCCCGAAACCGCTGACCTTCCAACACCCCGCAGGAGACCTTCATGAAATTCGCATCACTCACCCCCCTGATTGCCGCCATGGCCCTGGGCCTGGGCACCGCTGCCATGGCGCAGGGCACCGGCCCGGTCAAGATCGGCATGATCACCGACATGTCCAGCCTGTACGCCGACATCGACGGCCCCGCGGGTGCTGAAATGGTCAAGTGGGCCGTGCAGGACTTCGGCGGCAAGGTGCTGGGCCGCCCGGTCGAGGTGCTGAGCGCTGACCACCAGAACAAGGCCGACGTGGCCTCGTCCAAAGCCCGTGAATGGGTCGACAAGGACAACCTGTCCATGCTGATTGGCGGCACCAGCTCCGGCACCGCCATTGCCATGTCCAAGGTCATGGCCGAGAAAAAACGCCCTTTCATCGCCATTGGTGCCGGTTCTGCCCGCCTGACGAATGAAGACTGCACACCGTACAGCGTGCATTACGCCTACGACACCGTGTCGCTGGCCAAGGTGGCGGGCTCGGCACTGGTCAAGGCCGGTAACAAGAACTGGTACTTCCTGACCGCTGACTACGCTTTTGGCTACTCGCTCGAAGGTGACGCCACCGCCGTGGTCAAAGCCAACGGCGGCACCGTGGCGGGCGCGGTGCGCCACCCGTTGAATGCGTCAGACTTCTCGTCCTTCCTGCTGCAGGCGCAGTCGTCCAAAGCCCAGATCCTGGGCCTGGCCAATGCCGGCGGTGACTTCACCAACGCCATGAAAGCCGCCAAGGAATTCGGCGTGACCAAGACCATGAAGGTCGCCGGTCTGCTGGTGTTCATCAACGACGTGCACAGCCTGGGCCTGGCCAACACCGCCGGCCTGCAGCTGGCCGACAGCTGGTACTGGAACCAGGACGACGCGTCACGCAAGTTTGCCAAGCGCTTTTTTGACAAGTACAAACGCATGCCGTCCAGCCTGCAGGCCGCTGACTACTCGGCCACCACCAACTACCTCAAAGCCGTGGAAGCCGCCGGGACACTGGACGGTGACAAGGTCATGGCCACCCTGAAGGGCATGAAGATCGATGACTTCTACAACAAGGGCCAGATCCGCGCTGACGGCCGCATGATCCACGACATGTATCTGTACGAAGTGAAAACCGCCAAGGAGTCCACCACGCCTTGGGACTACTACAAGACCATTGCCAAGGTGCCTGGCGACCAGGCTTTTGCCACGGTGGCTGAGTCCAAGTGCTCGCTGATCAAGAAGTAATGTGACAAGGCAAAGGCTGGCAACACGTTTGCCGGTCTTTGTGAGTAGTCACTATGAAGAGATGAAGAACTGCAGCGCCAGCGCTGTGGCACACGTGTGAACTGACAGGCTTGCCCATGGACATTTTTGGTATTCCCCTTCAAGCGTTTCTGGGTCAGCTGCTGCTGGGTCTGGTCAACGGCGCTTTTTATGCGCTGTTGAGCCTGGGACTCGCTGTCATTTTTGGCCTGCTGGGCATCGTCAACTTTGCCCACGGCGCGCTGTACATGCTGGGCGCGTTTGCCGCCTGGATCATGCTGGACAAGTTCGGCATCAACTACTGGGCTGCACTGGTGCTGGCACCGCTGGTGGTCGGCGGGGTCGGCATGGTGATCGAGCGGCTGTTTCTCAAGCACCTCTACAAGCTCGATGAAATCTACGGCCTGTTGCTGACCTTCGGCTTGACGCTGATTGCCGAGGGCATCTTCCGCGAGCTGTATGGCGTGTCTGGCCAGAACTACCCGGTGCCTGAGCTGTTGTCGGGCGCCACCAACCTGGGCTTCATGGTCCTGCCCAACTACCGCGCCTGGGTGGTGCTGGTGTCGCTGGTGGTCTGCCTGGGCACCTGGTACACGATTGAGCGCACCCGGCTCGGTGCCTACCTGCGCGCTGGCACTGAAAACGCAGCGCTGGTGCAGGCCTTTGGCATCAACGTGCCGATGATGGTCATGCTGACCTACGGTGCCGGAGCGGCGCTGGCAGCGCTGGCTGGTGTGCTGGCCGCGCCCATCATCCAGGTCACCCCGTTGATGGGCTCCAACCTCATCATCGTGGTGTTTGCCGTGGTGGTGATTGGCGGCATGGGCTCCATTTTGGGTTCGGTCATCACCGGCCTGGCGCTGGGGCTGGTCGAAGGCCTGACCCGCGTGTTCTACCCTGAAGCCTCCAGCATTGTGGTGTTTGTCGTGATGGTGCTGGTGCTGATGGTTCGCCCGGCTGGCTTGTTCGGCAAAGAGGTCTGACCCGTGAATACCGCAACCCTTGCCCCCATGATGACCCCCCCCATGACCAAAGCTGCCAAAACCATTCGCATCACCTACATCGCCCTGCTGGCGCTGGCGCTGCTCGCACCGATGCTCGGCCTGTACCCGGTGTTTGTGATGAAGCTGCTGTGCTTTGCGCTGTTTGCCTGCGCCTTCAACCTGCTGCTGGGCTTCACCGGCCTGCTGTCGTTCGGCCACGCCGCGTTTTTTGGCTCGGCCGCCTACATCACGGGCTGGTTCGTCAAGTCGCAAGGCTGGACACCGGAGCTGGCGATTCTGGCAGGCACCGTCGGGGCCGGTCTGATCGGCTTGGTGGTGGGCGCTGTGGCGATTCGCCGCCAGGGCATTTACTTCGCGATGATCACTCTGGCCATTGCCCAGATGGTGTACTTCGTCTGCCTGCAGGCGTCGTTCACCGGCGGTGAAGACGGTCTGCAGGGCGTGCCACGCGGCCACCTGTTCGGCGTCATCCCGCTGCAGTCCGACACCAACATGTATTACTTCGTGGTGGCGCTGTTTGTGGCCTGTTTCCTGTTCATCTCACGCATCGTGCATTCACCGTTTGGCCAAGTGCTGAAGATGATCCGCGAGAACGAGCCCCGCGCCATTTCGCTCGGCTACCGGGTGGACCGCTACAAGCTGCTGGCGTTTGTGCTGTCCAGTGCGCTGGCAGGCCTGGCGGGTTCCCTCAAAACCTTGGTCATGGGGTTTGCCACGCTGTCCGACGTGCATTGGTCGATGTCGGGCGAGGTGATTTTGATGACGCTGCTGGGCGGTGTGGGCACCTTCTTCGGCCCGGCCTTCGGCGCAGGCATCGTGATTGCGCTGCAGAACCTGCTGGCCGACAAGGTGGGCTCCTGGGTCACCGTGATCATCGGCGTGATCTTTGTGCTGTGTGTGCTGGCCTTCCGCAAGGGCGTGGTGGGCGAGTTGCACGCCTTCATGGAACGCCGCCGCACCTCCGCCGCCAAAGCAGCCTGATCCAGGGTCAAACCCCGTCAGTCGACAACGCCAGCGCCGTGTGCTGCGGCTCTACCAGCACCCCGCGGCCATTGGGCACCGGCTGCATGCTGAGCACCGGCTGGTGCGCATTGACCTGACCGTAGAGCGTGGCAAACGCGATGTCTGCCGCGTCCCGCCCGGTGCCCAACCGCACCAACGCCATGGGAATGGCGGTGTGCGCGGGGTCAAACAGCACCCAACGCCCCGCACCCGTCGCAGCACCCTCCCCCGCCTCGGCCAGGTACACCTCGACATAGGCATGAAAGTCCAGCGGGCCCAGCGCCGGATCTGCGCCGTAGTCCATACCGCTGGCCATGCGCGCCGGGATGCTCAGCGCCCGGCACAGCGCCACCATCAGGTGGGCGAAGTCGCGGCACACGCCGGTGCGGTCCACCACGGTGTCCAGTGCAGACGTGCCGCTGTGGCTGCTGTTGCTTTGAAACTTCACATGCTGGCCCACCCAGGCACAAATCGCCTGCACGCGGCTGTGGCCGGGCGGCAGGTGGCCAAACTCGGCATAGGCCATGCTCATCAGGCGGTCGGACTCGCAGTACCGGCTGGGCACCAGGTACGGCAGCACGTCGCCCGGCACATGCAGCGGGCTGACCTCCACCAGGCTGGCCGGTTCACCCTGCCAAAAGTCCAGGTCCAGCGTGGCGCTGTAGTGCAGGGTGAACAGGCCGGGCGGCGCGCTCAGGCGCAGAAACCGGCTGTGGGTCACCGGGTCGGTGTAGCGGTCGGCGATCACACCAGGGGGCAGCTCAAGCGACTCCTTCAGCACCGTTTGCCGGGCGGTGTGGGCGGCTTCGATGTTGAAGATAAAGCTGCAGGGCGCGTCGAAAATCTCATAACTCAGTTGGGTTGACAGCTCAAGCCTGACCATAAACAGCTTTCAAGGGGGATTAAAAAAGGGCGCGCCAACGCACAGCGGCCAGCGCTGCGTGGGACGAAAACGGTATTGGGCCACCGGGTGCAGGCGGTGAAATGAACTCGCGCCGTTGCCGCAGGGCCAAAGCCTGCGGCAGACGACACGGGAGCGGGCTGGCAACCTACGCCAGCGGGGACGTCAAGTGACTTTGACGGCGCGGCCGATGAACTGGATCGGCCCGGTCGGCTTGCCGATCGGGGAGCCGCCCGACGGCTCCAGCGTCAGCTCGAACAGCTGGTTGGGCTGCAGCGGTGGCAGCTTGTCCAGCGGGATCTTGATGGTCTGGCCGGGCTGCACCAGGCCCAGCGACACGGGACCGTTCCAGTTGTCGCCCTTGGTCCAGAACTGCAGGGTTTTTTCTGCGGGCACGGTGTCCCGGCCCAGCGGGATCAGGCTGATCTGGCGCCCAGCGTCCTGCGCGCTGGCCTGCACCACCCAGCCGGGTGACTTGTCTTGCGGGGCGACCAGCACCACCAGATACTGCGGCGCGGGCGCAGCGCCCATGCGGGTAACCAGCACTGCCGCCAGCACGGCGGCAGCGGCAAAGCCGGAGCCCGCGAGGCCGCGCCAAAGGTTCAGGCTGTCCCACCAGTTTGTCCACCGGCTTTGCAGCGCAGAGGGTTTGACGGCGCGACGCGGCTGCACCGGCGGCGAGGGTTCTGCGGCCATGGATGTGGCTGCCACACCCTGCACACTGCCCGCAATGCGCTGCCACAGCTGGGCAGAAGGCTGCACCGGCGAGGCCAGGGCGGCCAACGGCAGCAGATTTTCCTGCCAGCTGTACACGTCGGTACGCAGCGCATCGTCAAGCGGCAAACGCCTTTCGACCTCTCGGCGGCTGGCCGCTGACAGGGTGCCCAGCACATACTCCCCGGCGATCTGGTTGCGGCTCAAGGGGTCTTTGAAGTCCAGCGTGCTCATGCCATGCACTCCCGCAGCGCGCCCATGCTGCGTTTGATCCAGGCCTTGACGGTGCCCAGCGGCGTCTGGGTGCGCTCGGCAATTTCACCGTGCGAGCAGCCGTCCACATACGCATACAGGATGCAGTTGCGCCGCGCAGGCTCCAGGCGCTGCAGGCAGTCATTGAGTTTGCCCATGCTGGCGTTCAACTCAAACGCGTCCAGCGTGTCCCGGTGCGCCAGCATCGAGCTTTGTGCGTCGAGTGCCTCGGCGGTTTCCTCGTCCACCGAGACCTCACGGCCGCTGCTGCGCACGGCGTTCAGCGCCTGGTTGCGCACCACGCTGTAAATCCACCCCCGGCCCGAGCCGGCGGCGGCGTCAAAGCTGGCAGATTGGGTCCAGATGTTCATGAATGCGTCGTGAAGCACGTCCTCGGCCTGCTGACGCTGTCGCACAATGCGCAGCGCCACGCCCAGCAAGTAGCGGCTTTCGTGTTGGTAAATTTGTTGCAGCGCCTGATGGTCGCCACGTGCACAGGCCTGGAGTGCCTGCGCGTGGTTGAAAGAAGTCGGCGGTTCCAGCGCGGTCGCTGTGTCTGTCTCGGGGGTGGGCGGCATCAGGATGGGCTCAATCGTCGTCAAGGCGTGAAACAACCGGAACCGCCACCGGCAGCGGCGTGCGGAAACAACTCGCCTGATGGTAGCCGACCCCCACGCCGCCTGCC
>JBJXEI010000148.1:0-7929 GCA_046154065.1 Polaromonas sp. | reverse complement strand
CGTTTCAGCCTTGGGCAGCACCACACCGCCCAGGCCTTCAGCGGCCAGGTTGGCGACCAGTTGCAGGTCATCAAAATGCCAGGGCGTGCCGGCCGCGTTGACGCGAACCAGCAGGCGCGCCCGCTCGGGCGCTGTGAAACCAGCCCAGGCCTGCGCCAGCTGCTCGCGTGCTGCCGGTTTGGCCTCCAGCGCCACGGCGTCTTCCAGATCGATGATGACAGCCCCCGCGCCGCTGGTCAGCGCCTTCGCAAAGCGCTCGGGCCGGCTGGCGGGCACAAACAGAAAACTGCGCGCCAGGCTGATGGGGTCCAGGCGTGTCATGCCGTGGGTCCGATCAGACGGCCCACCTTCGAGCATTCGGCAATAGCCCACAAGCGGTCAATCGCCTGCGCCACCTCGTCAGCCGTGGCCGCGCCGCTGAAGGCGGCCAGCCGCTGCGCCTTGGCAGTGATCTCCTGGCGGCTCAAGGTGTTGCCAGGGTCACCCTTTGGTTCGTCCACACGGCCGTGCAGCACCCTGCCGTCGGTGGTGGTCACGGTGACTTTGCCAATCCAGCGGGCCGGGTAAGCGCTGTCCACCCCCTCGTCCAGCACCATCTCGACCCGCTCACGCAGGGCCACGGTGTCTGGCGCGTTGAAATGCTGGTCAAACTCCACCAGACCGGCGTGACCAAACCGTGCCACCAGCCCAAGTACCGTGCCCATTGAAAATTTGCTCTGGTGCACCGTGGCCGGGTTGACCACCGGGCCCAGCACGTCAATCGCGCCCTGATGCACATGCGTGACCACCCGCGCCACGTCGCTGGCGGCCAGCGCGTGGGTCTGCATGACCTGCAGCAGCGCATCCGCCGCCGGGTGGGTGTGGCGGCAGGACGCGTGGTATTTGAACGAGGTCTCTGCCGTGGCCCAGCGCGTGCCCAGGCCGGCCGTGAGTTTGGCCGGGTCCGCGTCATGCGACATGCCCGCCGCCAGGCCTTGCGGGCCTTCCAGGATGAGCGCCGCGCCCGTGAAGCCGTCTTGCGCCAGGCACGCGGACATCAACCCCGCCGCTGCCGCGTGCGCGGTGTGCAGCTGTTTGGAGTCTGCCGCCGTGCGCAAAAACTCCCACAACCCGGCAGACTGCGTGCCCGCCGACCCCAGCGCGTGCTGCATCTGCACTGCGTTCAGCCCCAGCAGGCTGCCCACGGCTGCGGCCGCCGCCAGCGTGCCTGCCGTGCCGGTGGTGTGAAACACCTTGTAGTGCGACCGGCCCAAAAACTCCCCGACCCGAATGCCCACCTCATAACCTGCCACCGCCGCCGTCAGCAGCTGCTGGCCGCTGCTGCCCAGCGTTTGCGCCATGGCCAGCGCCGCCGGGAACACCACCGTGGCCGGGTGAAACACCGAGCCGTTGTGCACGTCGTCCTGCTCCGCTACATGCGACGCGGCGGCGTTGGCCATGGCGGCGAAGTAGGCGCTGCTGCTGGTGCGGTTGACCAGCACCTCGGCCGCGCCTGCGCTTGGCCCCATGCGCGCCGCAAAGCGGGTGATGGTTTCCACCGGCCGCGCGCCCTTGCCCGCCAGCGCAGAACCGAACCAGTCCACCAGCAGGTCTTCGGCCTTGCGCAGCACGGGCGCGGGGATGGTGTCAAACCGCAAATCGGCGGCAAAAGTGGCCAATTGGGCCGTCGCAGAGGGTGCTGCAGGGGTCGAAAGAGGTGTTTTCATGTCATTTATAAGTGAAACCAGGCACCAGCCTAGGTTTTGATTGCCTGTCCCGCTATGAATTAAATAGCACCAGCTTGCGCCAGCGCTGCAATGTCAGCGTCGCCCTGCCCCAGCCCGCGCAAGATGGCCTGGGTGTGCTGGCCCACGGCGGGCACCGGGTCCATGCGGTAGTCAAAGCTGCTGATGCGCCCCGGCGGCAGCAGCGCGGGCACGTCCCCGGCGGGCGTGCCCACCTGCCGCCAACGCGCACGCGCCTGCAGCTGCGGGTGCGCCCACACGTCGGCCATGCTGTTCATGCGGGCGTTGGCGATCTGGGCGACGTCCAGCCGGGCCAGCACCTCGGCCGTGCTCAGGCTGGCAAAGGTGGCAAGGATCAGCGCCTTGAGCGCGTCGCGGTGTTCGTTGCGCCGGGCGTTGCTGTCAAAGCGCGGGTCGGTGGCCAGGGTGGCGTCTTGCAGCACCCGCTCGCAGAACAGCTTCCATTCGCGCTCGTTCTGCAGGCCCAGCATCACCGTGCCGCCGTCGCCCGCTGCAAACGGGCCGTAGGGGTAGATGGTGGCGTGGCTGGCGGCACTGCGCGGCGGCGGGCTTGCGCCCTGGTAGGCGTAGTACATCGGGTAGCCCATCCACTCGGTCAATGACTCCAGCATCGACACATCGATGTGCGCGCCGCGCCCCGTGCCGCCGCGTTTGTCCCGCTGCATCAGCGCCGCCAGAATGCTGCTGTAGGCGTACATGCCGGCCGCGATGTCGGCAATCGAGTTGCCCGACTTGCTGGGCTCGTCCGGTGTGCCGGTCACCGACAAAAACCCGGCTTCGCTCTGAATCAAGAGGTCATAGGCTTTTTTGTCGCGGTAGGGGCCTGGCCGGGCCGGGTCATCGCCGTAGCCCGAAATGTCACACACAATCAGCGCGGGGTGGGCGGCGCTCAGCTCGGCATACCCCAGCCCCATGCGCGCTGCCGCGCCGGGGGCCAGGTTTTGCACCAGCACGTCGGCGGTGGCGATCAATTGCTTCAACACCGCCAGTGCACAGGGTTGTTTCAGGTCCAGCGTCAGGCTTTCCTTGGAGCGGTTGACCCACACAAAGTGCGAGGCCAGGCCGTCCACCCGCTGGTCATAGGCGCGCGCAAAGTCGCCCACGCCAGGGCGCTCGACCTTGATGACGCGCGCGCCCAGGTCGGCCAGCTGGCGGGTGCAAAACGGCGCGGCAATCGCGTGTTCGAGCGAGATGACGGTGATGCCGTCCAGGGGTCTTGGTGGCGGGTTCATCAAAACGACCTCGGCAGCCCAAGCAGGTGCTCGGCCACATACGAATAGATCAAATTCGTCGAAATCGGTGCCACCTGGTAGAGCCGCGTTTCCCTGAACTTGCGCTCCACATCGTATTCACAGGCAAACCCGAACCCGCCATGCGTTTGCAGGCACACGTTGGCCGCTTCCCACGACGCCTTGGCCGCCAGGTACTTGGCCATGTTGGCCTCGGCCCCGCAGGGCTGGCCCGCGTCAAACAGCTGGCAGGCCTTGAAACGCATCAGGTTGGCGGCTTCGGTTTCGATGTAAGCGTCGGCAATCGGGAACTGCACGCCCTGGTTCTGGCCGATGGGGCGGTTGAACACCACCCGGTCGCTGGCGTAGCGGCGGGCCTTGTCCACAAACCAGTAAGCGTCGCCAATGCACTCGGCGGCAATCAGCGTGCGCTCGGCGTTCAGCCCGTCCAGGATGTACCTGAAGCCCTTGCCTTCCTCGCCAATCAGGTTCTCGGCGGGGATTTCCAGGTTGTCAAAAAACACCTCGTTGGTCTCGTGGTTCACCATGTTGGCGATCGGCTGCACCGTCATGCCGTGGCCGATGGCGTCTTTCAGGTTGACGATGAAGATCGACATGCCCTCGGACTTTTTGGTGACCTCGGCCAGCGGCGTGGTGCGGGCCAGCAAGATCATCAGGTCCGAGTGCTGGATGCGCGAGATCCACACCTTCTGGCCGTTGACGATGTAGCGATCGCCTTTTTTGACCGCCGTGGTTTTGAGCTGGGTGGTGTCCGTGCCGGTGGTCGGCTCGGTCACCGCCATCGACTGCAGGCGCAGCGCACCGCTGGCGATTTGCGGCAGGTAGAGTTTTTTCTGCGCCTCGGACCCGTGGCGCAGCAAGGTGCCCATGTTGTACATCTGACCGTGGCAGGCCCCGGCGTTGCCACCGCCGAAGTTGATCTCTTCCATGATGACGGACGCTTCCATCAGCCCCAGGCCGGAGCCGCCGTACTCGCTGGGGATCAGCGCGGCCAGCCAGCCAGCGTCGGTCAGCGCCGTCACGAAGGCGTCGGGGTAGGCCCGTTCGTGGTCAACTTTTTGCCAGTAGGCCGGGTCGAACCCGGCCAGCAGGCCGCGCAGCGCCTCGCGCATGTCCTGGTAGGCGTCAGGGGTGGGAATGGTGGTTTTCATAGGGTGGAGCGAGGGGTAAAAAAGTTAAACCAGCGTGGCCGTGGCCTGCATCGTGAGCCAGCCGTCGTGGTCCTCGGTCCACAGCTGTACGGTGCGGCCATCGGCCGATGGGCTGCCGTGCAGCTTGAAAGGCGCCACGTCAAACACCGGCCGCACGGCCCGAAATTCAAAGCGCGCCAGCCGGGCGTCCGGCATCTGGCGGCGCAGCAGGTCCACCAGCAGGGTGGCGATCAGCGGGCCGTGAACAATCAGGCCTGGGTAGCCTTCAACTTCGGTCACATAGCGCCGGTCGTAATGGATGCGGTGGCCGTTGAAGGTCAGCGCTGAGTAACGAAACAGCAGCACGTCGTCGGGGGTGATTTCACGCGTCCAGGTGGCGCCCTGCGCAGCGGGTTGCGGCGGCGGCACCACGTCGCCCGGCTGCGGGTTGGCGCGGTACACGATGTCGTGCTCCTCGCTCAGCGCCAGGCCAAGGGCGTTGTGAATTTCATGGCGCACCCCCACAAACAGCAGGTCACCGGTACGCCCAGCCTTGTGTTGGACCGACACGATGCGCGACTGACGCGTGGCGGCATCGCCCAGCACCAGCGGGTTGCCGGGCTGCCACTGCAGCCGCCCACCGGCCCACATGCGGCGCGGCAGCGGCACCGGCGGCAAAAACCCGCCGCGCAGGGCGTGGCCGTCCGGCCCCAGGGCCGACTGGCGCGGCTGCGGCAAAAAATACAGCCAGTGCCACAGCGGCGGCAGCGCGCTGCCTGGGGCGGGCGGTGCGTCATCGCGGTCCAGCGTGGCCTGCAGCGCCCGCACCGGAGCGGCGGTGATGTCGTCTGCCAGGGTTTCGGTGTTGCCCTCCCAGCTTTGCAGATGGGCCAGGGTGGCGGGGTCAACGGTTCGGGTCGGGGCTGTCTCAAGGGTTTCAGAGGTCATAGGCCGTGATGGTCTCCAGATACCGACGCCGCCACAATCTGTGATTTCAGCACCAAGGCTTTTGAAATTCAGAAGCCTTGGTGCTGAAAAATCATTAAAACCTCGTAAAGACTTTTTTAACTTCACTCAAACCGAAGGCTTGCAGTGGGTTTGTTAGCATCAGGCCATGCAGTTTGACCTGACCGACCTGAAGCTTTTTGTGGCCACCGCCGACGAAGGCAACATGACCCGCGCCGCCGCGCGGCAACACCTGTCGCTGGCCGCAGCCAGTGCCCGCATCAAGGCGCTGGAGGCGCAGTCAGGGCTGAGCCTGTTCTACCGGGAGGCGCGCGGCGTGCGCCTGACCCCACCGGGCGAGGCGTTTGCCTTCCATGCGCGCGGCGTGCTGCGCCAGTCTGACCAGCTGCGGGTGGACCTGCAGGCCTACAGCGGCGGCCTGCGCGGGCACTTGCGCGTGTTTGCCAACACCACAGCGGTGACGGATTTTTTGCCCGAGATCCTGCCGGGCTTTTTATCGGCCAACCCGCAGATCAACATCGACCTGCAGGAAAAGCCCAACCCCGACATTGCCAAGGGCGTGCTGGACGGCCGGGCTGACATCGGCATCGTGGCGGGCAAAGTCGACACGCTGGGCCTGCAGGCAATCCACTTCAGCACCGACACGCTGGTGCTGGCCACCGCCCGCCAGCACCCGTTTGCCAGCCGCGTATCCATCGCCTTTGCCGACACGCTGGACGAAGACGCGGTGGGCATGCAGCACGGCAGCACGCTGCAGACGTTTTTGGCGCAAGTGGTGGACGGCCTGGGCAAGCCACTGAAGCTGCGCATTCAGTTGTCGAGTTTTGACGCCATGTGCCGCATGATTGGCGCGGGGGTGGGCGTCGGCATCGTGCCGGAGTCGGCCGCACGCCGCAACCAGGCCAGCACCGGCATTGCGCTGGTCAAGCTGACCGACGCCTGGAGCGTGCGGGAGCGGTTCATTCTGGTGCGCAACCGCAACGCCCTGCCGCGTTACGCCGAGTCGCTGATCCAGACGCTGTGCGCGCATTACCAGAACCACCCGCAGGGCCTGCCCGACACAGCGCCAGCCGTTTGAACCTCAAGCGTCCACACGCACCTTGGCCTGCTGCGCCACCTGGGTCCACTTTTTCTGCTCTTCCCGGATGAAGGCCGCGAATTTGTCCACGCTGCCGCCGCCGTCTTCCGCGCCGTACTGGTCCATTTTTTCCTGCACATCGGGCATGGCCAGCACCTTGTTGATGTCCTCGTTCATGCGCGCCACCATCGCGGGCGGCATCTTGGCCGGGCCCATCAGGCCGTACCACACGGTGGCTTCAAAGCCGGGAAAACCAGACTCGGCCATGGTGGGCACGTTAGGGTGGCCCTTGGCGCGCTTCAGGCGGGTTTGCGCAATGGCAATCGCCTTGCCGCCCTTGATGTGCGGCGTGGCCGAGGTCATGGTTTCAAAGCAGTAGTTGACCTGCCCGCCAATCAAGTCCACCAGCGCGGGGCCAGAGCCCCGGTAGGGAATGTGCAGCGCAAAAATCTTGGCCTGCAGTTTGAACATTTCCAGCGCAAAGTGCTGGGCAGACCCGCCCCCAGCGGACGCAAAACTGATCTGCCCCGGCTTGGCCTTGCACAGCGCCACCACGTCCGCCACGGTTTTGGCCGGCTGGTCGGTATTGCAGACCAGGATGTTGGGCGTGATGCCCACCATGCTGATCGGGGCAAAGTCACGCTCGGCGTTGTAGCCCAGCTTGATGCCCAGCGCCGGGGCCAGCGCGTGGCTGTTGATGTGCGCCATCAGCAGCGTGTTGCCGTCAGCGGGTTGCTTGGCCACGTAGTCGGCGGCAATCACGCCGGCCGCACCGGCCTTGTTTTCAATGATGACCGAGGTGTTCCACATCACCCCCAGCTTCTGGCCGACCACACGGGCCAGCGCGTCCGTACCGCCACCGGGCGGAAAGCCGACGATGATGCGCACCGGCCCAGCGGGTAGCGTTTGGGCGCGCAGCATGGGCGCGGCCAGCGTGGCCGCTAGGCCCAGCGCGGCAGTGGTGAAGGTTCTGCGTTGCATTTTTTTGTCTCCGTTCTGGTTTTTGATGACTCTGTCATCCCGGGCTTGACCCGGGATCCACAACTGCTAACGGTGCTGGCTTGTGTGACGGTTTTGTGGATTGCGGGTCAAGCCCGCAATGACACGTTGGGCATGGTGTGGCTCGAAAAGTAATCCATCGCGGCCTGCACGCCCGAGCCTGCCAGCTTCACGCCAGACAGCTTCAGGCCCATTTCACAGCCCGCCAATGCGGCCATCAGCGTCAGATCGTTGCAGTCGCCCAGGTGGCCGATGCGGAACATCTTGCCCTTGACCTTGCCCAGCCCGGTGCCCAGGGAGCAGTCAAAACGCTCATAAATCACCTTGCGCACCGCGTCCGCATCAATGCCTTCGGGGGTCATGACACCCGTCAGCACCGGGGAATACACCGCCGGGTCGGCGCACTGGATCTGCAAGCCCCAGGCGTTGACCGCTGCACGCACGCCGCTGGCCCAGCGCTGGTGGCGGGCAAACACCGCGTTCAGGCCCTGACCCAGCAGCATGTCGCAGGCTTCGCTCAGCGCGTAGAGCAAATTGGTGTTGGGGGTGGACGGCCAGTAGCCGGATTTGTTCATCTCGATGATCTCATCCCAGGCCCAGAAGGCCTTGGGCAGGTTGGCGGTCTTGCTGGCCTCTAACGCTTTTTTCGACACCGCATTGAAGCTGATGCCCGGCGGCAACATCAGCCCTTTTTGGGACCCGCTGATGGTCACGTCAACGCCCCAGGCGTCGTGCTGGTAGTCGGCCGAGGCCAGGCCCGA
>JBJXEI010000147.1:0-3509 GCA_046154065.1 Polaromonas sp. | reverse complement strand
GCTTGCGCGCGCTGGACCAGGCGCTGGAGCGTGTCAAAAACGACGTGCAGGTCGAGCTGCGCTTTCAGCCCTTCGAGCTGAACCCCCACATGCCCGCCGAAGGCCAGGACATCACCGAGCACATCACCGAAAAGTACGGCATCACGCCCGCCCAGGCCGAGGCCAACCGCGAAGCCATCCGCCAGCGCGGTGCCGAGCTGGGTTTTACTTTCAGCGGCAGCAACGCAGCGGGCGGCGGGCGCAGCCGCATCTACAACACCTTTGACGCGCACCGCCTGCTGCACTGGGCCGAGTTGGAAAGCCTGGACCAGCAAAAAGCGCTGAAAGAAGCGCTGTTCACCGCCTACTTCACCGACGGGCACAACCCCGGATCCCACGCGCTGCTGGTGACGCTGGCCGGGCCGGTCGGGCTGAGCACGGAGCGGGCGCAGCAGATCCTGGCGTCCGATGAGTTTGCCGACGAGGTGCGGGCGCGGGAGGTTTTCTACACCGGGCGCGGTATCCGCTCCGTGCCGGCGGTCATCATCAATGACCAGCATTTGATCTCGGGCGGGCAGCCCGCCGAGGTGTTTGAGCAGGCGCTGCGGCAGATCGCACAGGGGCACTGAAGGCGTGGGCGGTGCCTGGGGCGGTAGGGGGTTTGTCCTACGGGTGGTTGGACGGGCTGACGCACACAATGAAATTTTCATCCCCTTCCTGGAGTTGTCATGACCACACGCCGCCACCTTACCCACCTGGCCTTGGCCAGCCTGAGCCTTGCCACCGCCGCCCTGATGGGCTGTGCCAGCATGAATGCGCCGAGCAACATGGTGGCCATGAGCACCGCGCTGCGGGGTGCCAATGAGGTGCCTGCCAACGCCAGCACGGCCACCGGCACGGTGGACGCCGTGCTGAACAAGGACACCAACCTGCTGCGCTGGAAGATCAACTACACCGGCCTGACCGGCCCCGCCACGGCAGGCCATTTCCACGGCCCTGCGGCCATCACCGCCAATGCCGGTGTGGTGCTGGGCTGGGCCACCGCTGAAAACGGCTCTGAAGGCAGCGCCACCCTCACAGCGGCCCAGGCGGCGGACCTGGTGGCGGGGCGCTGGTACGCCAACATCCACACCAAAGCCCACCCAGGCGGTGAGATCCGCGGACAGATGACGGTGCGCAACTGACGCTGGGTGAAACCTGAAAGTGCTATGTATTTGGTAGCGCTTCAGGCAATCAAAGCCTAGGCAGCTGGCACTTTTGACACCTTAAATGCTTTTTTCAAGGTGTTGGGGGTGAAATATTTAACCTGCAAGTTAATTTTTGGGGTGTTTTGAGCCTTTGAACGGCTGAAACCCGGTGAACCCGGTCACGCTGGGCAGGCTGGCAAAGCGCTGGGCCAGCGTGACGTGGCCCGCCGTGATGGCAAAAAAGTCATACGGTACCGCGCGTTCGCTGGCCATCAGGTACTGGAAATGAATGCGAAACCGGTCCCGCCGCAGCGCGGCATAGGCTGACGCTCCAAACATGTCGGCAAACCGGGGCGACAGCAGCTTGGGCCGGTCCGGGTGGGGCACGGCGGGTACCACCCCGCACGCGGCGATCGGGTCCACCAGCGCAAAACAGCAGCCGTCCGGCGGCGCACCAAAGTCAACCCAGTCCACCGCCTCGGCACTGGCCAGCCGCTGCAGGTCGGCCCTGAAGCCATCGGCTTGCGGCAGGCAGCCCAGCAGCGGAATCCACTGGCCCAGCGTGAGCAATGACACGGTGGTGGCATGGCCCGCACGCCGGCCCAGCATCGGGTCGATCTCCAGGGCCTTGGCCAGCACTGTGGCGGCCATGATGCTGCCCGAGCTGTGCGCCACCAGCAGCACCTCGTCGTTATCACCGCTTGAGGCCGCCTCCAACAGCGTGCGGGCATGCTCGGCCAGCCGCTCGTTCAGGGCTGGCACCTGGCCCTGGGCCTGCTGCGCCGTGAAGGCATAGCTGCGCATCATCCACAGCATGCTGTACTTTTGCTGCAGCTTCAGCCCGGCCCACAGCGCCCCACCCAGCGTGGCCGTGGCGGCGGCCGCCGCCCACAGCGCGCCGAATGCTTGCAATGCTGCAAACACGGCCCACGCCAGCAGCGGCGCGCCCAGCAGCACCGCCAGCAGCAGGGCCACCGGGGCCACCAGCGCCACCACGGGCGGCCACGACAGCTTGAACATGTGCCACAACGCGCCGGTGCGCAGGTTCAGCGCGGTGGTGGCCAGCATGTCCCACACCAGCCGGGCCTGGTTGCGCGGCCAGTGCTGGCGCACGATGTCGTCCCAGCGCAGCACCTCATAGCGCGACTGCACCACGCCGTCAGGGCCGGGCGCTTCGAGTTGCCAGAAAGCATTGCCGCGTGGCGATTTTTGCCGTTTGCCCACGTTGATGGCCAGCCCGGAAACGCTGGCCTGCTTGGCGGCTTCGTCCCGGTACAGCGCGTGGTAGTGCGCCGCGCCTTTCGGGTCAAACCCGCCGATGTAGAAGACGGTGCGGCGGCGAACCGGCCGCGCAGGGGGTGTGGCTTCAGACAATGGTCTGTTTCTCCAGGCCTTTTTGCAGCACCAGGTCCACGATGGGCTGCTCCCGCTTGTTGGCGCGCTGGCAATGGTCTTGCTGGAACAAATTGGTGAACCAGATCACAAACCGGGCCCAACGGCGCTCGCGTGCCCGCCAGGCGTGGGACGACACCGATTCCCACGCGTAACCGTTGCACACGGTGGCGTTGACGAAGTGGTCCAGCGCCCGCACGCCCGCGCGGCCGCGTTCATTGGGGCCAAAAATCCCCACCCACCAGATGATGAGGTAGCCCAGCAGCGCCAACGGCACCACCACGGTCATCAGGGCAAAACCGGCAAGGCGCTCTTTCATGCGGCAGCCCCCTTCACCGGGCGGCGGTGCAGCGTCAGGCGCACGCCGTTGTCAGACCGGATGGTCAGCCGGCCGACCGGCTGCGGCACGTGGCCGGGCACGGCTTCGAGGTGGTAGTGGCGCGCCACGCTGGACAAGATCAGCACCGCCTCCTGCAGCGCAAACGCTGCGCCCATGCACACGCGCGGGCCCATGCCAAACGGCAGGTAGGCGTTTTTCAGCGACTCGCGGGAGGCATCGTTGGCGTAGCGGTCCGGGTTGAAGGCGTCCGGGTCGTCCCACAAGTCGCGGTGCCGCTGAATCAACCACGGCGACACGACGACCGACGCGCCTTGGCCCACGGTTTTGTCACGCATCGGGCAGGTCTGGGTGGATTCCCGCGCAATGAAGCCCACTGGCGGGAACAGCCGCAGCGTTTCCCGGAACACGTTCCAGGTCAGCGCCAGGCTTTTCATTTCAGACGCGTCCACCGGTTTGTCGGGGTTGTGCGTGCTTTCCAGCGCCATCACTTCGGCGTGCATGCGCGCCTGCACGTCAGGCGACTTGGCCACCATGTACAGCGCCCAGGTCAGCGCGCTGGCTGAGGTTTCATGCCCCGCCAGGAACAGCATGGCCACCTGGTTGACCAGCTC
>JBJXEI010000146.1:0-10060 GCA_046154065.1 Polaromonas sp. | reverse complement strand
CGCGCTGTCCTTTCGCGGCCGTATCGCTGCGTAACGTTTTTTGTCGGCGTGGTGATGGAACAATGGCTTCCATCCCGGTTCAGCACCGCCGCCTCACCCGTTCCCCCAGGAGAAACCACACCATGTCCCTGCAAGGCAAGACAGCCCTCGTCACCGGGTCCACCAGCGGCATTGGCCTGGGTCTGGCGCTTTCGCTGGCGCGGCAAGGCGCCAACATCGTGCTCAATGGGTTTGGAGACTTCGAACCTGCCAAGGCGGCCGTGGCGGCCTTGGACGTCAAGGTGGCATATCACGGGGCCGACATGAGCAAACCGGCTGAGATCGAAGCCATGATGGCCTTCGCCCACAGCACCTTTGGCGGCGTCGATGTGCTGGTCAACAACGCCGGCATCCAGCACGTGGCCAACGTGGAAGACTTCCCCGTCGAGCGCTGGGACGCCATCATCGCCATCAACCTGAGCAGCGCTTTCCACACCAGCCGCCTGGCCATTCCCGGTATGCGGGCCAAGAACTGGGGCCGCATCATCAATGTGGCCAGCGCCCATGGGCTGGTGGCCAGCGCGGCTAAGAGCGCCTATGTGGCGGCCAAGCACGGCATCGTGGGCTTCACCAAGGCCAGTGCGCTGGAATTGGCCACCACGGGCGTGACGGTCAACGCCATCTGCCCGGGCTGGGTGCTGACGCCCCTGGTGCAAAGGCAGATCGACGCCCGCGCCGAGAAGGGCGGCATCAGCCAAGAGCAGGCCAAAAAAGACCTTCTGGGCGAAAAGCAGCCGTCGCTGCAGTTCACCACGCCCGAACAGTTGGGCGATCTGGCGGTTTTTTTGTGCGGCACGGGCGCCGACAACGTGCGCGGCGTGGCGTGGGCAGTGGACGGCGGCTGGACCGCGCAATGAGGGCTTGCCAAGTTCAAGCCATGGCGCTGGCCAGCCTGCTGGCAGGCGCCGTTGCGGCAAAGGCCCAGGAGGTCAACGTGCTCACCGCGTGGTATGGCCAGAGCTGCGGCTCGGCGCACGGCAACGTCACGGCCCACGTCAAATCACGCTGCGATGGCAAGCGCCAATGCGACTACCGCGTGGACGTGGCGGCCCTGGGTGACGCCGCACCCAACTGCAGCAAGAATTTTGTCGTGCTCTATGGCTGCAAAGGCCAGCCCGACGTGCGTTTGGCGCAGCTGCCCGCGGAGGCCCATGCCCGCAAATTGGTGCTGAACTGCGCCGTGCAGTCGCAACCCGTCAGCAATTGAAGTCCGAGTCACGGGCTTCGCCGCGACTGGGGCCTTAGCCCAAGGCAGGCCCTGAATTGACGGGCACTTGCGTGCCAGTTAGGGGGCAGGCCCGCCAGGTGCGCAGCCGATAATGCGCAGATGACCATCTTCTACTGGGTGATGGGGCTGCTGATTGTGGGCACCCTCATCCCGTCGGTTTTCTACTTTGTGCTCTACGTCGTCACGGGCGAGAAGGCCTGCGCTCGGCGCGCCACCGCACTGTGGAACGTGTCGAGGGTGTTTGCGCTGTTGGGCTTCAACCTCCTGGTCTGGGGCCACGTGGTGTGGGGGCTTTGGAGCATCTGGCGACATTGAGCCCTGGCGCGCTCGGCATCGGACACACGCGGCCCAGCGACGATTCACATGGAGCCAGGTCAACCGTGACCTCCAGTCGAAGCAGAAAGATCTGCGCCGCTTAGCAGGACTATCGAGACTCTTGGCGGTGGCACTTAGGGCTGCGTGCTCCTGCAACCGGCCCACCGGGGCCGCCGTCAGCGGTGGTCGTCGGCGCAGGCTATCTGAGCCAATCCCTCGGGGCTGTGCTGCTGATGGATAGCACAGCGACAGGCGGCTTCTTGGACCAGAACCAGCGGCTGAGGCTGGCCAAAGGCGGTTTGGTCGACATGGCCCATTCAACCTGCTTTCCGGTGCGAGCCCATCGAAGAGAAGCTTCTGCCCCCCTAAACAAGGGGGGTATTCTGAAACTCAGCTTTGGGCTACGGCCGGTGCAGGAAAGGGCTTTGCCACGGGGTGGCGGTTCCTTCCGGGCAGTGGGTGCCGTATTTCCACGCCTTGTGTTAGGGGAGGGCGTTACCTCGCGGGCGAGCCAGAGGCACCTTTAGGTTGGCCGGCGCACGGTCTCTTGTCATCGAATAGGCCCGTCACGCGAAGCATCCGCAGCGATACCTACAGCTACAAATTGACGGCTGTCATCGCCGCTCTCCATCAGCAAAATACCTGGGGACGTTTCACAGGCCGTGAGCAACTTGGGATGCCGTTTTTGGCGAGCAAGGTTCAAACGGATGTCCCCTCAAAGGCAAGACCAAAATGACAAGACCAAGCTATGAAGACCAAGCACTGCCGTGCCAGGAAGTGGCAAAAATTGGAGTTTGGGTCCACCTGGATGCAGTGCGATGAGCGTGGTTTCGTCAGCCTCCAAATTGGCTTCCGCAGGCGGCGCCCAAGGACACCGTCCCATCTGCCGGAGCGCCCAGGCAGTCTCTGGCGCTGGAGCATTGGGCTTTCAGGGCCCTCTCCCTGTGCCGCCGCAGGTCCCAGCCGACCGCTACACGAACGATCGCGAGCGGCAGCGCATCGGCAGCTTGCTGGGTTTGGTGCCCGAGAACACAGGCTCCTTGCTTGACATCGGATCGCGCGACGGCCACATCACACGCATGTTGGCGGACCGGGCCGGTGAGGTGACGGCTTTGGATTTGAACCTGCCCCAGATAGCCGACCTTCGAATTCGTTGCGTGGCTGGAAACGCGGCTGCACTGCCCTTCCCGGACAAGCACTTTGATGTGGTCTTCTGCGCCGAAGTCTTGGAACACATTCCCGAGCCTGCTTTGACGGCTGCTTGCAAAGAGATAGCGCGTGTGGCTCGCCGTCAAGTGGTGATTGGCGTGCCCTACATGCAAGACATTCGCGTCGGTCGTGTCACATGTATGCACTGCCGTGGCGTCAGCCCACCTTGGGGTCATGTCAACAGCTTTGACGAATCGCGTCTGCTGTCGTTGTTTTCGCCCCTTCGCCTTGCGCGTCGCGACGACGTCGCCATCGGCGAACCCGGCACCAACGCCTTTTCAACGTGGCTGTTGGACAGAGCGGGCAATCCTTACGGTAGCTACGTGCAGGAAGAGGGCTGCATCCATTGCGGCAAACAGGTGGGAAGGGCCGCGGCGCGTTCGCCTTTGCAACTGGTGATGACACGCGTGGCCATCCTACTGCAGCGTGCTCAAACCCGCTTGTTGTACAAACCGCGCCCGAACTGGATTCACCTTCAGCTGGTCAAGTAAAGAAGGATCTGCCCAGCCGCCCTCAACCGGCCGACGACCAAGTTGGTGGATGAGAATCGGCTTGTGTACCAACCTCCTTGGGCTGCTACTTCTGCGGGCGCAAAAGTTCGCTGGCCCATCCTTTGGCACCCATCAACAATGGCTTTGCCAGGAACCACAAGACACCCAGGTACACAAGTGAACCGGTGCAGATGCCGGCCAGCAACCGCAGTGCGACAGGGCTGTCCGTGCCCATGGCTTCTCGGCATGCACACACTGCGGCCAGCATGCACAGGCCAGAGAAAAGAGGCGCCAAAATCCCGCCCAGTGCTTGAAGGCGTGGTATGCCCACGGCCGGGGCTGTCAAGTAGACGGAAAACAGGTAGACCGGCGGGTAGGCCAGCAGCAAGGCCCACGCGGCGCCGCTCAAGCCACCCAAGAATGCACCCGCGCCAACTGCTGCTGGAATCAGCACGCTGCCCAGCAGGAGTTCACGCGTGGCTACTTCTGGTGCGCCGATGGCGGTGACGACGGTGTTGTTGAAGGCGCAAAGCATGCGCAGCGGCGCCACCAGCGAAAGCAGTGTCAAAGGCAAGGTCGCCTGAAGCCACCGGTCACCCAAAACCAACTGGACAAACTCCGGTGCCACGGCCGACAAACCCCAGCAGACCCCAAATCCATACAGGGCCAGCAAGGCCGAAGTGTTGGTGTAGGGGGTCCGCGACGCTCCGTCATCTCCTTGCAGCCGGGACATGATGGGAAAGGCGACGCGGTTGACCGCTTCCATGGCTTTGCCCACCGGCAACATCGCCAACTGGGCTGCGACGCTGTAGCAGCCCAGCGCTGTGGCGTGCAAGAGCCGGCCCAGGATCAGTTGGTCGGCCTGACCTGCCCAGTACCACAGCACCCTGGACGCCAGGGCATGGCTGCTGACGCTGAGCATGGGCTTCAAGGTGTCCAGTCGCAAAGGACCTGGCCGCACCAGGCTACCGTAGAACGCCACCCAGGCTGCCGATCGCACCAGCGCTGTGGCCAGTGTGCCAAGAACCAAGGCCCAAACGCCTGCGTCCAGGGCAGCTGCTGCCAGGGTCACACCGGAGCCCGCCAAGCCGCCAGCCATGTGCCCTAGTGACACCTGTTTGAACTTCAGCTCGCGTTCCAGCAGCGCCAGAGGAACGGTGGCAAACGCGGAAAACAGAAGTTCAGCCGTCAATACCCACATCACCAGCATGACGTCGGGCTCATTGAACACCTTGGCAGCCAGTGGCGCCAGTGCGGCAATGATCAATCCGATGGTGGCGTTGAGCACCAGCACCAACGTGCAGGCCATGCGAATCTGCGTCTCCGACAGCTTGGGGGCTTGAACCAAGGCGACGCCCAGGCCGAGCTCAGAAAAGAGCGTGATGAAGCCGCTGACCAGCAACGCCATGGCAAAGAGGCCATAGTCGCTGGGCTCCAGGAGGCGCATGACCACAATGGTGACCGGCCATGTCACCAACTGCATGCCTACGCGTGCCGCCAATGTCCAGCGGGCACCGGTCAACGCGGCCTTTTTAAGTCCCATCAGGCGCCGACTTGGGGAAGCTGCCGCCGATGCAGATCCAAGAGCCAGAGCTCGGTCTGTGCGAGGTCAAAGAGTGCACCGACGTCGGCCATCTGTGGCGTCTTGCTCAGCAGCGCCTTTACCAAGCCGACGTTGTAGATGCCACGCTCGCGAAAGGCTCGGTTGGCCGCCAGTTGCTTGCACAGGCCCTGCAGGCTGATGGCTGTACGTTCGCTGTGTGCTACCGGAAACCCCAGCTTTCGTGTTTGTTGACTCACCGACGTGGGCACGCGCAAGGCTGCCGCCGCGCGCAATGCAACCTTGTTGATGCCGCGCGCAAAACGCAGGTGGTCGGGCATGCGCATGGCATGTTCGACAATGCGGTAGTCCGTGAAAGGCAGCCTGGCTTCTACAGAATGGGCCATGGACACCCGGTCTTCGATGCGCAGGTACAGAGGAAGTGGCGTCACCGTGGCAGCAACTCGCAACCCATCGCGAAGCCGCAAGGGAACGGGTTCAAGCTCGGTCTCTTGGCCAGCCAGTTCGGGGTTGAACAGCCCGCTGGGAGCCCGCCCCCACGAGGCAGGTTTGCGCGATCGCATTGCTCGATAGGCGCCGGTTTGTGAGGCCGCCACCCTCAGGGTGTGCAGGCAGGTCTGCACCAGCAGCTTGCCCACGCCGTGCCCATGCAGTTGGGCGCTGGCTTTCAAGTCGCTCACCAACTCGGCCCATTGCCAGTCGGCGCAAAGGGTTTGCCAATAGTCGCGCTGAAAGTTGCGGTAGCCGGCAAACACTTCGTCAGCGCCTTGCCCGCCCAGCAGCACTTTCACGCCGTTCTGACGCGCCAGCCCAAACAGCGCGTAGTTGGCCACGGCAGCCATGGAGTGCACCGGCTCACCGTTGGCAGCGATGACCTGCGGCAACAGCGCAGCGATGTCCAGTTCCTTGTCTGCCACCGAGTGCAAACTGGCACCTGTCTGCGCCGCCGTGTCGGTGATCTGGCGGCACTCGTCGTAGGCGCGGTCCTGGTAGCAAAAGGCCTTCAGGTCGCCATTGCCCTGGTGCGCCGCCTCGCAGATGAGCAAGGAAGAGTCGATGCCCCCCGACAGCGTAAAGCCCACCGGCACGTCGCTGCGCATGCGCAGCGACACAGCGTCGCTGACCAGTTCGCTGAGTTGACCGATCCACTGGGCATCATCGACCCGCTTGGCAGGGCCACCCCGCTCAGGTGCGAGCGGCAAGGACCAAAAGGCCTGATGTCGCACCCCTCGAATCGGGTCGACGGTGACGGTGTGTCCACCGGGTACTTGTTGGACTTCCTCCAGACAAGTGCCTCCGTGGTGATCCATCCTCCCTTGTGCCAAACCTTCGTGCAGGCGCTTCAGATTGGGACGCAGATCGACCAAGCCCGTGGCGCCGATGGCGCCGGGCTCCGACGCCAGGACAACCCAGTCGTCGTTCTGCCAAAAATACATGGGCTTGACGCCCAACCTGTCCCGAGCCCCAAATAGTGAGCCATCGCTCTGGTTGAGGACCACGAAGGAGAACATGCCGTTGAAGCGGTCTACGCACTTCGGTCCCCAAGCCCGGTAGGCGGTGAGAAGTACTTCGGTGTCGCTGCTGGACTTGAAAGCATGCCCCAGGCCAACGAGTTCACGGCGAAGTTCGCGGTAGTTGTAGATCTCCCCGTTGAACACCAGCGTCAGCTGTTCGTCGGGGGTACTCATGGGTTGGTGACCGCCCATGCTCAGATCGATGATGGACAAGCGTCTGAACCCCAGGGCGACCGAACCGCTGTGGTGTTCGCCGGCGTCGTCGGGGCCTCGGTGCACCAGTGAAGCCATGGCGCGCAAAAGCTGCACTCTGTTCGGCGCCTGCCCCTTGCGCCCCATGACTGCCACCCAACCACACATACGACTTGACTGAGCCCTTAACTGCGGAGTGTCACGGAAGGGTGCTGCAAGTGGCGTCCGTAGTCTTGATGAAGAGTGCGCTCGGCTGGGAGCCATGCGCTTGGAAGGGTGGGCGGAGAACGCCAAGCCGACCGTACAAAGCCGTGCCCGGTCTTATTCCTCCGCTATCGGCAATTATTGGTTACTTTTGATCCCAAACCGCAGCGGCGCATGGCGGGGTGAGGAATGCTTCACAGTTGTTTCACGATCTGAAATCGCTTTCAGATCGGTGAAGCCCAGAGCTGAATAACCTCAAAATGACCGGGTGATTGTGCCCCGGCTCTGTCGCCTACACGCGTTCCACCACCAATGCAATGCCTTGACCCACGCCGATGCACATCGTGCACAGCGCGTAGCGGCCGCCCCGCCCTTCGTTGATTCGGTGCAACTGGCTCACGGCCGTGGTGACCAATCGGGCCCCACTGGCGCCCAGTGGGTGACCCAGTGCAATGGCGCCTCCCCAGCGGTTGACGCGGGGGTCGTCGTCTTGCAGACCCAGGTCGCGCAGCACAGCCAGGCCTTGGGCGGCAAAGGCTTCGTTGAGTTCGATGACGTCCATTTGCGCCAAGCTCAGGCCGGTCAGTTCCAGCACTTTGCGGGTGGCCGGTGCCGGTCCAAAACCCATGATGCGCGGCGCCAGGCCCGCCGTGGCCATGCCCACCACGCGGGCGCGCGGGGTCAGGCCGTGGCGTTTGGCGGCGGCTTCGCTGGCCATCAGCAGCGCGCAGGCGCCGTCGTTGATGCCACTGGCATTGCCGGCGGTGACGCTGCCGTCGGGGCGCACCACGCCCTTGAGCTTGGCCAGCGCCTCCAGGCTGGTGGCGCGCGGGTGTTCATCGGTGGTGACAGTGATCGCTTCGCCCTTCTTCTGGGCAAGAGTCACCGGCGTGATCTCACAGGCCAGGTGGCCGGCCTGCTGGGCGGCCACGGCATTCGTCTGGCTGCGCAGGGCCATGCGGTCCTGGGCTTCGCGCTCGATGTGGAAGTCGGTGGCCACGTTTTCAGCCGTTTCGGGCATGCTGTCCACGCCGTACAGCTCTTTCATGCGCCGGTTGACGAAGCGCCAGCCCAAGGTGGTGTCGTACACCGCGTTGCTGCGGCTGAAGGCGGTCTCGGCCTTGGGCATCACAAACGGCGCGCGGCTCATGCTTTCCACGCCGCCGGCAATCATCAGTTGCGCTTCACCGCAGCGGATGGCGCGGGCGGCGCTGCCCACCGCGTCCATGCCACTGCCGCAGAGGCGGTTGATGGTGGCGCCTGGCACATCCGGCGGCAGGCCGGCCAGCAGGGCGGCCATGCGGGCCACGTTGCGGTTGTCTTCACCGGCCTGGTTGGCGCAGCCAAAAATCACGTCGGTCACGGCTTGCCAGTCCACGTTGGGGTTGCGGGCCATCAGCGCGCGCAGGGGAATCGCGCCCAGATCATCGGCACGCACGCTGCTGAGCGCGCCGCCGTAACGGCCGAAGGGGGTGCGGATGGCGTCGCAGATAAAAGCTTGTGTCGTCATGGGTGTCTCTTTTGGAAGGGTGTGAATAAAAAATCAAGCCGCCACAGGCAAGCCAAGCAAACGCTCCAGCTCGGCATGTTCAAGCCCGTCAACCTTGTCGATCAGCTTGAGGCCCTGCGGCGTGCATTCCAGCGTCGCCAGCTCGGAATAGATGCGTTTGACGCAGCCGATGCCGGTCAGCGGGTAGCTGCACTGGGCCACCACCTTGCTGTCCCCTTTTTTGGTCAGCAGGTCCATCATGACCCAGGTCTGTTTGGCCCCGATGGCCAGGTCCATCGCACCACCCACAGCGGGAATGGCGCCCGGCTCGCCGGTGCTCCAGTTGGCCAGGTCGCCGGTGGCAGACACCTGGAACGCGCCCAGCACACAGATGTCGAGGTGGCCGCCGCGCATCATGCCGAAGCTGTCGGCATGGTGGAAAAACGCGCCGCCTGCCAGCAAGGTGACGGGCTGTTTGCCGGCGTTGATGAGGTCGTAGTCTTCGTCACCTTCAGCCGGGGCCGGGCCCATGCCCAGAATGCCGTTTTCACTGTGCAGCACCACCTCACGGCTGGCCGGGATGTGGTTGGCCACCAGCGTCGGCATGCCGATGCCGAGGTTGACCACCGCGCCTTCGTAGATGTCTTGCGCCACGCGGGCGGCGAGCTGGTCTTTGGTGCGTTTTTGGTAGGTCATATCAAGCTGCTTTCTTGAAACCGCCAGCCTGGGTGGCCACACGGTCGATTTTCACGATGTGATGAACGTAGATGCCCGGCGTGACGATGTGTTCCGGGTTCAGCGCGCCAAGTTCCACCACGTCATGCACGGTGGCAATGGTTTTTTTGGCGGCGGTGGCCATCACCGGGCCAAAGTTGCGGGCCGCCTTGCGGTAAGTCAGGTTGCCCCAGCGGTCACCGGCTTCGGCCTTGATCAGGGCCACGTCGCCGTGAATCGGCATTTCCAGCACGTACTGCTTGCCGTTGATCTCACGCGTTTCCTTGGCGCTGCCGTCGGCGTTTTTGGCCAGGTCGGTGCCGTAGCCGGTCGGCGAGAAAAACGCGCCAATGCCAGCGCCCGCCGCGCGGATGCGCTCGGCCAGGTTGCCCTGCGGCACCAGTTCCAGCTCCAGCGCACCGCTGCGGTACAGGCCGTCAAACACCTGGCTGTCGGCCTGACGCGGAAAGCTGCAGATGATTTTGCGGACCCGCCCGGCCTTGAGCAGCGCGGCCAGGCCGACCTCGGCATTGCCCGCGTTGTTGTTGACGACCGTCAGGTCGGTCGCGCCTTGTTCAATCAGGCCATCAATCAGTTCGTTGGGAATACCGGCTGTGCCGAACCCCCCAATCAGGACGGTGGAGCCGTCTTTCACGTCGGCCAGTGCGTCGGCAATGGAGCGGGCTATCTTGTTGATCATTGGGAAGTCTCCGGGTGGCTGAAGCGGCGTGCGGCGACCGGGATTGGTGGCCTGCAGACAACAATTATTTGTTCGACATAAGAACAATAGTTCGTATAATGAATTTTAAAAGAAAATCATCCCGATGGCAAACCCTGCGACTCCCTCGACTTCAACCGGCACTCACCCCAAACCGGGCGATGCCTATGTGCAGTCGTTTGCGCGCGGGCTGGAAGTGATCCGCTCCTTCAGCGCCAGCGCGCCCAGCCAGACGCTGACCGAGGTGGCCGGCCGCAGCGGCCTGAGCCGGGCCGGGGCGCGCCGCATTTTGCTGACGCTGGAGCACCTGGGCTATGTGCACAACGACGGCAAGCTGTTCAGCCTGACGCCGCGCATCCTGGACCTGGGTTTTGCCTACCTGTCGT
>JBJXEI010000145.1:0-59125 GCA_046154065.1 Polaromonas sp. | reverse complement strand
CCAGCCGGGTCTGGGTTTCAGGCGCGGCCAGCACCTTGGTGACCTCGGCGTAGACCCGGTCCTGCACCGCTTTGGGCGTGGCGGCAGGCATGTAAATGCCGTACCAGGCGCTCATCTCCACGCCTTTGAGGCCGGCTTCCGCCAGCGTGGGCACGTTGGGCAGCTGTTGGTTGCGTTTGGCACTGGCCACCGCCAGCGGCTTGATGCGGCCGTTCTTGATCTGCCCGATGACGGAGGGCAGGGTGTCAAAACTCAGCTGCACCTGGCCGCCGACCAGGTCAATCAGCGCCGGGCCACTGCCGCGGTAAGGGATGTGGGTGATGAAGACGCCGGCCGCGTCCTTGAACAGCTCGGCCGCAATGTGCTGCGTGCTGCCCGAGCCGCTGGTGGCGTAGTTCAGCTGGCCGGGTTTGGACTTGGCCAGCTTGATGAGCGCCGGCACCGAGTCCACCGGCAGCGCGTTGTTCACCACCAGCACATTGGGCACCGCCCCGACGAACACCACCGGCACCAGGTCCTTGTTGTTGTCATAACCGAGCTTGAGCAGGTGCGGTGCAATGGCGTGGGCGGTGGACACGCCCATCAGCAGCGTGTGGCCGTCGGTGGACTTGGCCGTTGCGTCGGCCGCCAGCGTGTTGGACGCGCCAGGGCGGTTTTCCACCACCACCGGCTGCTTGAGCAGCGGGCCCAGCCGGTCGGCCACGGCGCGCGCCATCGCGTCGGTGCCGCCGCCGGGGGCTGATCCCACCAGAATGCGCAGCGGCTTGTTCGGCCAGTCTTGCGCCGTGGCCGCACTTTGGCAGGCCAGCGCACACACGCCAATCAGCAGGGTTGTCCAGGTTTTCATGGTGTCTCTTTTTGAAGTTGTTCAGGCCAGGCCTGGGTTGCGAATGCCCTGATGGTAGGAACAAGCACACTTAGCGTAAATTCAAAATATTCGATTCATTGATAATCTGAGGTGATCAATTTATACGCTGTAACCCTAGGCTTGCCGATGACCGTTCACGCCACCACCACCCCGCTGCCGGTGCCCCAGCTGCTCAACCGCGTGCGCATGCGGCAGGTCGCGCTGCTGCTGGCGGTGGACGAACACGGCACGCTGCGCAAGGCCTCCGCCGAGCTGGGCATGACCCAGCCCGCCGCCACCAAGATGGTGCAGGAGCTGGAGTCCGCGCTGGGTCAAAAGCTGTTTGAACGGGCAGGGCGTGGGCAAAAGCTGACTGCCGCCGGGCACAGTGTGCTGCGGCACTTTCGCGGGCTGCGCGGCTCGTTCGAGTCCATGAGCCGGGAGCTGGCCCAGCTGCAGCTGGGCAGTGCCGGCCGGGTGTCCATCGGCAGCATCATGGCCCCGTCACCCGGCCTGTTGACGCAGGCCATCATCGCGCTGAAAAAAGCCTACCCACTGCTGTCGGTGGACGTGACGGTAGACACCAGCGACCGCCTGCTGGAGCTGCTGCAGGGCGGCATGCTCGACATCGCCATCGGCCGCATCCGCGACGCCCACCGCGCCGCCGACTACGTGTTTGAACCGCTGGAAAACGAAGCCCTGGCCGTGGTGGTGGGGGTGCACCACCCGCTGGCCAGCCGCAAAACCGTGCGTTTTGCCAACCTGCTTGACTACCCCTGGATTCTTCAGGCCAGTGGCAGCCCGATGCGCGAGGTGATTGACCAGGAGTTCCGCCTGCTGCAGGCGCTGCCCCCGCAGGGCCTGATCGAAACCGCCTCCATCGTCACCACCACCTGCCTGCTGGCCGACACCGACATGGTCGCCGTCGTGCCCCAGTCCGTGGCCGACAGCTACGCCAAACACGGCCTGCTGGCCGTGCTGCCCTGCCTGATCCAGCACAAGATGGAAGCCTTCGGCTCCATCACCCGCCAGGACCGCCCGCTGAGCGACGCGGCGCGGTTTTTTCTGGACGCGCTGCATGGGCGGGTGGGGTGAGGCGCCGCCCAGAGTGGCCGCCTTGAATGATTTTGCTATTGAAAAAGTAGCAGGAGCGGCAATCAGAACCTAGGCCGCTGCGTGATACGGCCAAAAATGGCTACTCGTGAGCCGTGATGCGCTGGTTGTAGGCCAAAAACACGTCGTCCCGCACCCAGCCCAGTGAGGCGTAGAGCGCTTGCGCGGACTGGTTGGTTCTGGCGGTGGTCAGGTCCATGCGGGCCACTTGCCGGCTGGTGGCCAGCGCCTTGGCGGCCAGCAGCAAGGCGCGCGCTGCGCCGCAGCGCCTGGCCTGCGGGGCCACGAACAGGTCGTACAGCGTGTAGATGGGCTGGGCCTCGACGGAGCAAAAGGAGGGGTAGAGCTGGCAAAAACCGATGGCCAGCCCTTGCGCGTCCAGCGCCAGCAAGATCACTGACTCGTTCGCAGCCATGCGCGCGCGGATGAAGGCGGTGGCCAGGGCCAGGTCGGGGGCTTGTGCGTAAAACTGGCGGTAGGCGTCGAACAGTGACGCGACGGCGTTCAGGTCAGCCCAGGTGGCCAGTCGGGTTTGCGGGGCATGGGTCATGGGGAGGAGGTGCGCCAGGTGGAGTGAAGACGGCGCGGATTATGGCGCAGGCACGCTTGAAGGGCAAAAAGGGGGATCAACACCTCAAAAAATGATGGGTCTGATGCTTGATCGGCCCTTTGCCATTGATTTGATTGCCTGGAATGCTATCAAAATAGTAGTGGTTGTGGCGGCCTTCCGGGCCAGGTGCCTAAGGTGGCGTCAAAGGCGCCACCCCCGTCCAGCCGCCACCCAGCGACTGGATCAGCGCCACGGCGGTGGTTTGCCGGTCGGCCATGGCCTGGACCAGGGTGCGGCGGGCTGACAGGGCGGTGGCCTGGGCGGTGATGACTTCGGTGAAGCTGACCTGGCCGGCGCGGTAGCGGTTGAGGACTTGCTGCTCAACCTGGTCGGCGGCGACGGACGCTTGCTGGCGCAGCGTTTGCTGGGCGGTGAGCACGCGGGTGGCGGCGAGTTGGTCTTCCACGTCGGCAAACGCCACCAGCACGGTTTGGCGGTAGCGGGCGACGGCTTGCTCATGGGCGGCCTGGGCGCCATCCACCCGGGCCGTGGTGGCCCCGGCGTTGAACAGCACCTGCGCGGCCGACAGACCCAGCGCCCAGGCGGCGCTGCCTGCGCTGAACAGATCCGCCACGCGGCTGGCACTGCTGCTGCCCGAGGCGGACAGGCTCAGGCTGGGGTAGTAGGCGCTGCGGGCAATGCCGATCTGTTCGTTGGTCACGGCCACGCGGCGCTCGGCGGCGGCGATGTCGGGGCGGCGCTGCAGCAGGGTGGACGGCAGGCCAACGGGCACGTCGGGTACCACAGGCTGCCACTGGCCGGCAGCCAACGGCGGCAGGCTGAAGTTGCCGGGGGCCTGGCCCACCAGCACGGCCATGGCGTGTTCAAGCTGGGCGCGCTGGCGCACCAGGCCGATGTCTTCGGCCTGGGTGTTGGCCAGCTGGGTCTGGGCCTGCAGCAGGTCGGTTTTGGTGGAAATACCGGCGTTGTAGCGGTTCTGGGTGATGGTCAGCGTGCGCTGAAACCCTTCGAGCGTGCTGGCCAGCAGGGCTTTTTGCGCGTCGAGCTGGCGCAGTGACAGGTAGTTGACGGCCAGCTCGCCCTGGGCCGACAAGCGGGCGGCGGCCAGGTCGGCGGCGCTGGCCTGGGCGCTGGCGCTGGCCCCGTCCACCGCGCGGCCCAGGCGGCCCCACACATCGGGCTCCCAGCTGGTGCCAATGCCGAGCTGGAAATTGTTGCCGACACGGCCGCCGGCCCCGTTGCTGCCTGACGTGCCGGTGCGGCTGGCCCCGCTGTCCAGTGCCACGGTGGGGAACAGCGACGCGCGCTGCTCCCGCACCAGCGCCCGCGCCTGCGCGTAGGCGGCCACGGCGGCGGCGATGTTCTGGTTGGACACCTCGACTTGGCTGGCCAGGGTGTTGAGCTGGGCGTCCCCGAACAGCTGCCACCACGGCCCACGCTCCAGCGCGTCGGCCGGGGCGGCGGGCACCCAGCCTTGGGCTTCCTTGAACTGGCTGACGTCCACCGTGGTGGGGCGCTGGTAGGTGGGGCCGACAGCGCAGCCGGTGGCCAGCACGGTGATGGCGAGGGCCAGGGCCAACGCAGAGGAGGTCATTCTTGGTGAATGCATGGCGGGCCTCATGAAGAAGGAAGAGAAAGAGGGGGCTGACCCGTCTGGGCCGCTTGCAGCCGCGCGCGCTCTTCGGGGCTGCGGGTGCGCAGTTTGTCGAGCAGCACATACACCACGGGGGTGGTCAGCAGGGTCAGCAGCTGGCTGGCGATCAGCCCGCCGATGATGGACACGCCCAGCGGGCGGCGCAGCTCGGAGCCTTCGCCAAAACCGATGGCCAGTGGCACGGCCCCCAGAATGGCGGCGAGGGTGGTCATCAAAATGGGCCGGAAGCGCAGCAGACAGGCTTCACGCACGGCGTCTATGGCGGACAGAGCGCGGGTGCGTTCGGCCTCCAGCGCGAAGTCGATGATCAAAATCGCGTTCTTTTTGACGATGCCGATCAGCAAGAACACGCCGATCAACGCAATGATGGAAAAGTCCATCTTGAACAAGAGCAGCGCCAGGATTGCCCCCACCCCGGCCGAGGGCAGCGTGGACAGCACGGTGATCGGGTGGATCAGGCTTTCATACAGGATGCCCAGCACGATGTAGATCACCACCAGCGCCGCCAGGATGAGCATGGGCTGCTCGCCCTGCGACTGCTGCGCGTCCCGGGCGGACCCGGCAAAACTGCCGCGCACGTTATTGGGCATGCGGATTTCCGCCTCGGCCTGGCGCACGGCCGCTTGGCCGTCGGCCAGAGTGCTGCCCTCGGCCAGGTTGTAGGACACGGTGGTGGACAGCTCCCCGTCCTGGTGGCTGACGGACGCGGCCTTGGCGCTTTCGGTGACCTTGGCAATGGTAGACAGCGGCACCATGGTGGTGGCGCTGCTGCTCAGCACCTGGCCGGTGGCCTGGTCCCGCAGGCCGGGGTTGGCCGCCGTGCCGGTGGCGGCGGATGCTGCCGTGCTGCTGCTGGTGGCTGCTGCCGTGGCAGCGGTGGCGCGGGCGGGCACGTAGATGTCTTTCAGCGCCTCCGGGCTGCGGATGAAGCGCGGGGCCAGTTCCATGATGACGCGGTACTGGTTCAGGTCCGCGTAGATGGTGGACACCTGGCGCTGGCCGAAGGCGTTGTACAGGGCGTTGTCCACGTCGCGGGAGCTGATGCCCAGACGCGCCGCGCTGTCTTTGTCCACCGTCACAAAGGTTTCGACCCCGTTTTCTTGTTGGTCGGTGTCCACGTCGGTCAGCGCGGGCTGCAGCCGCATCTGGTCGGCCAGTTGGGTGGCCCAGGTGGCCAGGTCCTTGGTGGAGTCACTTTTCAGCGTGTACTGGTAGGTGGAATTGGTCTGCCGCCCACCGCCGCGCAGGTCCTGCACGGGGTTCAAAAACAAGCGGATGCCGGTGACCTGTGCCAGCTGCGGGCGCAGCCGGGCAATCACGGCCTGACCGGACTCGGTGCGCTGGCTGGCGGGTTTGAGGTTGATGAACATGAAACCACCGCCCGCGCGCCCGCCGCCGGTGAACCCGACCACCGTGTCCACTGCCGGGTCTTGTTTGATGATGTCCACCAGCTGCTGCAGCTTGATCTTGACGGCCTGAAACGAAATGCTGCGGTCCGCCGACAAGCCGCCATTGATCTGCCCCGTGTCTTGCTGCGGGAAAAAGCCCTTGGGCGCCAGCGTGAACAAATACACGTTCAGCCCCACCACCGCCGCCAGGATCAGCATGACCAGCAGCTTGCTGTCCAGTGCCCAGTCCAGGCTGACGGCGTAACCCCGGTGAATGCGGTTGAAGCCGTTCTCAAACCAGCGGGCCAGCCAGGCCAACCGAGAGGACTGGCCGGGTTTGGCCTGCGCGTCATGCGGCTTCAAAAGCCAGGCGCACATCATGGGTGTGGTGGTCAGGGAAATGACCAGCGAGATCATCACCGCCGCCGACAGCGTGACAGCAAATTCACGGAACAGCCGCCCGGTTTGCCCGCCCATGAACAGCAGCGGGATGAACACCGCCACCAGCGACACACTGATCGACAACACCGTGAAGCCGACTTCCTTGGCCCCGAGCAGCGCCGCCTTGAAGCGGTCCATGCCGGCTTCGATGTGGCGGCTGGTGTTTTCCAGCACCACGATGGCGTCGTCCACGACAAAGCCGGTGGCCACGGTCAGCGCCATCAGGCTCAGGTTGTTCAGGCTGAAACCCAGCAGGTACATGACGCCAAACGTGCCCAGCAGCGACACGATGGTGGCCACCGCCGGGATGACGGTGGCGCGCGCACTGCGCAAAAACGCGCTGACGACCAGCACCACCAGCGCGATGGAGATGATCAGCGTGACCTCGATCTCCAGCAGCGACGAGCGGATCGAGCTGGTGCTGTCGGATGCGACCTGCAGCGTCACGTCGTCGGGCAGCTGCGCCTGCAGCTCGGGCAGCATGGCGCGCACCGCGTCCACCGTGGCAATCACATTCGCGCCGGGCTGGCGGGTGACCAGCACCACCACCGCTGGCTTGCCGTTGAACAGGCCCAGCGTGTTGGTGTTTTCCACCCCGTCAACCACCTCGGCCACGTCAGACAAGCGCACCGCCGCCCCGTTGCGGTAGGCCACCACCAGGCCCTGGTAGTCCGCCGCGCGCAGCCCGCCGTTGGCCGAGCTGGAGCCGGAATAGATTTGAAGCCGCCGGCCCTCGCCGTCCGCGTCGTCCTCGATCGCGCCGCGTGGCCGGTTGGCGTTGGACGCCTGCAGGGCCGCACGCACGTCTTCCATGCTCACGCCGAGTTTGTTCAGTGCAAACGGCACCAGCTCCACCCGCACGGCAGGCAGCGAACCACCGCCCAGCTCCACGTCGCCCACCCCCGGCACCTGCGCGATTTTTTGCTGCAGCAGGTTGGACACCGCGTCGTAAATCTGCCCTGGCGAGCGGGTTTTGGATGTCAGCGCCAGGATGATGACCGGCGCATCGGCCGGGTTGGCCTTGCGGTAGGTCGGGTTGCTGCGCAGGGTGGACGGCAAGTCCGCCCGCGACGCACTGATGGCCGCCTGCACCTCCCGCGCCGCCGCGTCGATCTTGCGGTTCAGGTCAAACTGCAGCGTGACCCGGGTCGAACCGGTGCTGCTGTTCGACGTCATTTCATTGACGCCAGCAATGACGCCCAGCCGACGCTCCAGCGGCGTGGCCACACTGGACGCCATGGTGTCCGGGCTGGCCCCGGGCAGCGACGCGCTGACCGAAATCACCGGGTAGTCGACCTGGGGCAGGGGGGAGACGGGCAGGACGAAGAAGGCGCCTATGCCGGCCAGGGCCAGGCCTATGGTCAGGAGGACTGTGGCGACTGGGCGGCGGACGAACGGTTCGGAGAGGTTCATGTGGATACCCCTCGTGCGCTTTCTGTTTGTGCGCCTGTTAGCTGTAGTTGGGCTTCCGGGTCTCGCCCCGGTGGCGACTCACTTTCTTTTGCTTCGCCAAAAGAAAGTAAGCAAAGAAAAGGCGACCCGCAGTCTGGGGCCCTTCGGGCAACCTGTGAATGGTGACAAAAGCGGGGGTCTGCGCAAACTCGCCTGCGGCTCAAACAGCGCGCAGCCCTGATCCCGCTTTTGCCCCCATTCACAGGCCCAGCCAGGACGGGACTTTCGGGGGCGGGAACGGAGAAATCTGGACTTCCTGACTTCCTCTTTTTCCCGACTGCGAGAGTCCCTTCTGTATGCGCCGAGGAGCGCAGGGCCAGACGGATCAGGGCCCGCGATTGTCTGAGCGAAGCGAGTTCGAGCGGGACCCCGGCTGGACCGAGCACCGCAGGTTGCCCGCAGCGAAGCGAAGGGACGCAGACAGTAGGGTCGCCTTTCTTTTGCTTACTTTTGGTGTTCGCATAACTTCGCGTTGCGAAGTGAGCGAACTCCGCGTGCAAAGCACGCCTTTGGTAAGCAAAGAAAACCCGCTTCGCGGGTTTCGCTAAAAGTGAGGCGCTGTCGGGCGCCTCCCGACATCCCAACCCCGCAAGGCGAGAACAGCTTTCAAACAAGACAAGGCTCATACCCCACCCCGCCCAAACCGCCGCCCAACCCGATCAAACGCCAAATAAATCACCGGCGTCGTGAACAACGTCAACACCTGGCTCACCACCAACCCACCAAAAATAGCCAAGCCCAACGGCCGCCGCAACTCCGCCCCCTCCCCAAACCCGAGCATCAAGGGCACCGCCGCAAACAGCGCCGCCAGCGTGGTCATCAGGATGGGGCGAAAGCGCAGCAGCGCGGCCTGGTGAATGGCCTGCTGCGGCGGCATGCCCTGCGTGCGCTCCGCGTCGATGGCGAAGTCAATCATCATGATGGCGTTCTTTTTCACGATGCCGATCAGCAAGATGATGCCGATGATGCCGATCACCCCCAGGTCGGAGCCGCTGACCATCAGCATCAAGAGCGCGCCCACGCCCGCCGAGGGCAGGGTGCTCAGGATCGTCAGCGGGTGGATGTAGCTTTCATACAGGACCCCCAGCACGATGTAGACACACACAATCGCCGCCAGGATCAGCCACAGCTGGCTGGTCAATGAGGCCTGGTAGGCCCCGGCCGCGCCCAGAAACGTCAGGGTGACGCTGCTGGGCAGGCCGATGTCCTTGGCGGCTTGTTTGATGTCGTCCACCGCCGCACCCAGCGACTTGCCGGGCGCCGTGTCAAAACCCAGCGTGGTGGCTGGGAACTGGGCGACGTGGGTGATTTGCAAGGGGGCGGGGCGCTCGGTGATGGTGGCCAGTGCGCTGAGCGGGGTGGTGCCGCCTGCGCCGGTTTTCAGGGGCAGGTTGCCGAGCGACGCGGCCGTGGTCACCTGGCCGGGCTGGGCTTCCAGAATCACGCGGTACTGGTTGGTCTCGGTGAAGATGGTGGAGACGATGCGCTGGCCGAAGGCGCTGTACAGCGCGTCGTCAATCGACGAGGTGGTGATGCCCAGGCGCGCCGCCGTGTCGCGGTCCACGTTGATGTAGGCCGAGCTGGCGTTCGAGCCCGCGCTGGACGCCACGTTGCTGATGCTGGCCAGCTGCGTCATGCGCTGTGCGAGTTTGCCCGCCCATTCGATGACCACGGCGTTGTCGGCCCCTTCGATGGAGGCGCGGTACTGCGTGGGCCCGGTTTCGGCGTCGATGGTCAGGTCTTGCGTCGGCTGCAGGTACAGCGAGACGCCCGCCACCTGGCTGACGCGCTGCTTGAGCCGTGCCATGGTGTCCTGCTGGTTACCGGTGCGTTCTTTTTTCAGGTTGATGAGCATGCGCCCGGTGTGCAGCATGGTGTTGTTGGCCGCGTCCACCCCGATGAAGGATGAGAGCGACGCCACGTCCGGGTCTTTCAGGATTTGTTCGGCCGCCGCCTGTTGCAGGCTGGCCATGCGGGCGTAGGACACGGACTGCTCGGCCTCGACCCGCGCCTGCAGCTGGCCGGTGTCTTGCGTGGGGAACAGGCCTTTGGGGATCAGCACGTACAGCAGCACGGTCAGCGCCATGGTGCTCAGTGCCACGATCAGCGTCAGCCCCTGGCGCTTGAGCACCCAGGCCAGCCAGACGTCGTAGCGTGCAATCACGCGCTCGAAGAAAAAGTGCAGGCGGGCCGCCAGATGCCGGTCACCCGGCTGGGGCTCGGGGGCGTGTTTCAGCCAGCGGGCCGACATCATCGGCACTAGGGTCAGGGACACCACGGCAGAAATCAAAATCGTGATCGCCAGCGTCACCGCAAACTCGCGGAACAGCCGCCCCACCACGTCGCCCATGAAGAGCAGCGGAATCAGCACCGCAATCAGCGAGACCGTCAGCGAGATGATGGTGAAGCCGATCTGCGACGCGCCCTTGAGCGCGGCGGCCATGGGCGCTTCGCCTTCCTCGATGTAGCGGGAAATGTTCTCGATCATCACGATGGCGTCGTCCACCACAAACCCGGTGGCAATCGTCAGTGCCATCAGGCTCAGGTTGTTCAGGCTGTAGCCCAGCAGGTACATCGCGCCGCAGGTGCCGATGAGGGAAATCGGCACCGATAGGCTGGCAATCACCGTGGCGCGCAGGCTGCCCAGGAAGGCAAAAATCACCAGCACCACCATCAGCACGGCCAACAGCAATTCAATCTCGACGTGCAGCACCGACGCGCGGATGCCGGTGGTGCGGTCGCTCAGCACGTCCACCTTCAGCGCGGTGGGCAGGCCGGCCTGAAGCTCGGGCAGGCGGGCTTTGATCGCGTCCACCGTGGCAATCACGTTGGCGCCGGGCTGGCGCTGCACATTCAGGATGATGGCGGGCGTCAAGCCAGACCACGCGCCGAGTTTGATGTTTTCGGCGCTGTCGACCACCTGCGCCACGTCTTTCACGCGGATGGCTGCGCCGTTTTTGAAGGCGACGATCAGGTTTTTGTAGTCGGCAGCGGCCAGCAGCTGGTCATTGGAATTGATGGCGTAGGCGCGGGTCGGCCCGTCAATGCTGCCTTTGGCCGCGTTGGCATTGGCCGCAGTGATGGCGGTGCGCAGCGCGTCCAGCCCCAGGCCGTTGGCTGCCAGTGCGCGGTTGTCTGCCTGAATGCGCACGGCAGGCCGCTGCCCACCGCTCAGGGACACCAGGCCCACGCCGTTGACCTGGCTGATCTTGAGCGCCAGACGGGTGTTGACGAGGTTTTGCACCTCGGTCAGCGGCAGGGTGTCGGACGTGATGGCCAGCGTCAGCACCGGCGCGTCGGCCGGGTTGACCTTGGCGTACACCGGCGGCGCGGGCAGGTCGGCCGGCAGCAGGGAGCCCCCGGCGTTGATGGCGGCTTGCACCTGTTGCTCGGCCACGTCGATGGCCAGGCCCAGGCCAAACTGCAGCGTGACGATGGACACACCGCTGGCGCTGGTTGAGCTCATGCGGCTCAGCCCGGACATCTGGCCGAACTGCCGCTCCAGCGGGGCGGTGACGGTTTGCGCCATCACTTCCGGGCTGGCCCCGGGGTAGAGCGTTTGCACCTGGATGGTGGGGTAGTCCACCTGCGGCAGCGCCGACAGCGGCAAAAACTTGAAGCCGACCAGACCCGCCAGCACGATGGCCACCATCAGCAGCGCCGTGGCCACCGGGCGGTGGATGAACGGGGTGGAGGGGCTCATGAGCCGATGGCGGAGGAGGACGACGAAGCGGGGGCTGCCGCTGGGCGGCTGGCCGCACCTTCAGGCCGCTGTCGGCCGCCCATGCGTTCACCACCTGCACCGCTTGCCGCACCGGCCGCGCCACTGGCGCCCCTGCGCGGGCCACGGGGTGCATCGCCCGGCAGCGTGACGGTGGCCCCGTCTTTCAGGCGGTCTGCGCCTTCGGTGATGACACTTTCACCCACCTGCAGGCCTTCGGTGATGACGACCTTTTCAGCCGTGGCCGGCCCGCCCTTGACCGGACGCAGCGCCACGGTGCGGGTGGCCAGGTTGACCACATACACATAGTTGCCGCCGCTGCCAAAGCGCATTGCCGTCACAGGTACGACCACCGCGTTTTGCAGGGTGTTGACCAGCAGCTGCACATTGACAAACTGGTTCGGGAACAGCGCGCCGCCGGTGTTGGGGAACTGCGCCTTGGCGCGCACTGTGCCGGTGGTGGTGTCCACCTGGTTGTCGAGTGAGGCGAAAGTGCCGGCGTCCAGCACTACGGCGCGGGTCTTGTCCAGCACCTTGACGGTCATCGCATTGCTTTTGGCCAGCAGGCCCTGCTGCAGCTCCCCCGCGCGGTCTTGCGGGACGGAAAACACCACGTCAATCGGTGACAGCTGGGTGATGGTGGCCACGCCGTTGGCGTCACCGCTGCTCACCACATTGCCCACGTCCACGGTGCGCAGGCCCAGGCGTCCGCTGACGGGCGCGGTGATGCGGGTGTAGCTCAGGTTCAATCTGGCAGTGCCTTCAGCGGCGCTGTTGACCATCAGCGTGCCTTCAAGCTGCTTGACCAGGGCGGCCTGGGTGTCCACTTCCTGGCGGGCAATCGAATCCTGGCCCAGCAGCGTGTTGAAACGTGCCAGCGTGACACGGGCGCTGTCGAGTTGAGCTTGAACCTGCTGCCGTTGGCCGCTGGCCTGCTGCAGAGCCAGCTGGAACTGACGGGCGTCGATGGTGGCCAGCAGGTCACCGGCGCGCACCATCTGGCCTTCCTTGAACAGCACCTTGTCCAGCACACCCGACACCTGCGGCCGCACCTTGACGGTGGCCTGCGGGGTGACGGTGCCCAGCGCGTCCAGCACCAGGGGGATGTTGGAGCGCTCAGCCCGGGCCACGCCCACCGTGGTGGACGGCCCGCCCCGCCCGCCGCCCGGCGGGCCACCGCCGGGGCCGCCTGGCCCACCGGGCCCACCCGCTGCAGGTGCTGCGGTGGCGGTGGTGCTTTTGTCCGGGTGGGTCAGCACCCAGGCCAGCCAGCCGGTGCCGGCCAGCGCCAGCACCGCCACCAGCGAGCCCATCACCCGGGCGCGGCGGCTCAGGGTGCGGCGTGGCGCCATGGTGGTGGCAGACGTGGGCGGGGGCGTACGGGGGGTGGGTTCCATGGACCAGTCCTGTGGTGTGTGCCGCATTCCGGGAAAGGCGGACTTTGATCGGGTGCCGCAGCAGGCGCGACCCGTGAGGGCAGTTGTACCGAGGCGTTACAGAATTATCAGCGCCACCCCCAGGGGTCCGGTATCGCCCCCGAGATAGCCCGGTAAACCTGCGGTAAAGCGCCGCTGTCGTGTCAACGCGCGCCAGAACCTGCTGCACAAGCTGCTTATTTTGCTATTGAATAAATAGCAGTACAGGCAATTAAAGCCTAGGCTGGTTGGTGGTTTGATGCATAAAACCACTTTCAGGAGCTGCTGAAAGCGGTTGGGGGGCTGCTGGGCTGCTAAAACCAGGCCTTGCGTGAAAAGGGGCGAGGCTATGCCGTAAGCCGCAACGCCAGTGCAGCCAGCGTCACGGCCAGCACGGGCACGGTCAGCACCACGCCCACCTTGAAGTAGTAGCCCCAGGTGATGGTCAGGTTCTTTTTGGCCAGCACGTGCAGCCACAGCAGCGTGGCCAGTGAGCCAATCGGTGTCATCTTGGGGCCCAGGTCGCTGCCAATCACGTTGGCGTAAATCATGGCTTGGCGTACCACGCCGGTGGCCTGGCTGGCGTCAATTGACAGTGCGCCCACCAGCACCGTGGGCATGTTGTTCATCACGGACGACAGCGCGGCCGTCAAAAAGCCGGTGCCGAAGGCCGCGCCCCACACGCCCAACGTGGCGAAGTAGTTCAGCAGCACGGCCAGCTCAGCCGTCAGCCCCTGGTTGCGCAGGCCGTACACCACCAGGTACATGCCCAGTGAAAACACCACGATCTGCCACGGTGCGCCCAGCAGCACCTTGCGCACGCTGATGACATGCCCACGCGCCGCCACCCCCAGCAGCAGCGCCGAGCCAGCGGCCGCCACGGCGCTGATGGGCACACCTATTGGCTCCAGGCCGAAAAAGCCGATCAGTAGCAGCGCCAGCACCACCCAGCCCATCTTGAACGTCGCGGTGTCCTTGATCGCGCTGGACGGGCTTTTGAGCTGGCGCACGTCGTAGCGCACGGGAATGTCACGCCTGAACACCAGCAGCAGCATGCCCAGCGCGGCAGCCACGGCGGCAAAGTTGACCGGCACCATGATGGCGGCGTACTCGTTGAAGCCGAGTTTGAAAAAGTCCGCCGAGACGATGTTGACCAGGTTGGACACCACCAGCGGCAGGCTGGCCACGTCGGCAATGAAGCCCGCCGCCATCACAAACGCCAGCGTGGCCGCCGCACTGAAGCCCAGCGCCAGCAGCATCGCCATGACGATGGGCGTCAGGATCAGCGCCGCCCCGTCATTGGCAAACACGCTGGACACCGCCGCGCCCAGCAACACGATCAGCACAAACAGCCAGCGCCCCCGGCCACCGCCCCAGCGCGCCACATGCAGGGCGGCCCACTCGAAAAAGCCGGCTTCATCGAGCAGCAGGCTGGTGATGATGATGGCAATGAAGGTCGCCGTGGCGTTCCACACAATGCCCCACACCACGGGGATGTCACTGAGCTGCACCACCCCGGCCAGCAGGGCGACCACCGCGCCGAGAGATGCGCTCCAGCCGATGCCAAGGCCCCGCGGCTGCCAGATGACCAAAGTGATGGTGGCGATGAAGATCAGAATGGCAATCAGCACGGGAATCCTTGGGGAGTGGAGGGCGGTCAGGAAAGGGGCGGGGTTAAGACTTGGACAAACCGCGCGCGGTGTCCTGCAGCATCAGCCGCTCGACGCTGGCGGTGGGCAGGTTGACCAGCAGGTCCAGGCGGCGGCGAACGGCGTGCAACGTCTGACGAAAGGCCTCGCGCTTGTGCGCTTCGTCGCCATCGCCTTCTGACGGGTCGGCGTAGCCCCAGTGGGCGGTGGCGGGCTGCCCCGGCCAGAAGGGGCAGACCTCCCCGGCGGCGTTGTCACACACGGTGATCACCAGGTCCATGTGCGGCGCGTCGGCCGTGGCAAATTCATCCCAGCTTTTGCTGCGCAGGCCGTCAGTGGGCACACCAGCCTTGGCCAGCGTTTCAATCGCCAAAGGGTTGGGTTGCTGCTGCGCGCGGGGGCTGCTGCCCGCCGAATACGCCTTAAAGCGCCCGTGCCCGATGTGGTTCAACAGGGCCTCGGCCAGAATGCTGCGGGCCGAGTTGTGGGTGCATAAAAACAGCACGTTGATGGGCTGTGGGGTTGAGTCAGACATGAGAACTCCCGAGAGTGAAAAGAAGGGTGAAGAAAAAAGAAGCGAGATCAGCAGTCCACGCAGACAGGCAGCGCCGCCACGTCGCAGGCCTGGCCCATGCAGCAGTGCGCCGTCAGGTAGGCGAGCAGGCCGTTCATCTGTTCAAAATTGGCCCGGTAAATCAGGTTGCGCCCGCGCGCTTCAGTGCTGACCAGCCCGGAGTGCGCCAGCTCCTTGAGGTGAAACGACAGCGCACTGGGTGCCACGCCCAATTGTTCGGCCATCACCCCCGGCGTCAACCCATCCGCGCCCGCCACCACCAGCGCCCGAAAGGCCCGCAGGCGCTGGGTCTGGGCCAGGGCGGTCAGGGCTTTGACGGTGGCCGCTTCGTCCAGCAGAGGCGGCGGGTTGGTTAAGACGTTGAGGGTGTCTGTAATTTTCATTGTTCAATGATAGTTGAACAATTTGAGGTGGCAATGACGCGTGGTTCGAGGCCGGGTTTTCGTGCAATCGGTGCAGGTTTTTGGTGACATTAAAACGTTCAAAAAATTACGAATAAATCAGTGCGAAAAGAGTTTGAACCGCTGCAGCGGTGCTTTCGACTTACCAGTACTGATGTCAAACAAAACAGTTTGATGCAGTTTTTTTAAATTACTTTCTGGAGTCTTCAATGAAATTGTTAAATCGCCGTATTTTGTTGTCCACTTTGTCATTTGCCGCCATGACGGTGGCCGGTACCGCCATGGCCCAAGACGGGGGTGCTTGCCACTGCTCACACCCCGTGAACTTGAAAATCATCAAAAACAGCAACCCCACGCCTGACATGAAAGATTTTCCTGCAGGGTTTTTGAAGTCGCCCGCTGCGCCGTATACGTTTGCCGGCACCAACTACCATTTTGGTGACACCATCAAATGGACGGTGCCCACCAAGGCATGTGAAGTCAAAGGCACCATCAGCTGGACGGTGACCAATTTGGGTGGTGATGGTCTGCAGGCCAATGACTCATCTTCGCTGTCAGCCAACGGGGCGTCCATCCCCGGCATGGGTGGGCCGATTGGCTCCTTGCCAAAGGGCGGCAGCAAGACTTTTTCTTACCCCATGACCGCCGCCATCTGGAAGTCCGGCCAGATCAGCGTGAGTTTGCAAGACGACACGGCCGTGAAGGATTTCAAGGTTGAAGTCACGGGTTGCTGTATTGACCCGATGTAAGTCCAGCCAAGACGTCAAAAAGCCCCGAATTCGGGGCTTTTTTGCATGCATAGATTTTTTGAATAGCTGAGTAAATTTAAAAGCGCATCAGGATGTTGGTTGGTGCCAACACCTTGATGCGCTTTTTAAATGTGAACTAGCTTAGTTTTTGAACTTTGGGCTTCTAGTGATGCAGCTTTCATTGACCGTTGTACCGTTAATGCATGAGTCAATATTCAATGCTTTCATGCGAGCAACAGTTAGTTGATCTGTTACTGTTGTTTTAACGGCATTACCTACTGGGAAAGTACGAGCCATAGGCGTTTTTTTATTGCATCTCCAAATATAGACTTCGCCAATACAAAGATCGCCATCACCTGGCCACGGAATGACGTAGGTGTCTGAAACTGGCGTAACACCCGCCAGCGTGCTTGCTTTGGCCGGTTTAGCAATGGACTCATCCATACCTTGAGCGTTTTTGGTCTGTGCGCTTACGCTTATTGAGAGTGTGATCGCTGAAAGCGCTAAAAGTAAGACTGTAATTTTCTTGACCATGGTTTTCTCCATCAAATTAGCTGCTTTTTAAGTTGTCTACTGTGCAGCAATAACAGTTCAGACAACTATTAAGTCGCTCGTGTTTAGCGACGGGTTCAAAAAAATTATTTTTATTTTCAAGGCGCGTTCGCAATCTCACGCCACTCACTCTCACCCAGAAACTTGCCGTCGCTGGCCATGGCGACCACGCGCCAGCGGGCGGCTTTGTTGCTCAGGCTGTCGGCCACGAAGGGCGGGGCGGTGTAGCGGTTGATGCCGTCTGCGGCGCTGGGGCGAACGCGGGCGGCGTAGACCTGTTTGCCGTTGGCTTCAATTTCCAGCCGGTACAGGCTGACGTCCTTGTTTTCAAGCCACTGGAAGGCAACCGCTTCACCTTTTTCCAGCACGGCGCTGGCGGCGGGTGCCACGAGGTTGATGACCTCTGGCTCCACCTTGCCGACCGGGGCTGGGCCGCTGCTTTCTCCGATGTAGTAACGCAGCACGGGCAGCGTGAAGCTGGTGATGCCGCCGGGGACACCAGCGATGCTGTCGCTGGTTTCAATGCGCAGCAGCACGAGGTACTGGCCGTACTGTTCATTGGGCAGCAGGCGTGGGTTGGGGCCGGGCACCACCGCTTGGCCGAAGGCTGGCAGGTACACGTTGACCCGGTCGAGCACGCGGTAGCGGTGCTGTTGGGCGCGCTGCAGCGGGGTCAGCCCCGCTTCGGCGGTCAGGTCAATGGCGTTGGGCGGGGTGTCGCCGGGTTGCACGACTTCCCAGCGGGCGCGCAGCACGCCCGCGCCCTGGTAGCGCAGTGTGGCGCTGACGGGCGGCAGCACCTGGCCGCGTTTGAAAAAACCGACGTTTTGCAAACTGCCGCCGTCCTTGAAGCCCAGGCGGATGTCGGTGAAGGCCAGCGGGGAGCTGGCTGAGTTGCCGTTGAGCCGCAGGCGTGCCACGGCGTAGCGGCCCGAGCTGAATTGCCGCACAAAGTAAAAAATACCGTTGCCGCTGGCCAGTGCCTGCTGGGTGGCCTGACGGGCGATGGTTTCGGGTACGACCAGCGTTTCACCGGTTTGGGCGCTGACGGCAAACCCCACGGCTGGGTTGGCGTTGCCCAGCACGCTGCCGGGCGCGCAGGGGTTGCCTGTGGCAGACACGCCGTTGCCGGGGTAGCCGCCGATCAATGCGGTGCAAAACTGGCCGGCCAGGGGGGTGTCGGTGCCGGCCAGGGTGTAGCGGATGGAAATCGGGGTGGGCGCGCTCAGGGCCACGTCGATCAATGACCCAGTGGCGGTGGTGATGCCGCCGGCAATTGGCTCGATCAGGTTGATCTGGAAGGTGACGAAGCGGGTTTGGGATGTGGGTGGCAGGGGCGATGCTGAAAACTGCGTGACCACAAAAAACCGTCGGCTGCCAAACGGCTGGCCTGCTGCTGACAGCGTGGTGACGGCGGTGGCCAACTGGGCTGCCGTGAAGCTGGCGCTGAAGGTTTGCGGCGCGGCGCTGTTGGAAGCCGCGCCGACGTTGGTGGTGCCAAACACGGTCGCAGGGTTGCAGGTGTTGCCCAGGCTGACGCCGGGGGTGGCGCCTGCAGTCAATGCGCTGCACAAGGTGGCGGCGGCCTGGCGGTCACCCGTGCCTTGTGTGACGGCGGGCACGGCCACGCCGGTGGCGGTGCCGCCTGCGGCCACGTTCAGGCTGAAGGTGCTGGGGGCCACGGTGGCCACTTGCGCGTGCGCGGCACCGAAGGCGACTAGCAAGGTGGTGGCCAGAAGCAGGCGGCAGTGCGGCCGGGGGTGTAGGGGCGGCTGGCTGTGGGGGTTTCGGGTGGTGGTCATCAAGTTCTTTCCAAAAGGTGTTCTGGTTTTAGTTGTTGTCTGGGTTGCTGATGGATGGATGAATGAATGAATTTAGAAGAACGACAAGCTGACGCTGGCGTTGAGGGTTTGGTAGCGCACCACGAGGCCCATCGAATTGGTGTGGCTGTGGGTATAGCTCAGTGCCCACTGGCCGGGGAGTTTTTTGTTCATGGCGACGATGTCAAAGGCTTTGAGCAACTGCACCTGCCCCTGTTTGACGCGGATGTCGGAGGTGAAGGTGGAGTCCTGGTCGCTGTAGGTGTTGATGTTGCTGGTCAGGGAGTAGCGGTCGCCAAACAGCCAGTTCACCCCGGCCTGCGCGGTGCTGTTGCGCCGCTCCACGCCGGTGCCGTACTGCACCGACAGGCGTTTTCCGACGCCGCCGTTGAGGCTCAGGGTGTCCGTGAATTGGTAGGCGGCCGTGATGTTGTGCCCCCGGTCCAGCACGTCCTGCAGTTCGTAGCCGATCTGGCTGTTGTCTTGCAGGTTGCGGCTGTACTGGTAGCTGAGGTTGAGTTTTTGGATGGTCCAGTTCAAGCCCAGGCCGTGGCTGACGACTTTCACGTCGGGCAGGTCTGCCAGGGTTTGCCCAAACGGGATGTAGCCCGTGTCAGCAAAGTTGCGGTTGCGCCCGAAGGTGTAGCTGGCCGTGGGTGCCCACACCGGGGGTTGTGCGCTGTCGATCATCTGGGCCAGTGGCGCGGCCAGAGACAGGTTCAGCGTTGGGGCGTGGTTTTTCAGGAACGCGATGGCGTTGTCCACGTTGTCCGTGCGACGGCCCAGCTGCATTTGCCCCGTCACCACGCCCAGGCTGGCGTTCAGGCCCAGGCTGTTGCTGACGTAGTTGGACGCTTGCCCAGCCCCGAGTGACTTGTAGCTGAAGGCTGAGTATTCGTGCCGCGCTTGCGCTGTCAACGACAGGGAGTAGTTGTCAAACATGGGCATGTTTTTGAGCAGGTCGTAGGCCAGCTCGGCATACCAGGTGCTGCCTGCTGTGCTCGGGCCTGGCAGGATGTTCAGAGTGCTGTCGCCCTTGGGGGTGTAGGTGCTGCGGGCGTACGACATATCGCTGCGCAGGCTGCCTTCAGGGCTGTTGGACTGCGCGCGCAGGCCCCAGCCGCGGCTTTCTTCGGCGTCTTGCAGCGTGGCAATGCCGGTGGTGAAGGTGGGTTTGATGGTGCCCTGGAACGAGGTGGCTTCCAGCCGCAGGCCGCCGGGGCGCTCCAGCGCTTCAACGCCCAGTGTCACGGTGGCCAGCCGGTGCTCAGCGTCGCTCAGCCCGGTGAAGTTGTTGAAGCCGACGATGTTGCTGCCGTTTTGCAACGCGGCGGTCGCGTCGACACGGGCGTTGAAGCGGTGGTTGACCACCACGCCCCGGTTGCCAATGCCGCTGGCCAGCAGGGAATTGGTGCCAGCCTGCACGTTACCCATCGACAAGCCGGTCACACCCGCTTCGCTGGTGTAGGTGCCATTGACCAGGTAGTTGGCGATGTCGATCTGGGAAGCACTGGCGCCCTGGCTGGCGAAGTTGATGGCCTCAGGCTGGTAGCTGCTGCCCACCACGTTGAGTTGCGACTTCAGCGACCAGTTCTCGCCTGTGTGCTCGGTTTGAAGCCCGCCTTGCAAGGTGGCGTCTGCGTAGGTCGGCCGGGTGGGCGGCGTGGCGGACGCGGAATGGGATTCAGCCGGCTGGGACTTCACGCCCAGAATCAGGCTGGGCCGCCAGTCGCCGGGCTTGCCTGAGGCCGACAACACGCCTTGGCGCGCCGCTACTGCCAGCGGCAGTTGCCCGACTTCCACCCACTGGTTGCCTGCGGTGATCAGGTACAGCCGCAGGGTGCTGGTGCCTTCTGGCAGTGGCATGCCGCTGAACACGCCTTCGATCTGCGTGGGGGACACCAGCCTGAAGTTGGCGGTGACGTCCTCGGTGCCCACCACCACGGCAAACTGGCCGTCGGTGGTGGCCACTGGTTTGCCCAAGGTCAGGGTGACGGTTTCATTGGGTGAGATGGTTTTGCCGATGAAGCTGGCTTCAAAGCCCGGGGGCTGCAGCGCAGCGCCTGTCGGTGCGCCAGATACGGCCTGCGCCTGGGCGAGTGATGCGCACAAACTGCCACACGCCATGGCGATACCCGTGGTCCAAAACCTTGTTGTCAAGCCCATGCGTAGCCCCTTTTTTGAGTGAATAAGCCGCCACTGGCTGTGCGGCATTCCCCATGGGTCGTGTCAAAAGGCAGGTGGGTTCAATGTTTTGGCAAAAGGCTTGAAAAAATGAGGCGGTGAAATGCTGCAGCGCTGAAATGCTGAAATGCTGAAATGCTGAAATGCTGAAATGTTGCCAACTTTCAGCGCTTCGCGAGCACTGTGGCTTGCTGCACCAGCCCGCAGCCCAGTGTGGTGTCTCCCAGCGGCTTGGCTTGGGCGCACACCTGCTGTTGGCGGTCTGCCAGGGGCAGGGACCAGAAGCTGGCCGGTTGCCACGCCACGGCGGCGCTGGCCAGGGCGGTGGCGTAAGACGTGCCGCTGACGTAGCTGCCCCCTGCGTCCTGAGGCACCCACACGTCCACGCCCGGTGCGGCCATGGCGGTGTAGGTGGCGCGGCTGGCTTGCGGGTAGGGCTTGCCCGCTGCATCGATGGCGGTGATGGCCCATACGCCCGGGTAGGCGGCGGGGTACACCGGTGCGGCGTTGGGGGCGGGGTTGTTGCCCACGGCGGCCAGCACCAGCACGGGCTTGGCTAACACGCGGTTGATCACGGCTTTGAGCACCTCGTCGCCGTTGCCGCCCAGGCTCAGGTTGATGAGCTGCACGTCTTGCGACACCAGCCAGTCCAGGGCCAGGGCCAGCGCCAGGCTGTTGGTGCCGGGCTTGCCGTTGATATCCCGCATGGCGTTGGCCCAGGCCAGTCGAAGCGGGGGCGCTGCGCCCGCAAAGCCGTTGCCCTGTGCAGCGCCAGCCAGCAATTGCAGCACCGCGCTGCCGTGGGCGGTGTCGGCCGGTTTGTCGGCGGGGCCCAGCACGCTGCGTACCGTCAGGGTGCTGCCGTTCAGGGCAGCCAGCTGGATCAACGCAGGAGCCAACCCGGTGTCCACCACGCCCAAACGCAAGCCAGGGGTTGCTGCCACTGACAGCTTTTGGCCGCCCAGCATCTTGAAGGCATACAGACGGGGCAGCGCATCGGCGCTGGCAGGCTGGGGCGCTTGGCTGCCTTGCATGGGCGTGCTGCGGGCATTGAGGTCCACCACCCAATCGGGTTGTTCGCTGCGCAACTGGTCCCGCAGGCTCAAGGCTTCACGCTCGGTGGGCAGGGCGTACAGGGCGATGTTGAAGCCCAGCGCGCCCAGTGTGTAGCGCTGGCGCGGGCGCAACTGAAACTGCTGCTGCAGCAGGGCCAGCCCGCTGGTGGCGGCGTCGGGTGTGGCCCACAGCACCAGCAGTTGCCCGGGTTCATGGGCGGGCTCCTGGACGACGCGTTCTGCCTGTGGCGGGCTGAAGGAAGGCGCTGAAAAAGACGGTGCAGAGCCAGACGTCGGGTTGGGGCTCACGCCCTCGCCATTGGGGGACGTGACGGCCTCAGCGGCTGGCAGGGCCGCGGCGTTTTGCGTGGCGTAGGGGGTTGCGCTGGCTGATGCCGCCGACAAGGGCAGCGGCGACAGGCCGGAAGTTGTGGCTGAACGGGGAGTGATGGGCACGTCCAGCGGTTTGGGCAAGACCGGCAATGCGATGGCACTGGCAGCGCTGCGGGGCAGGGCGGCGGGTGCCGATGCTGCCGTGGCAGATCTGGGCGCTGCAGCGGCGGTGTTGCCCGATTCAGCCGCTTGGCGAACTTGGCCGTGTCCGGGGTTCAGTGAGCCCAGCGTCAGCAGCGCCAACATCGCCAAAAGGGCGTGCCGTGCCAGTGGCCGTGCGCGGCCGCGCCGCATCACGGTTGCACCGAGCTGATGACGTTGGTGGCGGCGCGCAGCTTGGTGGTGGCCTGTTGCAGTTGGCCGGTTGGCACTGACAGGCTGTACAAGCCCAACGCGCTGGGGCCACCCACCAGTTGTGCGCCTGTGTCCTGCAGCAACGCACGCAACGCGGACTCGTTTGCAGTCGGTTCAATGGCAACTGTCAACACGGTGTAGCCGCCCGCCAGGGGCAAGCCAATCGGCGCGGCGCCGCTCAAAGGGGCTTGTTCTGCTGGGGCCGCCTGCATGAGGTGCGCAATCACGGCGGTTTGCAGCACCAACACAGCCCCGATGCCCATGGCCATGGCCGGCATGCCACGCCCAGGTGCGCCCAGCAGGCCGTCCAGCCATTGCACCCAGCGTGTCAACAGGCCGGGGGGGCGTGCGGTGCGGCTTGCCGCTTCGACGCGGGGTTTGTCCAATGCGATGCGCTGCATCAGCGCGGACAGGCCAGCGTCGAGCTCAGGCGCAGCGTTGTGCGCTTCCGTGTGTGCCTGGGCCTGCAGCAGCCCAGATGCGCTGCGCAGCCAGGCCAGCTCGGCCGCAATGTCAGGATGATTGGCCACATGGCGCTCCAGCCAGGTTTCAACAAAGGCACGGTCGTGCTCGGGCAACGCCCCTTGGGCGTACCACACCAGCATTTCGCGTACACGGTCCAGATCACTCACAACAGGTTGTCCTCAGGGGTCAGTCAATGACCAAAATTGTATAAAAAACAAGGGTCAACCAGCAATTTTGAAGTGCTGTTGACCATGAGTCGGTGGCAAGGGGCTGCGGGTTCAATAGAAAAGGCAAGTCAGGGGAAATTTCTATTTTTCAGCCGCTGCGGGCCGGTATGCGAGTCGCTGTGAGCCTGGTTCGTTCCCCTTGCCAGCCACCCGCCCACACCCGCATTGCTTACTGGATGACTGCCGCGCCTGGTGGAGCCAGCGGCGTGCCAGCGCCTGTCGGCTCGTTGTGCTCATGAAGCAGCCAGCGTGCCAGGCAGGTCTTGAGTTTGGCCTTGGCGTGAAACACCCGGGTTTTGACTGTGCCGCTGGGGCAGCTTTGCACCTCGGCAATGGCCTGCATCGACAGGCCTTCAACCAGCAGCAAATGAAGGCTTTCACGTTGCTCTTCAGGCAGCTTGTTCATGCAGTACACCAGCCATTCGGTGCGTTGTTTGCTCACCAGGCTGGCCACAATGTCGGCGTTCTCATCCGCCAGTGACTCGGCATAGTCGGCCACATCGTCGTGCAGGGCGGCGTCGGGCTTTTTACGCACGGCGTCGAGCAGCTTGTGGCGGGCGATGCCCAGCACCCAGGTTTTGAGCTGTGAGGCCCCGTTGAAGTCAGCTGCGGCGCGCCACACCTCGTACATCGTGTCGACCACTACGGCCTGCACTTCATGGTCATCAGCATGGCTCAGTCGCCTGCGCACGAAAGCAAACACACTGCCGCTCAATGCCCGATAAAGCTGTGTCATGGCCAGCTCGCTGTCTGCGCTGCGCAACGCAATGGTGCGCAACAGGGCGAGGTGGTCTTGGTCGGTCATGGTGTGGGTCGTTGTTGTTTGCAAAGATCGGCGGGCGGGCAGCGATTCGGCTGGCTGCAGAGCTGTTGACCTACAACGTTCAGCGATAAAAGCCGACGCGGAGGTTTACCCTTCTTTACATTCTGACACCAAGCGCAGTGAAGGCCTGGGTTTTCTGCCAAGCTCTGCGGGGATCACCCTGCATACCAATGCATTACAAGAGCTTTTCGGGGTTGACTTGCTATCAAATAAATAGCGCAACATGATTTGTTTGCCTAGGCATCCGCCGGGTTTGTCTTAAAAGTCGACGTTTAATGTGCCCCAACCCGTCTTTCAAGCCGCCAGGGGGCTGCCAAATACCCGACTCAACGTCGGGTGAATCAATTTCTACCCATCAATGCGTTTGAACCAGCTTCCATTTGGCTGACGCAAAGTCGTAAATCGCCTTGCCAGCCGGTGCGGTGGCTTTGACCTCGCTGCTTACGCCGCAGTGACCGCAGCCTCTGACAGTTGGGTCCTTCATTCCCTTCTCGGCGACCTCCCGAGTCAGCCCACTCTTGGGTTTGACGGGTGGAGCACATGGAAGGCTCCTTTGGGGGCGAAGGGGTATCTGGCCGGTCAGGGTTGCTGCGTGTGGTCAGTTAGCCAGCTGCTCGCCGACAACCAGGTTTTGTGCCGTCGGCGCGATTTGCCAGCTGCTCAAGTTCAGGATCGGGATCCATTTGCTAGCGGGATTGGGTGCAGCCATGCGGTTCACCCAAAAACGACGCATGCAACCAGAGGTGGGGCCCGAAGCGGTTGTGCTTGGCACTAGGTTTGAAGGCGGGTCATTGGGCAGGTAGGGGTTTTTGCAGTCGGGCACCGAGGCGTAGCTGGTGCGCAGCGCAGCTTCGTACCCTGGTGCAGCGTGGTAGCTCGGTGAAAACTTGAACCACTGGGCGCAAAGCTGGCCCACATTGATTGACGGGTCGGCGCAGTCTTTAACGGCTGCTGGCGGCGGTAGGACGGCGCCCAAATTCACCCCTGCAGCCTGCGACGGCGTGGGCCCATCGCATAACACCTGCCCGGTCACGGGCTGCGCCATGGTTTTGAAGGTGTTGCCATACAGCCCTGAAATACCGTAGGCCAGGAACTGGCTGTTGTGAACTTCCATGCGGAAGTAGTAGGTCTGCGTGGGTGTCAGCGGTGTGGTTGGGTAGCTCAGGGTAAATTTTCCTGCTGCGTCGGTTTGAAACCCCGCGTGCCCCTGGTTGCTGGCCGCTGCCGTGGTGCCCGCGCCCGGTGTGACGGCCAGCAAGGTCTGTTTGCCGTTTTCAAGGATGTACAGCGCGCCTTTGGCTTGGCAGCCGATGGGGTTGGCTGCGTGGGCCGACAGCCCGATAGCGCTGAGGCCAAGCGCTGCGGTGAGTTGCAGTGCCAACTTGATGTGATGGGTGAACATGATGGGTTGCTTTCAGTGGTGAAGATAAAGATGAGTCGGGTAGAAATCCGCAACGGTTCAATTTGTTTAATTACCCAGGATATGTTTTGGTGCTCTGACGTGTTCACGGCAACTGCGGTGCGTGCACTGCATCGTTTTCCATGAACCATGTCTGCGCTGACCGTTATTTACAGGGCTGCAAATTCAAGGTGTAGTGCGCAGCTTTGACATACCCCGCCGCAGGGTCCCCGGTGCCGACAGCCAGGGTGATCTTGTCGTCCAGCATGGAGGGCTGCCCGCAACCCGAGAAGTTGGTTGTCTTGAGGTTGGTTTCACTGAACGCTTTTCGGCCAGCAATGGTTTTGGCAAACGGGGCGGTGTTGGTGCCCGCAAATTGATGCCCGGCTGTGAGTTGCCCGGTCGTCAGCGCTGCAATTTCGCCGTCGTACTTGGCCGGGTGAACAGACAGTTTGTAGCCCGGCGGGGGGGTCAACTGCACTTGCAGCGTGCAGGTTTTAGTCTGGTCGGCGGGCTTACTGTTGAACGGAATCTTCAGTTCGTTGAAGTAAATGCTGAAGGTGCTGGCGGGTGTGGCCGACATGGCTGAATTCAGGGGTGCAATACAACCAGTTCCACTGTGGATGATTTTGCCCGCGGTGACGGGTGGGGCCGCCTGTGCTGCGCCAGACAAAACTGCCATGTGAGCCATGACCATGAATGCTTTGACTACAAATTTGGAGGGTGATTGGGCGTTAAACATTTATCTTCCAGTGATTGATTGAAGTTTTTTATGGGTGGGTCGAATGAGTTCAGTTTGGTGGAAACAACTCAACCGCCGTGCCGTTTTGCAACTGCGCGTCATAGGCGTTGAGGCCAGTGGCGCGTACAAACTTGAACTTGCGCATGCAGCGCGGTGCCATGTGGCCGGTATTGATCGTGGTGGCTGGTGCCGTGCTGGGCGCGGGCTGGGTGCAGCGAGGAATGGCGGGGGTGTAACTGGCTGGGTTGGTGGCGTGGTATGAGCTTTTGAAGGTATTGGGGTAATAGTTCGGCTCAAAAATCGTGTACCAGTTGCATTGGGTGCCCACGTTGGCAACGAGGCATTCTGGGACAGGTGCAGGGGCAATCACGACGGGCGCGGCTTGCACAAAACTGAAATTCTGGACTCCTTGGCACGTGATGCTGCCCTTCAAAATACCGTCACTGCCAACGGTGGATGAGTTCATGCCACCCATCATCATGGGCATATTTGTCTTCACGGAATATTGTCCAGGTGCCAGGCCACCCACAGAAAATGAGTTGCCGATGTAGCTGGTGATGGGGGTGAAGCCGCCGCCAGTTGCTGTCGTGATGTGAAAGGCGGAGGCCGCACTGCAGGTGGGCGGGTAACTTTGGGCCATGGCCGCAGTACCCGTCAAAAAGCTGGCTGCCAAAAATACGATGGATGCAATTTGCGGTTTCATTCGTTTGCCTCTTGGTGACGTGTGTTCAATTGAATTCAGAAGGATGAAAGGAAATCAATTCAATTCAATTGGGTGGGAATAACTCAACGGCTCTTCAAAAAGCGCCAACGTAGCGCTCTGGTAGTGAGTCGGTGCGCCATCGGTGCGGGTTCAATCTATTTGTGTGGCGACTTGGCACCACGCTGTGTTGTTTGATGTTTCAATGACTGTTGAAATATAGAATGCGACTTCCTGACTTCCTTTCACTCAGAAAACGCAAGGCAAAACGAGATGAGCAGCACCCCGAAAACCATCACCATTTTTCACAACCCCCAATGCGGCACGTCACGCAATGTGCTGGCGCTGATCCGCAACAGTGGCGATGAGCCGGAGGTGGTGGAGTACCTGAAAACCCCGCCGACACGGGCTACGCTGGTGGGTCTGATCACTGAGCTGGGCCTGCCGGTGCGCGAGGTGTTGCGGCAAAAAGGCACGCCGTACGACGAGCTGGGTTTGGGTGATACCAGCGTGAGTGACGACGCGCTGATTGACGGGATCGTGGCCTACCCCATCCTGATGAACCGGCCCATCGTGGTCACGCCGCTGGGCACCCGACTGTGCCGCCCGTCGGAGTTGGTGCTGGACATTCTGCCGAGCCCGCAGCGTGGTGCGTTGGCCAAAGAAGACGGCGAGCAGGTTGTGAACGAGCAAGGGGAACGTGTTGTCAAACCTTGAAACCGCTGTGTCGCACGCCATGCCGCAACTGGACGCAGACCATTTCAGGCAGCCGGCCAAGGGCTTCGACTCATCCCCGCTGGCCAGCCACCCGCCCCGCATTCTGTTGCTCTACGGTTCCGTGCGTGAGAGGTCCTTCAGCCGCCTGGCCAGTGAAGAAGCGGCTCGGCTACTGCAGGCCATGGGCTGCGAGACCCGCACCTTTGATCCGCGTGGCCTGCCGCTGCCCGATGACGCGCCCGAGTCACACCCCAAAGTGCAAGAACTGCGTGAGTTGGCGGCCTGGGCCGAGGGCATGGTGTGGTGCTCGCCCGAGCGGCATGGCGCGATGACCGGCATCCTCAAGTCGCAGATCGACTGGATCCCGCTGAGCGTGGGGGCGGTGCGGCCCACCCAGGGCAAAACACTGGCGCTGATGCAGGTGTCGGGCGGTTCGCAGTCGTTCAACGCTGTCAACCAGATGCGGATTCTGGGCCGCTGGATGCGCATGCTGACCATCCCCAACCAGTCGTCGGTGGCCAAGGCTTTCATGGAGTTTGACGACGCCGGGCGCATGAAGCCGTCGAGCTACTACGACCGCATGGTCGACGTGATGGAGGAGCTGGTGAAGTTCACGCTGCTGACCCGCAACGCCTCACCGTGGCTGACGGACCGTTACAGCGAACGCAAGGAAAGCGCTGAGGCGCTGATGAAAAGAGTGAACCAGCGGGCGCTGTAGCGCACGGCGGCGTGCTGGTGGCCCTGACTTGGTGCAAACTCGCAGGAGCTTCACAACCGACCACTGCCCGCCATGACACCACCCAATCCCCGCAAGCCCTTCGCCATGATCCGTGAGTTTCACCTCGCGGACTGGTTCACGCTGGCCAACGCGGTGTGCGGCGTCGGCGCGCTTTTTTCCATCATGACTTACCTGCAGACGAACGACGTGCGCCACGTTTACTTCGCCTGCGGTCTGGTGCTGGCGGCGCTCATTTTTGACATCCTGGACGGCCGGGTGGCGCGTTGGCGCCAAAAAACCTCATCGCTGGGGCGTGAGCTGGATTCACTGGCTGACGTGATCTCTTTCGGTGTGGCACCGGCCATCATTGCCTACGGTTGCGGCATGCAGGGCCTGTACGACCGGGTGGTGCTGGCCTTTTTTGTGGCCTGCGGCGTGTCGCGGCTGGCGCGCTACAACGTCACGGCTGAAACGCTGTCGGAGGGCACGGACAAGGTGAAGTTTTTTGAAGGCACGCCGATCCCCATGTCCATCGTGCTGGTACTGATGCTGGCGGTGGCCGCCTGGACCGGAGCGGTGCGTGAAAACCTGTGGTTTGGCCAAGTCATGCTGGGCGGTTTTACGTTGCACCCGCTGGTGCTGGTGTTTGCGGTGTCGGGCTCGCTGATGATCAGCCGCATCCGGATTCCCAAACTTTGACGCACTGAGGCGACACACCTTCACCATTTCAGGAGACCCGCGTGGCGACTCAGGCAGACATTCAGGCTTTCATGGCGGCGGAGTTTCCGCAGAACCACTCCATCATCGAGCAAGTGGGCAACGCGTCAGCCACCTTGCGCCACCGCGTCAGCCCGAACGATCTGCGGCCCGGCGGCACGGTGTCGGGGCCGGTGATGATGATGCTGGCCGACGTCGCGCTGTACGTGGCCATTCTGGGCGAGATCGGCATCGTGCCGCTTGCCGTGACGACCAGTCTGAACATCAACTTCCTGCGCAAACCTTCGGCCAACGCCGATTTGCTGGGCGTTTGCAAGCTGATGAAGGTTGGCAAAACCCTGGCCATTGGCGAGGTGTCGCTGTACTCCGAAGGCAGCGACGACATGGTGGCCCACGCCGTGGGCACCTACGCCATTCCCCGCCGCGCCGCTTGACGTGGCCCGCGCTGGCAGGCTCCGCGCTGTCATGGAACTGCCACTGAACTGACACGATCGCGTCACCGGTTGCTCTCAAACTTGCGGCATGCAAAGCAAGGAGCACCTCATGGGCCTGACGAACAACCCCGCTGGCAGCGTCGCTGGCGCTCCAGGCGCCTCTGTCGAGGCCAACACGGACCGCAGCGGCCCCCTTGGCGGTTTTCATGACCTGAGCCTGCAGTGCTTGCGCGTGCTGCGCTGCACCGCCCACGCCATGGCCAACAGCCCTGGTGGTCTGCGTTTCAAGGCCGGTACCCGGCCCTGGCTTGAAGGGCTGCCCATGCCCGTCTCTGCACGCCAACCTGCTTCCCAAGCCTTTTGACCGGTGCCGTGCGCGTCACGACACACCCATGACAACCAGGAGCCAGCGATGAATGAATTGCCCAACCCGACGTTTCCTTTGTCGCCAGTCGCGCCGCGCCTGGTGACTCGGGGGTTACTTTGTCCAAGCGATCAAGACCCACACCCATCCGCTTTTCAACGGGTTGAAAAACCTGCCGCTGGCAAAATCGTGGTTCAGTGGGCACGCCACCAGGATGAGGTCAGGCAAGCGCAGCGCCTGAGGTACAACGTGTTTGCGCTCGAGATGGGCGCCAACCTGTCCAAAACCCTGCCAGGCCATGACATTGACCTGTTCGACGACTACTGCGAGCACTTGCTGGTGCGCGATGAAGCCACACTGGAGGTCATTGGCACCTACCGGGTGCTGACGCCAACCCAGGCCAAACGGGTGGGCAGCACCTACAGCGACACCGAATTCGACCTGACCCGCCTGCGCATGCTGCGCAGCCGAATGGTCGAGCTTGGCCGAAGCTGCGTGCACGCCGACCACCGCCACGGCGGCGTGATTCTGGCGCTGTGGGGTGCGCTGGCCGAGTTCATGGGGCGCAACCAGCTGGATACCATGATTGGCTGCGCCAGTATCCCGATGCAGCACAACGGCGTGTGCACCGGCCAGGCGGCCGCCAGCATCTGGCGGCAGGTTCGCCAGACCAGCCTGGCACCGATCGAGTACCGCGTCACGCCGCGCCTGGCGCTGCCTGTGGAAAAGCTCGACGACACACTGGACGTGGAGCCACCCGCACTGATCAAGGGCTACCTGCGCCTGGGTGCCAAGGTGCTGGGCGCCCCAGCCTGGGACCCTGACTTCAACTCTGCCGACCTGCCGATGATGATGCGCATTGCCGATTTGCCTGCGCGTTACCAGAAGCATTTTTCAGGCAAACCACTGGCGGCATGATGCGGCGCATGATGGACACTGCAGCCCTGTTCACCAGCAGTTTTGTGCCGTCAGGCACCCCCGATCCGACCCGGGTATTGGCAGCATTGGCCGACGCCAATGCCATGGCGGCGGATGCTGCCCCAACCGGCGGGGACGACGAACCCACCGGCCAGCACTTTCGCACCATTTTTATCAGCGACCTGCATTTGGGCACCCCGGGTTGCCAGGCTGGGCCGCTGCTGGACTTTCTGAAAGCCCACCCGAGCGACCACCTGTACCTGGTGGGCGACATCGTGGACGGCTGGCAACTGCGTCGCAAATGGTACTGGCCGCAGGCCCACAACGACGTGGTGCAAAAGCTGCTCAAACGTGCCCGCAAGGGTTGCCGCATTGTTTTTGTACCCGGCAACCACGACGAGTTTGCGCGCGGCTTCATTGGCCACCAGTTTGGCGGCATTGAAGTGGTCGAAGAGGCGGTGCACACCACCGCCGACGGCCGCCAGCTGTGGGTGATCCATGGCGACTACTTTGACGCGGTGGTGCAGTGCGCCAAGTGGCTGGCTTATGTGGGCGACAACCTGTATGAGTTCACCCTCAAGCTGAACCGCCACTTGAACAGCCTGCGGGCCCGCATGGGGCTGCCGTACTGGTCCTTGTCCGCCTACCTGAAACAAAAGGTCAAAAGCGCCTTGAACTACGTCACCGACTTTGAAGTGGCCGTGGCCAACGAAGCGCGCCGCCGGGGCCACCAGGGGGTGGTGTGCGGGCACATCCACCGCGCCGAGATGCGCGACATCAACGGCGTGCTGTACTGCAACGACGGTGACTGGGTGGAAAGCCGAACCGCGCTGGTCGAGCACATGGACGGCACGCTGGAGCTGCTGCACTGGGCCCCGGAGCAGGGCGTACGGGCCACCACGACGGCCTCTGCCAATACTTCAGCGGTGACGTCATGAAAATAGCCTTGATCACCGACGCCTGGCAGCCGCAGGTCAATGGGGTTGTCACCACTCTGGTCGAGCTGGTGCGGGAAATGCAACAACTGGGCCACCAGGTGGAGGTGATTCACCCGCACCTGTTCAAAACCCGGCCCTGCCCGGGTTATGCCGGCATTGACCTGGCGGTGTGCCCACGGCGCGGCGTGACCGAGCGACTGGACGCCTTTCAGCCCGATGCAATTCACATCGCCACCGAAGGTCCCTTGGGCTGGGCGGCGCGCCGCTACTGCCTCAAACGCCAGCTGGCGTTCACCACCGCGTTCCACACCAAATTCCCGGAAATCCTGAATGCCGCGTTAAAAATCCCGCTGTCCTGGGGGTACGCACTGTTCCGGTACTTCCACAGGCCATCGAGTGGCGTGATGGTGCCCACACAAGGGGTGTTGGCCATGCTGCAGGGCAGGGGCTTCAGGAACCTGCGCCGCTGGACACACGGGGTGGACACCCGGCTGTTTGCCTTTGACGCCAAGTTGGACCCATGTGCCCCCCACCCAGCCTTGCTGGGCACTGTGGTGCGGCCGGTGTCCCTGTTCGTCGGCCGCGTGTCGTATGAAAAAAACATTGATGCATTTTTGAAGCTGGACATTCCTGGCACCAAGGTGGTGTGTGGTGTGGGCCCGCTGGAAGCGCAGCTCAAAGAGCGTTACCCGCAGGCGCGTTGGCTGGGTGTGTTGCCCCGGGGCGAGTTGGCCCGGGTCTATGCCGCTGCTGATGTGTTCGTGTTTCCCAGCCGATCCGAAACCTTTGGCCTGGTGATGCTGGAGGCCATGGCCACGGGCACGCCTGTGGCGGCCTTCCCAGTCGATGGCCCGCTGGAAGTGGTGGGCATGCCCGACGGCAGCCAGTGCGGTGGGGTGCTCCACGCCGACCTGCAAATCGCTTGCTACAACGCGCTGGCGGTACCGCGCCACGAAGCGCGCGCCCGCGCGGTGACCTTCAGTTGGGTGCATGCCGCCCAGTTGTTCGAAGGGTTTCTGGTGCCCAGCCGCACCGGGCCGCGAGAGGCTGCCAGCGCGACCCAAAATGGTGTAAAACCAGCTGTCACATCCTTGTCATCAAACCAGTGAATGCTATGGCCCGGCTGATGAGCGCACGGACCGGGTGTGCAATCAGTTCTGCCGCTTGTGTGCCTCGCGCATGCCCCTGTTCAGCAACCTGAAAAAACTTTGCCCAACTTGCCTCCTGCTCCTTCTTCAGCCGCTCGGTCACTCGCACAGCCCGCCGTTCAATTTCTAGACCGCGACCACAGCATCCTGGCGTTCAATGAGCGTGTGCTGGACGGTGCCCGTCGTGCCGATGTGCCGCTGCTGGAGCGGTTGCGGTTCTTGTGCATCGTGTCGTCCAACCTGGACGAATTTTTTGAAGTGCGCGCAGCACCGCACCTGATTGCCACCACCAGCAAGGACCCACAGGGTGCCTACTCGGCGCAGTCCTACCTGGCGTTGTCTGCCGCTGCGCATGACATGGTGGCGCGGCAGTACACGCTCTACAACGAGGCCTTGCTGCCAGCGTTTGCCAAGCGCGGGATCCGCATCGTCTCGCATGGCGAGCGTGACGCCGCCCAGCGGCGATGGGTGCGGGCCTACTTTGAGCGCGAGGTGCGGCCTTTGCTGGTGCCCGTCGGGCTGGACCCATCGCACCCGTTCCCGCAGGTGGCCAACAAGTCGCTGAACTTCATCGTGCGCCTCAGCGGGCCCGATGCTTTCGGTCGGCACAATGAGATTGCCATCGTCAAGGTACCCCGTGTTTTGCCGCGTTTTATCCGCATGCCCACCCACACGGTGGATGCGGCGGGGAGTAAAAATGCGCTGTTTGTGTCGCTCTCCAGCATTATTCGGGCGCATTTGAGCGATCTGTTTCCTGGTCGGGAGGTGGGGCAGTTCTCACAGTTCCGGGTGACCCGCAATTCTGACCTGGCGGTGGACGAGGACGACGTGAAAAACCTGCGCATGGCGCTGCGCCAGGGCCTGGAGCAGCGCCACTACGGCCAGGCCGTGCGGCTGGAGGTGTCGGCCGGGTGTTCGGAGTACCTGTCGTCCTTTTTGCTCAAGCAGTTCAATCTGCCCACGTTGGCGCTGTACCGGGTGCATGGCCCTGTCAACCTGGTGCGGCTGACACAGCTGGTGGATCTGGTGGACGAGCCCACCTTGCTCTTCAAGCGCTACACCGCCTGCTACCCCACGCAGTTGACGCCCGGCGAGTCGTTTTTCGACCGGCTGAAAACGGGCGACGTGTCCATTCACCAGCCGTTTGAGAGTTTTGATGGGGTGCTGGAGTTTTTGCGCGAAGCGGTGCACGACCCGCAGGTGTTGGCGATCAAACAAACCATCTACCGCACCGGCGCTGATTCCGAGCTGATGACCCTGCTGCGCGAAGCGGTGCGGCGCGGCAAGGAAGTCACCGTGGTGGTGGAGCTGAAGGCCCGGTTTGACGAAGAAGCCAACATCAACTGGGCCGAGATGCTGGAGTCCATAGGTGCGCAGGTGGTCTATGGGGTGGTGGGCCTGAAAACCCACGCCAAGATGCTGCTGGTCACGCGCCGAGAGGGGCGCGGTGGCCGTGTGCTGCGCCGCTACGGTCACATGTCCACCGGCAACTACAACCCGCGCACAGCGCGCCTGTACACCGACATCAGCTACCTGACGGCCGACCCCAAAATGACGGCCGACATGGACAACGTGTTTGTCCATCTGGCAAGCCAGAGCCGCCTGCCCCGCATGCATCACCTGTTGATTGCGCCGTTTCATCTGCACCGCAAGCTGGTCGAGAAAATCGACGCCCTGGGCCGGGCGGCGCTGGCGGGCAAGGACACCCGCATCGTCGCCAAAATGAACGCGCTGACCGATGAAGCCCTGGTGCTGGCGCTGGTGCGGGCCGGGCAGTGCGGCGTGAAGATCGACTTGATCGTGCGGGGCGCCTGTATCTTGCCGGCTGGGGTGCCAGGTGTGACGCAGAACATCCGCGTGCGCTCCGTGATCGGCCGCTTCCTGGAGCATTCGCGGGTGTTTTACTTCCGCTGTGCAGACGATGAAACGCTGCTGCTGTCGAGCGCCGACTGGATGAATCGCAATATGTTGCGCCGGGTCGAGCTGGCCTGGCCTGTCACGGACCCGGTGCTGCGCCAGCGCATCATTGACGAATGCCTGGTGGCCTACATGCACGACGGGCTGGACGCCTGGGACCTGCAGGCCGATGGCCGATATGTGCGGGTGGCCAGTGCCGCCAGCCAGCCTGGCACCGACACCACCCCCGGCCATGGCGCACAGGCCGCGCTGATGGCACGTTACGCCGCGCCCACCCACCGCCAGAATCCAACATTTCAGCGAGGACGATGACCATGGACCTGATTTTGTGGCGGCATGCCGAAGCGGAAGACTGGCCCCAAGACAACCCGCTGGCCGCCACAGACCTGGACCGCAGCCTGACGCCCCGGGGCGAAAAGCAGGCCGCCCGGATGGCGGCGTGGCTGGATCGGCAGCTGCCCGAGGGCACCCGCATTCTGGTCAGCCCGGCGCGCCGTTGTGTGCAAACCGCTGACGCGCTGATGGCGCTGGGCCGCAAGTTCAAGATCCGGCCCGAACTGGCCCCGGACGCAGACCCCGCTGCACTCCTGGCGCTGGTGCAGTGGCCGCAGGCCAAAACGCCGATTCTGGTGATTGGCCATCAGCCCACGCTGGGCCAGACGATTGCCCAGCTGGTGGGGCTGATGGAGAGTGATTGCCCGGTTAAAAAAGGCGCGCTGTGGTGGCTGCGCAACCGGGAGCGGGATGGCCACAGCCAGACCGTGGTGGTCACGGTGCAGTCTCCCGAGGTGCTGTGACGCCAGCACGCTGACGGAGCGGCAACGCGCGGGCGCTGCCCCAGGGCCGTTTACTTGCCCGACGCTGGACGACCGGTTTTGATGGCTGGCACGTCTTTCAGCGCAGCGCGCAGCGCCGTGTCAGACATCGCGGCCAGCGCCTTGATGCCTGCCCGCAGCAGCTCGCTTTTCTTGACCGGCTGCGCCAGTTTGGCGGCGCGCTGCTTCAGCTCGTCCAGCACCAGGTACTCAGCTTTGGGGATGGTGAAGCTGTCGCGCACCAGCTTGGGCTTTTTAGTGGTCTTGGGCTTGGCCGCCGGAGCGGCGGCCTTCACTGGTTTGGCAACAGTTTTAGCGACGGTTTTGGCCGCTGACGTTTTTTGGGCAGCGGCTTTGGCGGCCACTTTCACCAGGGGTGCTTTGACGGCAGAGGCCTTCACAGCCGGTGTTTTGACGGCTGTTTTGACAGGGGCAGCAGCTTTGGCCACCACGGCCTGGGACGGCACCACAGCGGCTTTGCGCGCGGCGGGCTTTTTGGCGGGGGCCGCAGGGGCTGCGGGTTTGGCGGCTGCAACCACCGGCGCGGTGGTTGGGGCGGTGGTGGTGACGGGGGAAGTGGACACGAATGGGTCTTTCAAAAAAAGCCGCGTTCAGGGTCCAATTCAACCAATGAATCTTCAACGCCCTGCGGCGGCCGACAGTGGAACAAACAACATAAAGTAAATAATCGGCTTCATTGAAACCGTTTATATAGTTTATACCGTTTCAAGGGCCCACCTGACCACCTGATCAAGCCGCCTGAAAAGCCAGCGCCCAGGGCGTTTTTTGCCATGCCAGCACTTCTTCGTTCAGCAGGTAGGCTGACTGCGGAAAGGCCCCCGACCAGCCGCTGCGGCACTTGAGCACAAAGTTGCGCCCGCCCGCGTCGTCACCGCTCAGTTGCAAGCCTTTGAGGTCGGGGTCCATTCGGGCGTGGCACAGCAGCACGGCCAGGCGCAGGCACATCAGTTGCTCAATGAACAGGTGGTCGTCAATGTTCAATTCCAGCTTGCGCAGCTTGCCCCGGTGGCCCAGTACCAGCTGGCTCAGGCGGTGCAGTTCGGGCAGCGCAAAGCCGGGCGCGTCCGCGTTGTCCAGGATGTAGGCGCCGTGCTTGTGGTAGTCGCTGTGAGAAATCAGGCTGCCAATTTCATGCAGCTGCGCCGCCCAGTGCAGCTTGCGTTGTACACGCGCTGATTCCTTGGCGCTGCGGGTGCCGCGCAGCAGTTTGAACAGGTGGCAGGCCACTTGGCTGACCCGCTGCACCTGGGCTGCATCGGTGCCAAATTTGGAGGCCAATCGGGCCACCGTGGTGGAGCGCAGGTCGGTCTGTTCCTGCTCGCGGTCAATCAGGTCATACAGCACGCCGTGGCGCAGCGCGCCCTGTGCGGCCTGCATCTGGTCGATGTTCAGCAGGTCAAACACGGCGCGCAACACGCTGACACCGCCGCCAATCACGGCGCGGCGTTCATCTTTGATGCCGTCGAGCTTCAAGCGGTCGGCGGCTTGGGCTTTCAGCAACCTGTCCAGCAGCCAGTCCAGCCCGGCGCGGGTCACCATGCCAGGCGCAAAGCCTGAGGCGGTGAGCACGTCGCACACCGCACCAATGGTGCCCGACGAGCCGTAGGCGGTGTCCCAACCACTGGAGCGGTACACGGTCACTGCCTCGTCCAGCACGGCCTTGGCAGCGATTTCAGCGACTTCAAACGCACGGGGGGTGAATTGCCCGTTCGGGAAGTATTTCATCGACCAGGCCACGCTGCCCACGCGGTAAGACTCCATGACCTGGGCTTGCAGACCCTGGCCCAGGATCATTTCTGTGGAGCGCCCGCCAATGTCCACCACCAGTCGGCGTTCATCCGACTGCGGCAGCATATGGGCCACGCCCTGGTAGATCAGCCGTGCTTCTTCCCGGCCGGAAATCACGTCGATGGAAAAGCCCAAAATCTGATGAGCCCGGGCCAGAAACTCGTCGCGGTTGCGGGCTTCCCGCAGGGTTTGGGTGGCCACCGCCCGCACCTGGCTTGTCTGGTTGTTCTGGGTTTTGTCAAAGCCGGCCAGCCGCTCGGCAAACCTGGCCAGGCAGTCCCAGCCGCGCTGCATGGCTTGCGGGGACAGGTTGCGGTCAACGTCCAGGCCGTTGCCTTGACGAACCGTTTCCTTGAGGTATTCGGTGCGGTGAATGCGGCCGTGGTCCAGTCGGCCAATTTCCAGTCGAAAGCTGTTGGACCCCAAGTCCAAAGCAGCCAATAGCGTTCCGTTTTGCATGTGTGAGTTTTGTTGAGAAGTCGCAGCATGGTATCTGGCTGAGGTGAGCCGCCTGGTGCGGGGCATGCGGGTGTCTGCCAGCAGTTCAGCCAATCGCGCGTCCATCCCGTGCCAGCATGCTCTGAGTGACATAGCCGCCGCTGCGGCGCTGGGCGTCAAAATTGACCCGAAATCCGCCCAGATCCATGTCGCTGCGTTTTTGGAAGGCGGCCAGCGCGCTCTTGCGTGACAAGGTGGCGTCGACGCCGTTCATGACTTCGAAGGTGTAGCGTGCTGCGATGAAACCCGCCAGGCTGAGAGCGGTAGGGGGTTCGTCAAAAAGGCGGGTCATGGTTTCGCGGTAGCTGCGCACCAGGGGCATTGCATTGGAGGGCAGCGGCACTGGTTGTGTGGCAATGATGGGCGTGCCCTTGGCCACGCCCAATTGCGCCAGCACCTGCAGGTTGACGTCGGCCAGCGCCACGATGTAGCGCTGGCGCGCTTGCAGTTCCAGGCCCTGCGCGAAATCGGCCAGCTCTGGTGTGCCGCCCAGGAACAGCAGGACACCGGGCGTTGCAGCCGTCATTTTTTGACCCAAGGCCCGCAGGTTGGCGCCGGCCTGAAATGCCTGCAGCTTCAGTTTGAGGCTCGCCGCAATCCGCTCGACCTCCTGGTGGTCGGCCTTGTAGTTCTGCGCCGATCCATAGACCGCGCCCAGCTCTTTCAGGCCCATGACGGACAGCGACTCCAGCGCGTGGGTGATCTGGGCCTGGCGGGCTGCAAAGATCGGGAAGGTGTGCTCGTCGATCTCGGCGCTTGAGTTTTGCAGCCACGGTGCGGCGTGGGCAATGGTTGATCCGCCAGCGCGTGAGATCTCCAGCAACTGGCTGGCAACACCGTCGCCCACGCTGCCGGACAGGACCACGCAGTCCGGCGTGTCCAGGGCCTGGCGCAACGCCTGCTTCACGCTGGCCGGTGTGCCATCGGTTTCAAATGTCTGGTGCAACACCTTGCGTCCTTTGACGCCACCGCGCAAATTGATGTCTTGCCAGGCTGCGCGCGAGCCGATCAAAAAGTCTTTGGACACATCTTGCTGCGCTTGCGACACGTCCACGATTTGCGCCACGACCACAGATTTGCCACTTGGTGCCGGCTTGCTGCCTTGTGCCCAGGCCGTTGCGGTGCCAGCCAGCAGTGCAGACGCAGTCAGGGCGCTGGACGAAAGGAGCATGCGGCGGCGATGGAGGACGGTGTTGATGTGGTTCATTGGAAGTGGTCCCGGTTGATCAAGCGTGCTGACGCCAAAAAAAGCGATCTGGTTGCTATGGATTCAGGAGCTGGTGGGGAAATGAATGCCTAGGCTGGTGCAGTTTTTTGCCATTAAAAGTGCCGCTGCTCAGGTAGGGTCATGCCTGAAACGCGCACCTTTTTCAAGCAAAAAGTGCTGCCAGCCTACGATTTGCAATCCGCTTGCGCTCTTGATTTGATAGCAATTGTGGTTGGCTGCGAATGAAAAAACGGGCCATGGAGCCCGTTCTGATTTGCGGTGAGTACAAGCCTGCACTCACAAACGATAGGTTGATGTTCTTCAGCGGGCAGGCGCAGGGGGCATTAGCACTGCGTCGACGACATGCACCACGCCGTTGGTGGCGGAAATGTCAGCGGTTTGAACCAGGGCGTCTTCCACAGTCACGTAGGTACCGGCTTTGGACAGGGCCAGATTGGCACCTTGAACGGTTTTGGCGTTGCCGTTCTTCACGTCAGCGGCCAGGGTCTTGCCCGGCACGACATGGAACGTCAGCACGGACTTGAGCTGTTCCGGGTTGGCTGCCAGCATGTCCATGGTTTTGGCGGGCACTTTGGCGAAAGCCTCATTGCTGGGAGCAAACACGGTGAATGGGCCTGCGCCCTTCAGGGTGTCGGTCAGACCCGCCTTCACGATCAGGCCATGGAGTGTGCTGAGTTGGGGGTTGGCTGCAATGGTTTCGGCCACGGTGGTGGGCGACTGCATTGTGGCGCAGCCTGACAGCACCGTGATGGCAGCCATGGCGGACAGGGAGAGGGTGGCGAAGAGATTGCGGCGGTTCAGCATAAGAAGTTCCTGCGTGAGTGAAAACAGCGCTGAGCGTAGAAGCCTTGAGTGACAGTTTGATGACGCTCGCGGTGGCAGGAACGGCCGAGTTTTCGCTTGAAAGCGCCTCATATCGGGTTGTGACAGTGTGGGTGTCTGTGGGTTGGATATGTCACGGAGCTGTCATACGGTGCGGCTACAGTCCAGCTATCTTTTTGTTACCAACCCATGAGGTGTATTGATGAAATCTGTCTTCAAATCTTCTTTGATCGTGTCTGCCGGCCTTGCTTTGGTGTCTTTTGCTTCCCTGGCCGCCGCGCAGGACGTGACGGGTGCCGGTGCCAGCTTTCCAGCGCCGCTTTACTCCAAATGGGCCGCCGACTACAACAAGGCCACCAACGTCAAGATCAACTACCAGTCTGTCGGCTCCGGTGCCGGTCTGCGCCAGATTGAAGCCAAAACAGTGGATTTCGGCGCTTCTGACGCCCCGCTGAAAGACGAAGACCTGGTCAAAAAAGGTTTGGTGCAGTTCCCCACCGTCATCGGTGGCGTGGTGCCAGTGGTCAACATCAAGGGCATCACCCCTGGCCAGCTGAAGCTGACAGGTCCCGTGCTGGGCGACATTTTCCTGGGCAAGATCACCAACTGGACCGACCCCGCCATCAAGGCGCTGAACCCCACGTTGGCCCTGCCTGACGCGGCCATCGCACCGGTTCGTCGTGCAGACGGCTCCGGCACCAGCTTCATCTTCACCAACTACCTGAGCAAGGTCAACCCTGAGTGGAAGACCAAAGTGGGCGAGGGCACAGCCGTGAACTGGCCAGTGGGTGCTGGCGGCAAAGGCAATGAAGGCGTGGCCGCTTTTGTGGGCCGCCTGCCCAACTCGATCGGCTACGTCGAGTACGCCTACGTCAAACAAAACAAGATGACATTCGCCCAGCTGCGCAACTCGGCAGGCACCTACGTGTCCCCCGATGACAGCGCCTTCAAGGCAGCGGCTGCTGGTGCCGATTGGGCCAAAAGCTTCTACCAGATCCTGACCGAGCAACCTGGCAAAGACGCATGGCCCATCACGGGCGCTACCTTCATCGTGATGCAAAAGGTGCAGGACAAGCCTGCCCAGGCCACCGCTGTGCTGAAGTTTTTTGACTGGGCCTACAAAGGCGGCGACAAAACCGCTGACGACCTGGACTACGTGCCGATGCCCGCCACCGTGAAGACCGCGATTGAAAAATCCTGGGCTGACATCAAGGACGCGTCGGGCAAAGCCGTTGCTTATAAATAAGCTGGCACCGCGCTGAGCTGACCTCCACAAAGGGTATCTTCTGTGTCTTCTACACTTCCGGCCAACAGCTCTGCCTTTGACCCCCGGGTCAAGGCGGGCGGGCGTGACATGACCAATCCACCACCTTCAAACCTCGTGCGCCGAAGCCCGCTGGCTGACCGCTTGTTCGGCTGGGCGGCCCAAGGCGCTGCCTTGCTGACGCTGGCACTGCTTTTTGCCATTCTGGTGTCGTTGGTGATCGGGGCTTGGCCCGCGATCAGCAAGTACGGCCTCGGCTTTTTGACCAGCACCACCTGGGACCCGGTCAAAAACGAGTACGGCGGCCTGGTGATGATTTACGGTACGTTGGCCACGTCCGTCATTGCGCTGCTGATCGCCGTGCCTGTGAGTTTCGGCATTGCGCTGTTCTTGACCGAGCTGTCACCGGCCTGGCTCAAGCGACCCTTGGGCACAGCCATCGAACTGCTGGCGGCTGTGCCATCCATCGTCTACGGCATGTGGGGTTTGTTGGTGTTTGGTCCCATCCTGGCGACCTACGTGCAACAGCCGCTGCAAAACCTGCTGACGGGTGTGCCCTATCTGGGTGCGCTGGTGTCGGGTCCACCTGTGGGCATCGGCATTTTGTCGGCCGGCATTATTTTGGCCATCATGATCATTCCGTTCATCGCCTCGGTGATGCGGGACGTGTTTGAAGTCACCCCCGTGTTGCTCAAGGAGTCTGCTTATGGCCTGGGTTCCACGACCTGGGAAGTGGTGTCCAAGGTGGTGTTGCCTTACACCAAAGCCGGCGTGGTCGGCGGCATCATGCTGGGGTTGGGCCGCGCGCTGGGTGAGACCATGGCGGTCACGTTCGTGATCGGTAACTTCAACCAGTTGGATTCATTGAGCCTGTTCCAGGCTGCCAACAGCATCACGTCGGCTCTGGCCAACGAGTTTGCCGAGGCCGGTGAAGGTCTTCACCAGGCCGCATTGATCTATTTGGGTCTGGTGCTGTTTTTCATCACCTTTGTGGTGTTGTCCCTGTCCAAATTGCTGCTGGCCCAGCTGCGTAAAAGTGAAGGTACCAAGACATGAGCGCCGTGCTTTCCAAGAGCAGCGACAACAGCCGCGAAAGCGCTCGCATCGCCAAGTTCAACCGCCGCAAGCAGGTCAACCGCCTGGCGCTGGTGCTGTCGCTGGCGGCCATGTCGTTCGGCTTGTTCTGGCTGGCGTGGATTTTGTTTGAAACGGTCCGCCTGGGTATTGGTGGCTTGTCGATTGCCACGCTGACCCAGATGACCCCCGCGCCAAATGAAGAGGGCGGTATTGCCAACGCGATCTACGGCTCCTTCCTGATGGTGATGCTGGCCACGTTTGTGGGCACGCCCATCGGCATCATGGCCGGTATCTATCTGGCGGAATACAACACCAAAGGCTGGCTCGCGTCGGTCACGCGGTTTGTCAACGACATCTTGTTGTCGGCCCCGTCCATCGTGATTGGCTTGTTTGTCTACACCGTCGTGGTGTCGCAGTTCAAGTCGTATTCCGGCTGGGCCGGTGTCATGGCGCTGGCACTCATCGTGATTCCGGTGGTCATCCGCACCACCGAAAACATGCTGCAATTGGTGCCACCGGGTCTGCGTGAAGCGGCTTACGCGCTGGGCGCACCGAAGTGGAAAGTCATCCTGAGCATCACCCTGCGGTCTGCCCGCTCCGGTGTGGTCACCGGTATCTTGCTGGCGGTGGCCCGTATTGCGGGTGAAACCGCACCGCTGCTGTTTACCGCGCTGAACAACCAGTTCTGGACCTCCAACCTGAACCAGCCGATGGCCAGCCTGCCGGTCACGATCTTCAAGTTTGCGCTGAGCCCCTATGAAAACTGGCAGCAACTGGCCTGGGCCGGTGTGTTCCTGATCACGGTGGCGGTGCTGGGGCTGAATATTCTGGCCCGCGTCCTGACGCGTGCCAAGAACTGATTGACCGCCCGCCCTTAACATCCCGAACCTACAAGAGCTCTACAGATGCAAACAACCAAAGCTTCGCCAGCCGCCGGCGGCGAAAAGTCAAAAATATCCGTTCGTAATCTGGATTTTTACTACGGAAAATTCCACGCGTTGAAAAACATCAACCTGGAAATCCCGGAGAAAAAAGTCACCGCGTTCATTGGCCCGTCGGGCTGCGGCAAGTCCACCCTGCTGCGCATTTTCAACCGCATGTATGAGTTGTACCCTGAGCAGCGCGCGCAGGGCGAGATCATGTTTGACGGTGAAAACCTGCTGACCAGCAAAAAAGACGTGGCGCTGATCCGCTCCAAAGTCGGCATGGTGTTCCAGAAGCCCACGCCGTTCCCGATGTCCATCTACGACAACATCGCCTTCGGTGTGAAGCTGTTTGAAAGCCTGAACAGCAACGACATGGACGAGCGTGTGGAGTGGGCGCTGCGCAAGGCTGCGCTGTGGACCGAGGTGAAAGACAAGCTGCGCCAGAGCGGCTCCAGCCTGTCGGGCGGCCAGCAGCAGCGGCTGTGCATTGCGCGCGGCATTGCCATCAAACCTGAAGTGCTGTTGCTGGACGAGCCCTGTTCGGCGCTGGACCCGATCTCAACCGCCAAGGTGGAAGAGCTGATTGCCGAGTTGAAAAACGACTACACCGTGCTGATCGTGACGCACAACATGCAGCAAGCGGCGCGTTGCAGCGACCACACGGCCTACATGTACCTGGGCGACCTGGTGGAGTTTGGTGTCACGGAAGAGCTGTTCTTCAAACCCAAACGCAAAGAAACTGAAGACTACATCACCGGCCGTTTCGGCTGATCAGAACCCCAGGAGCACACACATGCCTGATAAACACTTGTCTACCCAGTTCGACAGCGAACTCAATGGCGTTTCTTCGCTGGTCATGGAAATGGGCGGCCTGGTCGAGTCGCAGATTCGCACCGCCATTTACGCCTTGTCTCAGTTCAGCGCTGAAAGCGCCGACCAGGTCATCGAGGTTGAGGCGCGCGTCAATGCCATGGAAATCGACATCGACCGCGACTTGTCGTCCATCATTGCCCGCCGCCAGCCCACCGCCCGTGACCTGCGTTTGTTGATTGCCATTTCCAAGACCACCGCCAACCTCGAACGCGCTGGTGATGAGGCCGTCAAGATCGCCCGCATGGTCAAGTCCATCATCGCCAGCGGTGCATCGCGCTCGCTGCCGTCGTCGGACCTGCGGGTGGCTGCCGAGCTGGCTTCTGGCCTGTTGCGCAAGGCGTTGGACGCCTTTGCCCGCCTGGACATCACGTCGGCCGTGTCGATCCTCAAGGAAGACGATGAGATCGACAAGGAGTTTGACGGCTTTGTGCGCAAACTCATCACCTACATGATGGAAGATGCGCGCACGATTTCGGCCAGTCTGGACCTGCTGTTTGTGGCCAAGGCCATCGAACGTGTCGGCGACCATGCGAAAAACATCGCGGAATTCACGATCTACATCGTCAAGGGTGCCGACATTCGCCACACCTCGATGGACCAGATCGAATCGGCTGTGAAGTAAAAAGTAAAGTTTGATGAAACATCTGCCCCGCGTATTGATTGTTGAGGATGAACCCGCGATTGCCGAGTTGATTGCGGTGAACCTGCGCCATGGTGGCTTTGATGCGGTGGTGGCCAATGACAGCGTGACTGCCCAGCGTGAGCTGGACGCGGTGCTGCCAGACGTCATCTTGCTGGACTGGATGCTGCCCGGCCAGAGCGGGTTGTCGCTGGCCAAGCATTGGCGCAAACAGGCGCGCACCAAAACCATTCCTATCCTAATGCTGACCGCCCGGGGTGATGAACCCGACAAGGTGGCCGGACTGGACGCCGGGGCAGACGACTACATCACCAAGCCGTTTTCCACGCAAGAGATGCTGGCTCGCATCCGGGCTGTGTTGCGCCGCCGCGCGCCAGAATCCGTCAATGACAGCGTGGCCGTGGGCAGCCTGGTGCTGGACGCCGCCACGCACCGCATTGCGTTTGACGGTCAGGAGCTCAAGCTTGGGCCGACCGAATTCAAGCTGCTGCACTACCTGATGAAACATGCCGAGCGGGTGCACAGCCGCTCGTCCCTGCTGGACAAGGTCTGGGGTGACCATGTTTTCATCGAAGAACGCACCGTAGACGTGCATGTCAAACGCCTGCGAGAGGCCCTGGGGGCAGCCGGCACCATGGTGGAGACCGTGCGTGGTGCGGGTTACCGCCTGACCGCGATGACGCCAGCTGCTGTTCGACCCGCAGCATGATGGGGCGCTGGTTGGGTTTCACCGCTTTTCTGGCGGTGGGCGGTGGCTTGGGGTTTTGGGCGTCTAGAGACTATGGGGTGATGATTGGCCTGCTGGTGGGGAGCTTCGTCTGGCAGGCGATTGACAGCTTTTATGTAGCCCGCTTGCTGCGCTGGCTGCAGTTGGAACAGAGCCATGAAACCCCCTCGCTGAGCACGATTCCCATGCCGGCTTTGCCCGGTCTGTGGGGCCAGATCGCTGACCGCACCCGCCGTATTCTGAAGAACCGGGACCGGCACCTGCAAGACAGCTTGAGCCGGCTAGACGAGTTTTTGGCCGCCATGCAGGCGTCTCCCAGCGGGGTGGTGCTGCTGGATGCGCAAGGCCGCATCGAGTGGTGCAACCAGATGGCGACCCAGCACTTCGGCTTTGACGCGCAGCGTGACGTGATGCAGCACATCTTGAACCTTGTGCGCGTACCGGCCTTCAAGTCCTACATGACGCTGGGTGACTTCGCGCTCGACGTGGTGATTCCCGGCAACCACAGCACACCAGCGCGGCCGGTGAAGTTGTCGGTGCACGTGCACGCTTATGGTCAAAACCGTCAGCTGCTGCTGTCGCGTGACATCACGGCGGTGGAGTTGGCCGAGGCCATGCGCCGCGACTTTGTGGCCAATGTGTCCCATGAAATTCGCACGCCGTTGACTGTGTTGTCAGGGTTCATTGAAACCCTGCAGACCTTGCCATTGAAAGAAGCCGAGCGTGTTCGCTACCTCGCCTTGATGGGTCAGCAGTCGGTGCGCATGCAGTCCCTGGTGGTGGATTTGCTGACCTTGTCGCGCCTGGAAGGCAGCCCTTTCCCGAACTTGCCCGGTGCCAATGACTGGATGACCGTCAACGCCTTGCTGGTGCAGTGCGAGCAGGAAGCGCGCGCGCTGTCGGCAATCATTGCGCCGCAGGGGCAAAAGCTGACGTTTGACATGGGGCCGCCTAGCGAGGTGGCCGGCGTGCAGACCGAGCTGTACAGCGCGTTCTCCAACTTGGTCACCAACGCTGTGCGCTACACGCCTGAGTCAGGTTCGGTCCATGTCCAGTGGCGTTTGATGCCGGACGGGCGTGGCCAGTTTTTGGTCAAGGACAGCGGTCAGGGCATTGCAGCGGAACACCTGCCGCGCTTGACCGAACGGTTCTACCGGGTAGACCGCAGCCGGTCGCGCGAAACCGGTGGTACGGGGTTGGGCCTGGCCATCGTCAAACACGTGGCGCAGCGCCACGGTGCGGAACTGAACATCGACAGCACACCGGGGCAGGGGTCGTGCTTTCACATCACTTTTCCGGCGGTTCGGGTGCGCAGCGTGCCACGCAGCGCTTAGATCGTGAACCCGTTCTTAGCTTGGCAAGGCCCGCTGGCTGCGGTGAACTGCCCGCAGCAGCAGGCTGAGCAAGGCCAGCGCCACCAACCCGATGGCCACGGTGCTGGCCACCCAAAAACTGATCGCCTGCTGCGTGGCCTGCAACGCGCCCACCCCGTGGTAGGTCAGCTGGTAGCCACCCCACAAACCCAGGCCCCATAGCAGCACGCCATAGATCGCCAGCGGTGCCAGGGTGATGCGGTAGCAGCGCAGCAAAAACGCGCTGACGGCCTGGGTGCTGTCGGCCACGTGGTAGGCCGCCACCCAGAGCAGCAGCGACGAGGCCAATTCAATGATCTCGGGGTTGCCGGAATACCAGCTTGCCAGAGTGTGGCGCGCTATAAAAATAATAGCTGATAAGGCAAGAGACACCAAGGCCAGCAGCCTTAATGTCATGAAAACGACGTGCTGAGCCTGCGCCGGGTGCCCGGAACCTATCCAGAACGACACCCGGGCGCTGCTGGCAATGGCCAGGGACAGCGGCACCATGTAGAGCACGGTGGCGATGCTGGCGGCAATTTGGTGGCCGGCCGACGCTGTGGTGCCCAGCCTGGCAATGAACAGCGCCATCAGCGTGAAGGACGTGACCTCAACCAGGTAGGCCAGGCCACCCGGCAGGCCGAGGCGTAAAAAGCGGCCAATCTGCGGCCAGTCGGGCCGCTCCAAAGGGCGCCAGAGCTGGAAGGGTTGGTACAGGCTCTGGGTGCGCAGCATGAGCGTGGCCACAATGACCAGGGCATAGTTGACGATCAATGTGGCCCAGGCACAACCCACCGCCCCCATCGGCTCCAGCCCACCGCCGCCCGCGACGAACCAGATCGACAGCGGGATTTTCAGCGCCAGCGCGCCCACCTGCAGCCAGGTGACCATCAGCGGCTTGCCCTGCGACTGGTTGAAGGTGCCGTAGATGCGAAACAGCAGAGACGGGGCCAGCGCGCAGGCCAGCACCGCGAGGTAACTTTGCACGTCCTGCTGCAGGGCTGGGGGAACATCAGCCCACACCAGCAGTTGCCCTGGAAACAGCAGCGCCGCCATGCCCACCAAGGTGATCACGCCGCACAGGTACAACGATTGGCGAATGGACCTGCCCAGTGCGTCGGTTTGGCCAGCGCCCAGCATTTCAGACCAAATGGGCAGCAGCGCCTGAACAATGCCCATCAGCCCGACATACACACTGACATACAGCGCGGACCCCACCGACAGCGCAGCCAGGGCGGTGTCGCTGTAACGCCCGGCAATCAGGGTGTCTGCGACCCCGAAGGCCATCACGGCCAGCTGGCCCGCCAACACCGACCCGGCGTGTTTCAGGATGGCGGGCACTTCGCCCTTCAACGGGGTGCTTGAGTCGTGTGCCAATGCGTTCAGCGCTGCGGTGGTGCCACCGCAGGGCTGACACGTTTATAGACCTGCAGCACCTGGTTCTTGTCCGTGGGGCGGCGAACCGTGGCCTGAAACGCCCAGTCCGGCAGGCTCACGACGTCACTGAGCCGCGACTGGGCAGCGGCGTCCACCACCAGGTAGGGGCACTGCGCCTGGTTGGCCGCCTGGCGCAGCGACAAGGCGCCGTGGTACTGCAGTGCGGCAGCCAGTGGGCTGCTCACGCCGTAAATCTCGACGCACGATTTTTTGTCGACCAGGCTGGAGATTTTGCGCGACAGTGGCGCGTCGCTGCGGGCGTAGTCCAGCAGCGGCAACCACAGGGTCATCAGCAGCAGCCAGCACAGCGTGGTGCCGCCGGCAGGCAGCACCAATGACTTCCAGATCGCTGCGCGGTGGCGGCCTGTGCGCCAGCGGACCAGCCAGGCCCAGGCCAGTGTGGCTGCCAAGGCGAAGGCGAACGCCCCCCATGAAAAACTCGGATCGAACCCCGGCGCCAGCTTGGCCACGTTGGCGGCGGGCTGGCGCGGCACGCCGGTCTGCATGGCGATCCAGATCACCCAGATGGCAATGGCGCAGGTGGTGAAAAACAGCAGCGTGAACCAGTCAATCAACGAAGCCACACTGCGCTTGAGCGTAGGCAGTGCAAACGCAGCCAGGGTTGCCAGCGGTGGCAGGCCCAGCAGCAGGCTGCGGTCGGATGCGGTGGTGGTCAGCGTCACCGCCACCGCGGTACCAGCAAACCACAGCGGCAAGGCCACATGGCGACTGGTCAATTGCCTGCGCCAACGCCACAACGTGATCAGGGCCAGCGGCCAGGCGGGCCAGGTGAACCACACCAGCAACTGGCCCAGCTTGCGCCATTCGGTCCAGGCTGACAACTCGGTTTGCCCGGGCAACTGGATGCGCCAGCGCCACAAATCCAGCACCCAGGCCATCAGTGCGACCCATGCAGTGGTCAGCACAATAGCCACCAGCCAGTGCCTCGACGTCCGTTGCGACGCATCGGGCTCGTCCGCGTCGTGTGTGCTGCAGCGCTGCAGCCATTCCACGCCAGCGCCACCCAGGCCCAGCACCACCGCCAGGGTGGGCGCACCGCTGAGGGCCAGCCCTGTCAAGCCGACGACCAGCCCGGCCAGGACCCCCATGCGCTGGTGCGCCCCCCGGTACGGACTGGCGGCCAGGACGTAGTACACCAGTGACACAAAACCCACTTGCGCCAGCGCGGGGGTGGTTTCATGCGACAGCTGCGCCAGGCCCAGGCAGGCAATCAGCGCCAGCAGACTGGCATCGGCCATGGAGCGGGCATAGTCCACCGGCGCCGCTTCGCCGCCGAACGCAAACGCCACGGGCTGCGCGCGAGGGCTGCGTGCCAGGTAATACGTGCCGTACCAGGCGCAGAGCAATGTCAGCCCCAGCAACAACACAAAGGGCAATCGCGCAGCCAGGGCAGGGTCCAGAAATGGCAGGCCCTGGATGAACAGGGCCCCCAGCCAGTACGGCAGCAGCGCATCAAACCCGGTGGTCTGGCCTAATAGTTGCGGCATCAGCCAGTTGCTGCCGGTGCGCACCAACTCGCTCATCACCCCAAAACCGGCAATGTCTTCGTTTTTCCACGGGCCTCGGCCAAAAAAACCGGGCAACACATAGGCCACGCAGAAAAGCAGCAGCGCAAGCCGTGGCAGGCGGCGCACGGCAGCCTGGGCAATGAGGGCGGGGGAGGGTTGATTCAAAAGAGGAGGTCGCAGGTAAGAACGCGTCTGCTGGCAGACGTACGCAGCCCAGGGCGGTCGGTTGATTTTGCGGTATGCGCTGGCCCGGCCAAGCAGGCGCATGGGGTTCGGACGAAAAAAAAGCAACCTGAAGGAGGCTGCTTTTTCAAAGTCGTCACCGACTTGGCGCTGACGAAGCCGGAATTACTCGGCGGCAGGCACGGCTTCTGGAGCAGCTGCTTTGGCAGCGGTTTTGCCAAAACGGTTGCGGAAGCGCTCCACGCGGCCACCCATGTTGTCCACGGACTTCTGTGTGCCCGTGTAGAAGGGGTGGGATTCGCTGGACGTGTCCAGTTTGTACAAAGGCAGTTCGCGGCCGTCGTCCATTTTCACCATTTCTTTGGTGTTGACGCATGAACGGGTGACGAACTTGAAGTTGTTGGACAAGTCCAAAAAGCAAACTTCGCGGTAGTTGGGGTGAATGCCAGCTTTCATGATTTTTTCCTTGTTCGCTTTCGCGTCGTTTCGGTAGCCACTTGAAACCGTTCCAAGCACTTTCCGTGAAGCCCTCGATTATCACATTAAATCAAGGGCTTAGCCGCCTCGCCGCATCATGTCGAAGAACTCATGGTTGTTTTTCGTGGCTTTCATGTTCTTCAACATCAGCTCCATAGACTCGATCTCGTCCATGTTGTACATGAACTGGCGCAAAATTCGCGACTTTTGCAGGATCTCGGGGGCCAGCAGCAGTTCTTCCTTGCGGGTGCCGCTGCGGTTCAGGTGAATCGCCGGGAACACGCGTTTTTCGTACAGGCGGCGGTCCAGGTGGATCTCGCAGTTGCCGGTGCCCTTGAATTCTTCAAAGATCACCTCGTCCATGCGGCTGCCGGTGTCGATCAATGCGGTGCCGATGATGGTCAGGCTACCGCCTTCCTCGATCTTGCGGGCGGCGCCAAAAAAGCGCTTGGGCCGTTGCAGTGCGTTGGCGTCCACACCACCGGTCAGCACCTTGCCAGACGACGGCAGCACGTTGTTGTAGGCACGGGCCAGGCGGGTGATGGAGTCCAGCAGAATCACGACGTCCTTGCCGAGTTCGACCAGGCGTTTGGCGCGCTCGATGACCATTTCAGCCACGTGCACGTGCCGCGCGGCGGGCTCGTCAAAGGTCGATGAAATCACTTCGCCGCGCACGCTGCGCTGCATTTCCGTGACCTCTTCCGGGCGCTCGTCCACCAGCAGCACCATCATCACCACGTCAGGGTGGTTGGCCGTGATGGCGTGGGCGATGTTTTGCATCATCACCGTTTTGCCGGATTTGGGCGGTGCCACCAGCAAGGCGCGCTGGCCTTTGCCAATAGGCGCAATGATGTCGATGATGCGGCTGGTCAGGTTTTCTTCACCCTTGATGTCACGCTCCAACTTGAACTGCTCACGCGGGAACAACGGCGTCAAGTTCTCGAACATCACCTTGTGTTTGTTCGCCTCAGGGGCACCGTCATTGACCTTGTCCAGCTTGTTCAGGGCAAAGTAACGCTCGCCGTCTTTCGGGGTGCGCACTTCGCCTTCGATCATGTCGCCGGTGTGCAGGTTGAAGCGGCGAATCTGGCTCGGGCTGATGTAGATGTCGTCGGTCGAGGCGGTGTAGCTGGAGTCCGGTGCGCGCAAAAAGCCGAAACCGTCCGGCAGCACTTCCAGCACGCCGTCGGCGACGATGGTTTCGCCCAGCTTGGAGCGTTTCTTGATGATGGCAAACATCAGCTCCTGTTTGCGCATGCGCCCGAGGTTTTCGATCTCAAGGGCTTCGGCCTGCTTGAGGACTTCAGACACATGCAGTGCCTTGAGTTCGTTTAAGTGCATGGAAAAACCTGCTAGGTGCGATCCCGTGCGGGATTCGGTGATGAAATGAAAAACTGAAAACGGGGGGGTGGTTTGAAAGGAAGCCTGTGGAGGAGGGCTTCAAAACCAATGAGGCAGACTGTGGCTTGTGACCGTGAGCAGCGGGGCAACCCGTGGCGTTGCTATCTTAATTATGACAGGAAACGTGAGGGGTTCCAGCGCCGCGATCAGACTGTCAGGGCTGGGGCATGCCGTGGTAGTGCAGCATGCCGTTCAAACGCGAAATCTGAAGAAATGGCGTGCCTGATTCAGCGAACGCGCCGTGAATCAGGCAAAGCCGGTGCCACCCCAGGCGGCACCAGGTGCATCAAACCAGTTGCTGGTCGATGAAGGCGGTGAGCTGGGCCTTGCTCATGGCACCCACCTTGGTGGCGGCCAACTCGCCATTTTTGAACAACATCAACGTGGGGATGCCGCGGATGCCGAACTTGGCGGGGATGTCCCGGTTCTCGTCCACGTTCATCTTGGCGATTTGCAGCTTGCCGTCATAGCCGGTGGCCACTTCGTCCAGGATGGGCGCAATCATCTTGCAAGGGCCGCACCACTCGGCCCAGTAGTCCACCAGCACAGGGGTGGTGGACTGAAGCACGTCGGCTTCAAAGGTGGCATCGGTGGTGTGTTTGATCAATTCGTTCGCCATTTGCATCTCCTCGGGTCGGGTTCAAGATACGGATAAAGTGGGGCGATTGTGTCAGAAAGCAAGCGCGCCCGTCTGTGCTGCTGGCCGCAAAACACTGTTTCAACGCTGCAAAGCTCTGCATCAAATGCTATCAACGCGATAGCGTTTTCACCGTCAAGACACCCCACACCCAGCCGTATGCACGAACCGCTTGAAGACTTCTCCCCGCCCTCCGCCCTGTGGCAGCCCGTGATGGCCCAACTGGGCAGCGCCTTGACGCAGCACCAGATCCACCCGGCCGACGCCGTGGTACTGGTGCCCTACGCGCAGCTGATTGGCCAGGCGCGCCAGGCCTGGGCCGCGCTGCAAGGGGGGGATGCCATCGGGGCCACGGCCTGCTTTTTGCCGCGTTTTGAAAGCACCATGAACTGGGCCAGCGCGGTCAGCGGTCAGCTCGGATTTTTTGCGCCCAGCGGGGACGACCTGCGCATGGACGTGGCGTTTGACATGCTCACGGCGGCCTCATTGCTGCAGCGCACCGGCCACGGCCACCACCAGGACGAGCTGACCCGCCGCCTGATGGACGCCGCCTGGAGCCTGGCGCGTGTGGCCGCCGCCCAGCCGCCCGAGCTGCGGGCCGCTTGGGGTGCTGACTTGGCCACCCGATTGGTCGAAGGGCTGGACACCCCGGTGTTGGCCCTCGAAGGCACGGTGGGCGGCATTGCCCTGGTCTGGGCGGCCCATTCCGCCTATGTCACAGACCGGCTGTTCCAGGCCCGCCCCGCGCTGCTGGCCGTGATCGAAGGGTTTCAGTCCGAGCCGCTGGGCCGGGCGCTGCAGGCGCATGCTGGGGTGCCCGCGCTGTCAGTGGCGCTGAACCCGGTGCTGCCTGCCGATGATGTGCAGCCCCCTGCGCACAGCACCACACTGCACGCCGCGCTGGACGCCGAGGACGAAGCCGAGCAGGCCGCGGCCTGTGTGCTGCAGCACCTGGCGGCGGGCCGCAGCCCGGTGGCGTTGATTGCCCAGGACCGTTCGCTGGTGCGCCGCGTGGCGGCCATGCTGGCGCAACGTGGTGTGCGCATGCGCGACGAAACCGGCTGGAAGCTGTCCACCACCCGCGCCGCCGCTGGCGTGGTGGGTTTGTTGCGTGCCTGCACCTGGGACGCCTCGACCGACGCAGTGCTGGACTGGCTGAAAAATGCGCCCACGTGGCCTGAATCAACCCTGGTGGCCGCCGAGGCGGAGCTGCGCAAGGTGGGCATTCGGGCCTGGCGCGATGTGCCTGATGCCCCGGCCGTGCCAGCCGACAACGACACCCCGCCAACCCTGGTCCACACCCGCAGCGTGGCCGCGCCGATCAATGCCTTGCGCCAGCAGCTGGTGCAGGCCCGGCCGCTGAGCGCCTGGCTGCGCGACCTGCGCCTGGCACTGCAAACCGCCGGCCAGTGGGATGCCATGGCCGCTGACGACGCGGGCCAGCAGGTGCTGGAAGCCCTGCGCCTGCACGAAGGCGCGGAGCAGGCCTTTGACTTCGCCCCCGCCATGAGCCTGGCCGCGCTGACCCGCTGGGCCGAGCAGGTGTTGGAGGGCAGCAGCTTCAAACCCGAGCACCCGCTGGGTGAGCAGGTGGTGATTCTGCCGCTGGAGCAACTGCTGGGCCGACCCATGGCCGCGGTGGTGTTCCCCGGCTGTGACGAGCTCACCTTGCCGGTATCACCCGAATCCGGTGGCCCCTGGACACCCAGCCAGCGCGAGCTGCTGGGCCTGCCGTCCCGCGCCGAGCTGGCCAACGCCGCCCGCTGCGCCTGGAACCACGCCCTGCAGCTGCCGCATGTGGACGTGCTGTGGCGCACCAGCGCGGGTGGTGAAAGCCTGATGCCCAGCGGTTTTGTGCAAACCCTGCTGCTGGAGCACCCCATAGCCCTGGCCGCTGATGCCCGCGCCCTTCGCGCCGTGGCCCTGGCCCCCACTCTGTCGCCGCTGCCGGTGGGCCAAGCGCTGCCCGTCACCCATTTGTCTGCCAGCGCGTACGACGACCTGCGCCGCTGCCCCTACCGCTTTTTTGCACTGCGCCAGCTGCGCCTGCAAACCGCCGACGAGCTGGACGGCGAGCTGGACAAGCGGGATTTTGGCAATTGGCTGCACGGCACGCTCAGCCGCTTCCATGACACGCTGAAAAACAACCCCAATCCCCCGCCAGCCTACGATTTGATTGCCCGGTCTGCTCTGTTAAACATAGCATCAGAGCAAACTACACAGGCCCTGGGCCTGAGCGCGGCCGAGTTTCTGCCGTTTGCCGCTGCCTGGCCCCGCGTGCGTGATGGCTACCTGACCTGGCTGGCCGATCACGAAGCCACCGGCGCGCAGTTTGAAACGTCAGAGACGAAACGTGAACTGGCCCTGGGGCAGTGCGGGCTGACGCTGATCGGCACCATCGACCGGGTGGACGTGGTGCACACACCGGGCGGGCCGCCCTTCACCCTGGTGATCGACTACAAGACCGAGCCCCGCACCACCACAGCCGATCGCATCAAGTCCGGCGGTGAAGACACCCAGCTGGCGTTTTACGCCGCGCTGATGGCCGACGACACGCTGGCCGCTGCCTACGTCAACCTGGGTGAAAAAGAGCCCACCAAAACCTACGACCAGCCCGACATCAACGACATGCGGGTGGGCGTGATTGAAAGCGTGCTCAGCGACATGTCCCGCATCGCCGACGGCGCGGTGCTGCCCGCGCTGGGCGAGGGCAAGGCCTGTGACTACTGCAACGCCCGCGGTTTGTGCCGCAAAGACTATTGGAGTAAGTGATGCCCCCACGTTCGTTCACTTCGTGTAACTCTCTGCCCCCCGAGGGGGCCGCTGCGCCTGCGGCCCGGCAAAGCCGGTTCCGCGGCCCCTGCTGGCTCGGAGGACCTGTCGTTGTCGTGAGGTCGATACGATGACAAGCGATCAATTCGCCGCCTACCAACGCAACGGCCAGCCGGTCACCGCTGAAGCCTTCTACGCCATTGCCTGTGACCCGCGCCGCAGTGTGGCGGTTGAGGCCTGCGCCGGGGCCGGCAAAACCTGGATGCTGGTGTCCCGCATCGTGCGGGCGCTGCTGGAGTCGCCCCCCGGCGAGCTGCGCCCGCAGGAAATCCTGGCCATCACCTTCACCAAAAAAGCCGCGGGCGAGATGCGCGAGCGGCTCGACGAGTGGCTGCGCGAGTTTGCCCATGCGGACGACGACACGCTGCAGCGGGAGTTGGCCCTTCGCGGCGTCACGGCGGGCGTTCCAAACAGTCAAAATGCAGGTTTTTCAAGCCAAACAGGCTACCAGCCTAGGCAAAGCAATGCCGCGGTGCTATCAAATTTATACCGCTCGGTGCTGGCCACCGGGCGGTCGGTGCAGATCCGCACCTTTCACAGCTGGTTTGCGGCGCTGCTGCGCAACGCGCCGGTGGCCGTGTTGCAGCGCCTGAACCTGCCGGTGAACTACACGCTGCTGGAAGACGACGCCCCGGCCCGTGCCCTGGTGTGGCGGCGTTTTTACACGGCGCTGCTGCTTGACGAGGCCCTGAAGGCCGACTACGAAGCCGTGGTGCTGGCGCACGGGCGGTTTCAAACCGACAAGGCGCTGGGCGCGGCGCTGGACAAACGGGTCGAGTTTGCGATGGCCGACGCGCTGGGCGTGGTGGACGCGTCCGTCATGCCGTTTGGGGCGCATTTCCCGGACCTGGCCGACCTGGGCCACCCGCTGGACGCGTTGCGGTGTGCCAGCCCGCTGTTGCTGGCCGCCGCCAAGGCCCTGGGCCGCGCCAGCGCCAAAACCTTCGCCGCCAAGGGCGTGGAGCTGGAGCAAGCGCTGAGCGTGGGCGACGCCAGCGGCGTGCTGGCCGCGTTGCTGACGGGCACCGGCACGGCCCGCAAGTTCGGGGAAAAGATCGTGGGCATTGAAGCCGTGCGGGAAGCGCAGGAGCTGGTGCTGCGCGTGCAGGCCGCCAGCAGCCAGCACGAAGCCTGGGACTACCAGCAGCGCATGGCCCGGCTGGCGCGTTTGCTGCTGGCTGAGTTCAGTGCGCTCAAACACACCCGCCAGTGGGTGGACATGAACGACGTGGAGCGCGCCGCCCAGAGCATGCTGAGCGACCCGGTGCTGTCCGGCTGGGTGCAGGAGCGGCTGGACGCCCGCATCAAACACCTGATGATCGACGAGTTTCAGGACACCAACCCGCTGCAGTGGCAGGCGCTGTCGTCCTGGCTCAGTGGCTACGGTGGGGCCGGGTCGGCCCCCAGTGTGTTCCTGGTGGGTGACCCGAAGCAGAGCATTTACCGCTTTCGCCGGGCCGAGCCGCAGGTGTTCATCGCCGCGCAGGCCTTTGTCGTCAGCGCCCTGGGCGGTGACCTGCTGGCCTGCGACCACACCCGCCGCAACGCCGTCGGGGTGATTGACACCGTCAACACCGTGATGGCGGCGGCCACCGAATCCGACGGCTACGAAGGTTTTCGCCCCCACACCACCGCGTCCGATCAGCCTGGCCAATTGGGTCGGCTTCCGCCCATCCCCCGGGGCACATCGGCCGATGCGGAGGGCGACGACGGCCCCGCACCCGATGAAGGCTGGCGCGACAGCCTCACCACCCCGCGTGAGCTACCCGAGGAAACCCGGCGCACGCTTGAAGCACGCCAGGCCGCCGCCTGGATCGCCCTGCAAGTGGCCAACACCGATGGCCAACCCGGTCTGCAGCCCGGCCAGATCATGGCCTTGTCACGCAAACGCGCCAGCCTGCTGCCGCTGCGGGACGCCCTGCAGGCCCTGCACATTCCGGCGCAAATCGGTGAAAAAACTGCGCTGATCGACTGCTGCGAGGTGCAGGACATCGTGGCCCTGCTCGACGTGCTGGTGTCCCCGCAGCATGATTTGTCGCTGGCGCGGGCGCTGCGTTCACCGCTGTTTGCCGTCAGCGACGCCGAACTGGTGGCGCTGGCCGTGCTGCGGCGCGGCAACACCACCTCTTGGTTTGATTTGCTACAACAAACAGAGCAGCTCCCGCAATCAATGCAAGGGCTGGCGGCAATTTTGATGCGCTGGAAGTGCTGGCTGACCCAGCTGCCGCCTCATGACGCGCTGCAGGCCATTTACGACGACGGCGACGTGCTGGCCCGTTTTGGCGCGGCCGCCCCCGACGGCCAGCGCGCCGCAGTGCTGGGCAACCTGCGCGCCTTGCTGGGCGTGGCGCTGGCGCTGGACGGCGGGCGCTTCGCCACGCCCTACAGCCTGGTGCGCGCCCTCAAGGCCGGCGGCCTGCTGGCCCCCCTGAGCTTGCAGCCCAACGCCGTGCGCCTGCTGACCATCCACGGCGCCAAAGGCCTGGAAGCCGAGGCCGTGCTGCTGCTGGACACCGACACCGTGGACCGCAACGCCGACAGCATGACCGTGCTGATCGACTGGCCTGGCCAGTCGCCCGCGCCTGAAAAGTTCGTGTTTCTGGTGTCGGAAAAACGCCCGCCGATCTGCGCCGAGGCCGTTCTAGCGCAGGAACAGCTGGCACGCGGGCGGGAAGAGCTCAACGCCCTGTACGTCGCCATGACCCGCGCCCGCGGCACGCTGGTGATCTCATCGGTTGAGCCGCACCGCGAAACCACCCACAGCTGGTGGCAACGCCTGCAGGCCCTGATGGCCCCGCTGAGCGTGGTGCCCACCGAAACCGAGGCCGAGCCACCAGCGGCGACCGACGCGACCCCGGAGGAAACGTTTTCGCTGCCGGTGCTGCCGCCGCTGACGGGCGCGCTGCAGTCCGACGCCCCAGTCGCCATGGCCGCCGCCGAATCCCCCCTGAACGCCCGCATCGGCAAAGCCATGCACCGCCTGCTGGAGTGGGGCGTGGTGGCCTTCGACGGCGCGCCCATCCCCGCCGCCGCCGTGGCCGCCGCTGCGTACGAGTTCGCCCTCAGCCCCGGCCAGGCACAAAACGCTGCCCAGATGGCCCAACGCATCGCCAGCGGCGAAGGCGCGTGGGCCTGGCACCCCGACGTCATCGCCTGGCAGGGCAACGAGGTGGACATGCGCTACCAGGGCCAGGCCCTGCGCCTGGACCGCCTGGTCCAGCGCAAGGACGCCCAGGCCAGCGGCCACTGGTGGGTGCTCGACTACAACTCCGCCCCCAGCCCCCAGCTGCAACCCGAGCTGATCAGCAAAATGCAAACCTACCGCGCCGCCGTGCAGCAGGCCTACCCCGGCGCGGTGGTGAAGGCCGCGTTTTTAACCGGGGATGGGCGGGTGGTAGAGGTGGCGCCCCAGCAGGATCGGGCGGAAGTCGCTAGCATGGGCTTTGGTTTTTAAAGCACGGCAACCCGCCCCTCAACTCCCCCCTCCGAAAGTCCTCATGTTCAAACAACTCTCCCTGTCTCTGGCCGCTTTGGCCGTGGTGGCCAGCAGCTCGCTGGCCCTGGCGCAGGCACCTGCCAACCCCACGGTGCGGGTGCGGGCCGCGATCGAACGCATTGACGCGAGCAGCATGACGGTCAAGGAGCGCAGCGGCGAGGTCATCACCCTGGTGCGCCCGGCGGGCATGCCGGTCAGTGAGGTGTTTGCCATTGCGCTGGCCGACATCAAACCGGGCAGCTATGTGGGCACCGCCGCCATGCCGCAGGCCGACGGCAGCCAGCTGGCGCTGGAGGTGCTGGTCTTCCCTGAAGCGGCGCGGGGCACGGGGGAGGGGCATTTCCCCTGGGACCTGCAGCCGCAAAGCACGATGACCAACGCCACGGTGGCTGATCTGGCGGCAGCGCCGTCCACCGTGCCGGGCGGGCAAAAGATGACGCTGAAGTACAAGGACGGTGAAAAAGTCGTCATCGTGCCGGCCACGGCCCCGGTGGTGAGCTTCAAGCCGACCACGGCTGACGACCAGCAGGTGCTGCTGGTGC
>JBJXEI010000144.1:0-4258 GCA_046154065.1 Polaromonas sp. | reverse complement strand
CGGTCCAACTGCAGGCCAACAACAGCGGTGCCTGGAAGACCATCGCCCGCTTCGACGCTGGTGATGTCGAAGCTGATCGACGCATAAAAATCGGCGCGATCTTGATTCGCCAAGCCGATTCAACCGTGACATTCCGAATCGCCACGGTCGAAGCGCTTCCCTCCGTTCTCATGCGGATGAACAACGATCAGTGGGTGGAAGTATGAAGCCGATCGTCATCGAAACCCTCGCCGCGATCTTCGGCATTCTGGGCGCGCTGCTGCTGTCCACCAAGTTTGAGCCAGCTTGGGGCTTTGCCGCCTTCCTGGTCAGCAACATCGGCTGGATGGCGTTCAGCGTGCGCCTGCGCGCTTGGCGCATGTTCGTGCAGCAGGTTTGCTTTTTGCTGACCAGCCTGATCGGGCTATGGAACTGGTGGCTTGGGCCGCTGGTGCTGGGGTAACACCATGGCCACCACGCCCAAGAAAACAGTGCCAATGTTCTGTGTGCGCATCGGCTACCAGCAGTTTCTGATGCCGATGGACAAAGGGATCAAGTTGGTTGAGCTGATGAGCTCTGCATTCCAGTGCGATGAAACCTACGACGGCGCAAGGCACTATGAGGTTGAAGATCAACCGGAGGTCACGCTGGCTTCTGTCAAAGCCTCACAGGTACGACAAAAAAAGCCAGCTGGCAGCACCAACGATCGGGGCCAACGGCTCCTGGGGGTTGACTGATGCCCTGGTATCGCTTCTCCGGCTTTGACCACCCCGTTCACGTGCGCGGCAGCAAGTTGCCGCCGCCGTGCCTGGCAAAGGTCGGTCTGCAGGAAGTTCACACCTGCATGGACATGAGCGGTTTCTTCTGCGACTGGCCGACCAGCGCAGGGAAGACGTGTGACCTACCTTTATGTGAGGCCCACGCCGTCCAGATCGGACCCAACAAACACCACTGCCCGGCCCACGCCCTTGAGGCATTGCAAAGCGGGGCGCAGTCTTTTTACATCATTGGTTTCATCATGAGCAAGCTCGCCCGCGATCATCGCAACAGCGACATGGTCAAGATCCATATTGCCAAAAAGCAGCTGGGCCTGGCTGATGAGGATTACCGGGCCATCCTGTTGACCCAGGGCGGCGCAGACAGCTCCAAGGGCCTTGATCATTCAGGCCGCCAACGCGTGCTGACTTACTTCAAATTCCTGGGGTTCAAGCCCGTCGCCGCGATCAAGTCCAAACGTCCGGCGCGGCCTACGCCGTCAGCCGATGCGCTGCCCTTGGTGCGCCGAATCCGCGCCCAGCTGATCAGTCTGGATCGCTTGCCCGACGACTACGCCGACGGCATCGCCAAACAAATGCTGCAGGACGCTGCGCCCCAGTTTTTTGAGTGGTGCCACGTCCGTGACCTAGAGAAAATTTCACAGGCGCTGACCTACCAACAGCGCCGCACAGGAGCACCCACAAAATGAGCAACGACCTGGTTGAAACCAACGCCGATATTCGACGTCACGAACTGCTGGCGGAAGTGGCCGAGCAGGCGGCCAAACGGCTGATCGACAAGCACAAGATGGACGTTGAAATGGCTGCAGACATCGGAAACGACATGGCGGACTTTCTGGCCGAGCACTGGAAGGGGCAAAACGTCTACATCACAGCAGATGCGCCGTTCAAAGCCAGCCAGCGGGACCGCGAAATTTTCAACCGCATGACCCGTGGCAACGCCCACGAGCTGGCAAAGGAGTACGGCATCAGCTACGTTCGCGTCTACCAGATCAACAAACGCTGCCTGGCCATCGCTCGCAAGCGCAACCAGCCCGAGCTTTTCGCAGACCCTGATACGACGGTGATCTAATGCTTATCCACAGGCCAGAACCCCGAAAAATGACCAGCTGCAGCGTCCGAATTGAAAAGCAATTTCATTGGAGAGCAATTCGGACGCCAGCATCCGAATTAGCCAGCTCAAGCAATATCGAGCAAGGCCAAGGGCGCGGCCACAGCCCAGAAGCCCATCGCCAGCACCGCCCCAGCGTAACGACGGCTTAAACGCCCATTTAAGCGGCTGAAATGGCCGCTGAAGCATCGGCCCAACCCAGAAGGCCGACCCACCAGATCAAGCCAGGAACGATAATTTATCGTGGCCCGTTGTGGTGGTGACTTGAAGGGCCGTTTTTGCCTTAAACGGCCTGGTTTCATTGGGAAAGTCCCATCGAAGCCCACTTGATCCCGTCATATCCCGTTTCCTCTAATACCGTGGTCCTGCACACATAGAGCGGCATTTATCAAGGCGTTGAGCAGCCCGAATAACGCTCAGGCTGCAGTCATTTCAATTTTTTCCGTCAGTTCCAGCCAGCGTTCTTCCAATACGGCCAAATCGGCTTCAATCGCTTTCAGGCGTTTACCCGTCTGGGCGATTTCCGTTGCCGCTTTGCTGGTGGTCAGCAATTGCTCAAGGCTGGCTTTTTCGGCACCCAAGGACTGGATTTTCAGGTCAATTTTTTCCAACTCTTTGCGCAAGGGTTTGGTGGCCTCCGACTGCTGCTGGCGACGTTGCGCGTCGGCTTTCTTGTCTGAGTCCGGTTTTTTTGAATCCGACGCGCTGGGCGCCGCCGCAATGACTTTGGTCGCCACTGGCGCCGGTGCATTGCCCGACTTTTTAGCCTCTTCGCGCTGGCGTTTGGCCTCGTCGAGCAAGTAGCGCTGGTAGTCGTCCAGGTCACCGTCAAACGGTTCCACGCCGCCGCGCGACACCATCCAGAATTCATCACAAACCGAACGCAACAGGGCGCGGTCATGGCTGACCAGCATCACGGTGCCTTCAAATTCGTTGAGCGCCATGGCCAGGGCTTCGCGTGTGGCCAGGTCCAAGTGGTTGGTTGGCTCGTCCAGCAGCAGCAGGTTGGGGCGCTGCCAGACGATCATGCACAGCACCAGGCGGGCTTTTTCGCCACCACTCATGCTGCCCACGGCCTGCTTGACCATGTCGCCGCCGAAGTTGAAGTTGCCCAAAAAACTGCGCAAGTCCTGTTCGCGGGTTTGCTGGCCGCTGATCTTGCCGGCGGCAGTGACTTCCTTGACCAGGCGGATCATGTGCTCCAGCGGGTTGTCGGCGGGGCGCAGCACGTCCAGTTCCTGCTGCGCGAAATAACCGATGTTCAGGCCTTTGCCTTCCAGCATCTCGCCGTCAATCGGCGCCAGGGCGCGGGCCACGGTTTTCACCAGGGTGGATTTGCCTTGGCCGTTGGCACCCAGAATGCCAATGCGCTGGCCGGCCAACACCGATTTGCTGACGTTCTGCACGATGACCGTGGGCGGTGTGCCTTCTGCCGCACCCTCGGCTGCAGGGTAGCCAAAGTAGGCGTTCTGCATCGACAGCATGGGGTTGGGCAGGTTGGCGGGTTCTTTGAACTCGAAGGTGAAATCGGCTTCGGCCAGCAGCGGGGCAATTTTTTCCATGCGGTCCAGCGCCTTGACGCGGCTTTGCGCCTGTTTCGCCTTGCTGGCCTTGGCCTTGAAGCGTGCGATGAACTTTTGCAGGTGGGCGATCTTGTCCTGTTGTTTGTTGAAGGCCCCTTGTTGCAGTGCCATTTGTTCGGCGCGCAGGTCTTCAAATTTGCTGTAATTGCCGCCGTAGCGGGTCAGCTTGGCCACTTCAATGTGTACCGTCACGTCAGTCACGGCGTCCAGAAACTCGCGGTCATGGCTGATGACCAGCATGGTGCCCTGGTATTTTTTGAGCCAGGCTTCCAGCCAGACCAGCGCGTCCAAGTCCAGATGGTTGGTCGGCTCATCGAGCAGCAGCAGGTCTGACGGACACATCAGCGCGCGCGCCAGTTGCAGGCGCATGCGCCAGCCGCCTGAAAAGCTGTTGACGGGGTTGTTGACTTCGCTGAGCTTGAAACCCAGACCCAGAATCAGCGCTTGTGCGCGGGATTCGGCGTCGTGTGCGCCTGCGTCGTAGAGCTCCATGTAGGCGTGGCCGATGCGTTCACCATCGCCGCTGGCGTCTGCCGCCTCCACTTCCACCTGCGCCGCCTGCAGTACCACATCGCCTTCAATGACGTATTGGGTGGCACTTTGTTCGGTTTCGGGCATGTCCTGGGCGACCTGGGCCATGCGCCACTGTGCAGGGATGTAGAACTCGCCGCCGTCCTCGTGGATGGAGCCGTTGAGCATCGCGAACAGGGTGGATTTGCCCGCCCCGTTGCGCCCGACCAGGCCGATTTTTTCGCCCGGGTTGAGGGAGACAGACGCGCTGTCCAGGATGACTTTGGCGCCGCGACGCA